>CBFHAS010000229.1:0-1585 GCA_965653625.1 uncultured Burkholderiaceae bacterium | reverse complement strand
CGCAGAGAAGGAAATGGTCGATATCGAGATCAAGACCGCGCTGCCCCAAACGCCGACCACCTTGCAAGTCGAGTGGGTGGAAACCGCGCGGGACCGTCAAGGGACGCTCAAGGGACCGCCTGTGACGATGCGCGCACTCGTGACGACCTACGTCGCCGAGGTGACGCCAAGCACCACAGAAGAGCAGATGCGGATGAACCCGCAAAGCATCTTCATCCGCGATTACTCCTGGTCCCGCATTCAATGATTTCGAGGTCATCAACCATGAAAAACACCCTCTCCGCTGTGATCCTGGGCGCTGCTGTGGCGGTGCCCTCGCTGGCACTCGCCGCCCCCGGCGACGACATTGCCGACAAGTATTTCAACAAGACCAACCCGACCCTGACGGCCCAGGAGCGCGCCGCGCTCGCCATCGCCAAGAAGTGGGAAGCAGGATCGGCGACCGGCATCAAGCCGGTGGCCGGCTCGGGCGGTGCCATCAAGTTCGTGTATGGCGTCCAGCAGCCCAGCATCGTGTGCGCGGTGCTCCAGGTGTGCGACGTGGCCTTGCAGGCCGGCGAACAGGTGAACTCGATCAACCTGGGCGACACGGCCAGGTGGACGGTGGAACCGGCCATCACCGGCAGCGGCGCGACCGAGGTCCAGCACCTCATCATCAAGCCGATGGACGTGGGCCTCGAAACCAGCCTGGTCGTGACCACGAACCGGCGCAGCTACCACTTCCGTCTGCGCTCGCATCGCACCGAGTACATGCCGCAAGTCTCGTTCACGTACCCCGAGGAAGCACAAGCCAAGTGGGACGCGATCCAGCGCCGCGAGAAGCAGGAGCGCACCGAGAACACCTTGCCCGCGACCGGCGAGTACCTGGGCGATCTGACGTTCGACTACGACCTGTCCGGCTCGGCGAGCTGGAAGCCGGTGCGCGTCTACAACGATGGCCGCAAGACCATCATCGAAATGCCCGGCGCGATGCAGCAGACCGAAGCGCCGACGCTCCTGGTCGTGCGCAAGGAAGGCGGCCTGTTCACCGACGACGAAACGGTGCTGGTCAACTATCGCGTGCAGGGCAATCGCTACATCGTGGACACGGTGTTCGACCGCGCGATCCTGATTGCCGGTGTTGGCAGCAGCCAAGACCGCGTGACCATCGTTCGGAGGAAGTGACCATGCGCAAGATTGCTTCCCTCGCGCTGCTCGCGCTGGCATTGGGCGGCTGCGCCACCACTAGCCAGCAGCCATACGGCAACTTCGTCCAGTCGGCCGCGCTCGATCAGCAGAAGCTCGCCACCGAGGCCGTGCAGCAGCTCGCCACGCTCTACGTGCCCGCACGCACGCGCCTGGAGCTGCAACAGCCCACGCCCGACCTGTTCGGCCAGGCGCTGGTCAAGGCGCTGCGGGACAAGGGCTATGCCCTCCTGGAGTTCGTCCCGGCCGGCGCTGCGGCGCAGGCCCCGGCGTCGGCCGCAAGCCAGCCAAGCCCGGCCACTGCCGCGCCTGGCGGCCTGCCGCTGCGCTACGTGCTCGACCAGTCCGGCGACTCGAACCTGTACCGACTGACGCTGATGGTCGGCAGCCAATCCATCAC
>CBFHAS010000228.1:0-2247 GCA_965653625.1 uncultured Burkholderiaceae bacterium | reverse complement strand
CCGAACCAGCCTGCGCGCCACGCTTATCACCCATCAACTGCCCATCGAGCACTGGTGAACCGTACCGGCTTTCGAGGAGGCCTGTTGGCTTGAGTCAGGCCGGGCTGGCCTGATCGTCAAGATGGCTGTTTGGCTGTTGGGATTCTCCTTCTATCAGCCCCCCGCAGGGGCCGCCGGAGGCCCCCCCGGTTGGGCCACCATGTACTGATGGTTCAACCCTCCCGCGATGTGGCCAACTGGCGTGGCGGGTTCGTCACCCGGACCTGGCCTTGTTGCCGCCAGTAGTTCGCCTCGGCTTCGGCCGGCGGGATGTAGCCGATGGGCTCCAGCAGGCTGATGGTGGTTGAACCACGAGACCCACTCCAGCGTGGCCAGTTCGACCGCCTCTCGCGTCTTCCAAGGCCCGCGCCGATGGATGATCTTGGCCTTGAACAGCCCGTTGATGGTCTCGGCCAGCGCGTTGACGCTCCTATGTCAAGAGGCGGCCGTCAAGTGCCCCAGATCGGCAAGGATCAAGGGGTAGAGCGCGCACGATGTAGCGCTTCAAGCAGCGTTGGATCTCCTTCCTCGACATGCCCTGGGAAGTACGGCGAGCCACGTATGCCTGGGTCCGCGGATCGCTGCGCATTCGAACCATTGCGATGGTCCACAGGGCGTTGTTTGCAGCACGATCGCCGCCCCGGTTCAGCCGATGACGCAGTGGTCTTTCCGGATGACGCCTGAAGCGGGCTCACGCCGCACAGAGCAGCCAAGGCAGCTTCGCTTCTGAGTCGTTCGGGGTTATCGCCCGCCACGCAAACAAGCACGGCGGCCGTCTGCGCGCCGACTCCGAACTCTTTGCGCAGCCTCGGTGCGTGGTCATTGGTCAGGTGCTCGAGTTGGCAGTCGAGGAGCTTGATCTCAGCGCCCAGCGCCGGCCATCGTTTCGCCAGGATGCGAAGTGTGGTGGTCAGCGACTTCAGCAGGGCCGTCTTGCCCAAGGATCGGATTCGCGCACAAGCGCCTACGCATTCTTCGGTCTTCGTATGCAGCAGGCGTTCCCGAATCTCCCGCGGTGCGCTGACCAGCAAGCCGCGCAGTTGATTGATGGCCTGCGTGCGCGCCTTCACTGCGCTTCGACGGGCAACCGACACGGCACGCATCGCGTAAGCGGCGCCAGACTGTTCCTTCGGGATGGCCGTCGCGCGTCCGGATAAGACCGCGCAGGCAGCACTTTCGGCATCGGTTGGATCAGCCTTACCACGCGACCTCCGCGTCGCGCGATCCGGGCGATTGACCTCGAAGACGTCGATGTTGTTGTCACGCAGAACCTTCGTCAAGCCAGCGCCGTAAGTGGCAGTGCCCTCCACGCCGGCACGCCGGAGATCTCCAAGCGAGCGCGCCCAAGCAAGCAACTGGAGGTAGCCAGCAGACGTCGTTTCTACGGCCTGCGTCGCGAGAAGTTTGCCGGCGACGCTGATCACCGCGCCGACGTGCTTGTCCAGATGGGTGTCGACCCCAAGAATGACTTCGTCATGACTCACTCGAATGTTCCCTCGCAGTTGAAGACGGCATCGCCAACCTCAACAGCCGGACAGGACACTCAGGGTGCAGAGCAAAGCTCCTATAAGGTCACATGCGATGAGCCCGACGGTGCTCGGGGAACGTCCGACTCGGTCGACAGGTCAACGCGAAGGCAGCAAGGCTAGTCGTAGCTCGGGTCAGACCAGGTCGGCGTTCAGGGCAGAGTTTGAACTGAGTGTCGTAGCTGTCGCCAGTGCTGCCTACGGAGGGCTCGATGCCAGCCTGCGACAGCCGCTCGCTATAGCGAATAGACACGTACTGCGAACCGCGGTCGCTGTGATGCACCAAGGCACTTTCACGCTCGTGCCGGCGCGCGTACAAGGCCTGCTCCAGGGCGTCGAGCACGAAGTCGGTTGCATCGAACTGCTGACGCGCCAACCTACGATGTACCGCGCGAAGATATCGATGACGAAGGCGACGTAGACGAAGCCCTGCCAGGTCGAAACGTAGGTGAAATCGGCGACCCACAGCTGGTTCGGACGATACGCCGTGAAGTGCCGGTTCACCCGATCCAGCGAACACGCCGCTTTGGCGTGCGCCACGGTAGTACGCACCACCTTGCCTCGGCGCGCACCACGCAGCCCGCCGCAGCTGGCGCCAGACTGTCAGTGGTCTTCCAATAATCCGCCGTTGTGGTCGTCGAATTTTCCCCACCCATCAACGCCAAGGAGCGAACGATGGAAG
>CBFHAS010000227.1:0-2504 GCA_965653625.1 uncultured Burkholderiaceae bacterium | reverse complement strand
GCGGGCGGTCGAGCAGTGGGTGCTGGCAATTGCGTCCGGCGCGCGCTTCGATGCTGTCGCTGTCGCGCTGGCGGGCGCCGGCGCCGGCGCCGGCGGCACCATCAGCAGGCCAGGTCGCGGCAACGTCAACAGCGAGCGGCTCGATGCGGGCGGCAACGTGCTCGATTGTCGTGCGCAGGTTCGCCGAACGCGGCGTACACCTGCGTCGTGCGGTAGTGCAGCACGTCGAGGGTGTCGGACAGGCGGCCCAGCCGGGGAAGCCGGGTTCAAATTGAGACCTAACCCTGAGTCCGAGTTGGAAGCTGACCACGAAGGCGACGAGAACGTCGCTCTACCCCCCAATCAGAAGCTGGCACTCAGTCGGCTCCTTGCTCAGCAGCACTTTCCGCCACTCCGACAGCACTCGCACGAGCTGATCCGCCGGCAGAGCATAGGTGCCGTACTCGGGAACGGCGTGGTCTAGCGTGGCCACGCCTCCTTTGAAGTAGACAGCCACGGAATCGAAGAAGCCTAGGTCGTCTTCGAAGCTGGCACTTGCGGCAGCTTTGGTCGCCGCATCCATGACCAGATCGCAGGACTCGCTGCTGAGAAGATTGCCGTGCATCAATTGCGCCAACAAGTGGTCGCGCTCCTCTAAGCCAACCGCCGCCCAAGGTCTCGGATCCTTGGCTTCTTTCCATAAACGCACCGATGTCATGGCCTACCTCCCCAGATCGGATACACAGTGTCGATGCGGCCATTATGGAAGTGCCCTTGAATGCGGAGTCCGCTGCCGCTAATTCCTTCCCATGAACGGACAGCCGTCGGCGACACCGGGTCACCCAGCCAGACTTTCTGCTCAAACGCGGACATCACTTCAGTACTGACGCGCTCCGGCGTCCAGAACCGCGGGAAGAAGCTGGAAGGGCTGCGCTTGTCGATCCACGCCCCTGTTGTTGGATCCTCGATCTTGACGCGTGCCTGATAAACGCCATTGGCATCGACGGCCGTCCTGCTTCCGGGGATCACCTCTACCGTACTGGGCGAGAAGTCCGACTCGTGGTGATAGCCAAGAGCACGCAACCCGCTTCCTCGGCCCGGACGCAGCTCACCCGTAAACACATGCTCCCAGTTCACGTTCGGCGAGAAGTCGTCCCAGGGCACTGAACTCATCGTCCCAAGCCGAAGACCACCAAGCCGCGCAAGCCCGAATCCCGCCGCAAGAGTCCCCGGCAATCCCGCGCCAGCCTGCTCGTAGCGCCCATCGAGCAAATCAAACACCGGCTGGCTCGGCGCCGACAGCACGCTGTGGCCCATGTTGAGCAACGTGCCGTCGATGCCTTCGCGCTGCAGGCTGTTGAGCAGCGCGCTGGACGGCGCGAAGTTCTCCGAGCCCGTCAGCAGGTTGTACATGTCGCTGTACTGGCTGCTCACCTCGCCAACCAGGCCCGTTACCGTGTTGATCGGCGAGAGCACCAGACCGCGGACCCCGGCACCGAGGTTTTCCGCAAAGCCCGGCTGGTGCGCGTCCAGCACGCTGCTGCCGCTCTGGCCAAGCACCAAGCCCCGGAAGAATCCACCTTCGAGCAGTTTCTCCGCCGGGAACGAGAACGAAGTGCCGATCATCAAGCCGTTGCCCGCGACCTCACCGCTCATTGCGCCAGCGGCGTTCATCTGTTCGATCTCGAAGCGGCGGAAGTCGTCCTGCGCGGTCTCATCGACAAGACCACTCAGTTCGATGCGCACCGTCCCATCCGGCTGTCGGTAGTACTCGACTGAGTCTGGATCACTTGCGCGATCCAACAGGCTTCGCATGCGAGCGAGGTTCTCCGCCCGGAAGCGGTCTGGTTCGTTTTGACCACGGCCGCCCATGCTGAACTGATCGCCAGCTGCCAGGAGTAGGTCGTTGCTTGAGTCACGTTCAGTGACCGAGCCATCCCCAAATGCCTGTGCGAAGGCGTCGATCGTCTCGAAGTCCGGTTCGTAAGGCTGCCCCATACGCAACTCGGAGCGGCCGATGTCCCCCTCCTGATAGGCCGTCCAGCCAGAGCCGCCACCCGAGGTCACTTCATCCACGAGCCCCTGGCCCAACGCATTGCCAAAGGCATCGGTGGCCACCTGCTGCACGGTCACCTTGCCACCGCGCATCGCTGCAGCGGCCGTGCCTGAGAGCAGGCCCGTTGCAAACCGCGTGCCGAAATTGCCAAGCGGGGTGTTCCCGAAGGCATCCCCGAATACCGGCCCCACGGCCCGGCCCACACCAGCGCCCGCCGCTGATGCAGCCACATCTCGCCACCTGAAGCTGTCCCGCATGCCCAGCATCACGCCGACGCCCTGCGTCATCGCGTTGGACATCGCAGCCCGCGTCATGGTGTCGGCCAGGCCGCCCTGCGTGAAGCCGGTCGACATCGCCTGGGTGGCCATGCCCATGCCGCCGCCGATGGCGGCCATGCCGACCTGCTGCCAGTCGAAGTCCTCCTGCATGCCCAGTCCGATGGCCACGCCCTGGCTCGCGACGGAGCCGG
>CBFHAS010000226.1:0-2809 GCA_965653625.1 uncultured Burkholderiaceae bacterium | reverse complement strand
CGCTGCTACAATAACCCTCCATGCACCCGATGTCCCCAAATGCTGATGCCGCACTTGCAATTCACGTCGACATCTCTGCACGAGAGGAGATATGCAATGACACATAACATTGGAGTCAGCCCGTAGGGCTGCCCACCTGCTTATGAGGCCAAGCCCACGCGCTGGCTTGCACCTCGAAGCAGGGATCTTTCATGCCGATTCTTTCTGCGACCGCCCGGTCGCTTGATCGGTAGCGTCACTTTCACGTCAACGTCACACGGTTCGGCCCGGCAATTCACGAAAAGCCGATTTCCGGTGCGGCGCCATGGGTGTGCCCGTGGTATTCGCGAAGACCCAGGAAGGATGATTGCAACACCATGTCAAATCCATCACCAAAATCCGAGTCGCGCCTTCTAGAGCCGAATTCGGCATATGACGGCACGAACGCACGCAGCTCTTTGACGCCGCAAATGGCCGCCTATATGGAGAAGTTCGCAGACAGTGGTGATATACGCTGGATGCCCTATCTCATGTACTTTCACCCGGCAGTCCATGCGAGTGCGGTGGTGAATACCGATGCAGTGGGTTTTCGCTATTCCGAAGCGCGTGGCCGGGCTTATTCGGTGGCGGATCACGCCGGTCACGGGTCCGTTCGCTTGCTGGCTGGAAGCTCCACCGTCTTCGGCATCGGCGCCAGCGCAGACCAGTGGACCCTGCCGTCGCGCCTGACCGAGAGCGACTCGCGGCCGCAGGCCTGGCTCAACTATGGCGGGCGCAGCTTCAACTCCGCACAGGAACTGATGCTGCTGTGTTTCTACCGTCACTTGTTGCCGGAAGTGAAGGAGATCGTCCTGTTCTCCGGATTCAACGACCTCGGCTTGGCGCGGCTGCCGGCCTCACTGCGCGGCGACAGCGGCGCGTTCTTCAACTGCCGAGACTTCTTCGGCGCACTGGGCGCGCGCGAGCGTGCCGGCATGCTCGGACTGGCCAAGCGCCTGATCGGTGGCGGCAACACGCGTGACGATCCGGTCGACATGCCCCTGACCGAACAGATCGCCTACGCGACCGAGATGACGCTGCGCCACCTGCGTACCTGGAGCGCGGTCGCCAAGGACATGGGCGCGAAGCTCACCTTCGTGTTGCAGCCGCTGTCAGGTTGGGTGCGCCGAGTCGGCTGCGAGCAGGAGGAGGCGCTGTTCACGGAACTCGACCAGGCCGGCGGCTTCACCGAGACCTACGGCGACATCCTTACTCGCGAGGTGTGCCTGGAGTACGGCCGCCAGCTCGAACACGGCGCACGCGCCATGAAGGTCAACTTCTTGAACATGGCTCCGATCCTGGCCGAAAGGCTCAAGCCCAACGACTGGCTGTTCGTTGACCGCATCCATTTCACCGACTGGGGCCATGACTTCGTGGCTCGCACATTGCTCGACGTTCTCAACCAACAAGGGAGTGCACCATGAGATTCCTGCGCAAGCTGATTTCCACGCTGCTGCGACGCAAGAAGCCCAAGCGCGACGCATCCATCTACCCGATGTTCTGAAAACGATGGGGATGGTTGTAGAACCCCGCGCAGCGAGTTACCGCCGGCTGTTCCTTCGGTTCGCCGAACCGGAGGTCTTTGTGGCGCAGGCGCATGTGCGTGCCTTGTTCGCTGCTTTGCCTTGCGACCATGGCGACTCCGCTGGCGCTGATCCCTGCCAGGTGCTCGAAGAGGTGCACCGCTGGAGCGCCACCCGTGCGAAGGCCTGCGCCGATTTTTGGACCACGCTGCCCGACGGGCAGCGCGCCCGGCGAGCCGCTGGGGTACTGGCCTGGCAGTCGGCGCCGCTGGGCTTGTCGCTCGGCTGCTGGCTGCAGGGGATGATGGCGCCCGGCGTCTGCGAGGATCCGATCCAGCTCGCGCTGCTGGCTGCTTACGCGGAAGACGTGGGCGCGGGCAACGTGCCCGGCATGCCGCGCCGCGAGGAGTTCCTGCGCCTGCTGCAAGGGCTCGACCTGCCCCTATCCTCAGCACGGGCCGACGCGCTCGCGCGCGCCGACGACATCGCCGACGAGATGTTCGCGCTACCCTGCGTGCTGCAGGCGCTCAGCCGCCGCAGCGACGCCTTCCACGCCGAGATCTGCGCAGCAGATCTAGTGCTGCGTGCGGCCGGCATGCTGCCCGCGTGGGCTGGTCTGCGGGTTGTGCTGCCCACGACCATTCAATGGCAGCGGCTGGATTTGCGCGCGGGCTCTGTGCCCGACTACGCTGCCGCCATCCTGGCCCACTACCGCGCGCAGCCGGCCGACGCCGCCAGCGCCTTCACCACCGCCGTGGTGCGCTTCGCCCATGCCCTGCGCGGCTGGGACGCGCGGCTGGCTGCGCACATGCGCGCCGCTGCCGACCCGTACGCAGCCATGGCAGGGCTGCTGCAGCGGCGTGGGCGTGAGGGGGCGGTGTACCACCACAAGACCGATATGGAAGGCTGCCCGCTGTCCGGGCGCCTGGCCGAGGCGGCGGACAACCCGCTGCCGCTCCTGGAATCGCTCGCGCGCAGCCGCTTCGTGCGGCCTGGAGATGCCTCGCGCAGCATGCTGGTCAACGGACTGGTCGGCCCGCGCGGACGCATGTTTCGCGTGTTCCCCGACCACGAGCTCGACACCATGCGTGAATGGATCGAGGCCCTGCCTGCTGCGGCGGCGTTGGCACCCCCGGTCGTCGAACTGGGCCCTGGCCCACATCCGCCTGCACCCGACCTGTCCGGGCCCACGCCGCCCGAGGAGGACCGCGCGCCGGGAAGCCTGCGCGAGGCCTACTACATGCTTCAGGGCCGGGCACTGCCGCCGG
>CBFHAS010000225.1:0-2950 GCA_965653625.1 uncultured Burkholderiaceae bacterium | reverse complement strand
ATGCCGTGGAAGAAGCGATTGAACATCGCCGTGTCGGCTGCCGTGGCCTGCGCGAAGGTCTCCACCTTTTCGGCCGTGAAGAACAGGCCGAACATGCCGCCGACACAGGTCGTGCTAAACGGTACGCCCTCGCCATCGGCGACCGCCTGCAGCCCATCGCACAGCAGGCGGGTGCGGCTGGCGAGTGTGTCGTGGAAGCCGGGGGCCTGCACCACCTCCAGCATCGCCAGGCCGGCGGCCATCGCCACTGGATTCCCGCTCAGCGTGCCGGCCTGGTAGATCGGGCCGGCCGGTGCCACCTGTTCCATCAGATCACGTCGGCCGCCATACGCGCCGACGGGCATGCCGCCGCCGATGATCTTGCCGAACGTGGTGAGGTCCGGGCGCACGCCGTAGTGCGCCTGCGCGCCGCCCAACGCCACGCGAAAACCCGTCATCACCTCGTCGAAGATGAGCAGCGCGCCGTGGGCATCGCACAGGTCGCGCAGGTCCTGCAGATAGCCGTCGCGGGGCAGGATGCAGTTCATGTTGCCGGCCACCGGCTCGATGATCAGGCCGGCGATCTCCTCGCCCTGTTCGGCAAAAAGCTCCTTCGCTGCGTCGAGGTCGTTGTATGGCAGGGTGAGCGTAAGGTCGGCGTTCTGCTTGGGCACGCCCGGTGAGGTGGGGACGCCGAAGGTGAGCGCACCCGAACCGGCCTTCACCAGGAAGCTGTCGCCGTGGCCGTGGTAGCAGCCTTCGAACTTCACGATCTTGCTGCGCCCGGTAGCGCCACGCGCCAGCCGGATCGCCGACATGGTCGCCTCGGTGCCGGAGTTCACCATGCGCACCATTTCCATCGAGGGCACCAGGCGGGTGATCGTCTCGGCCATCGTGACCTCGGCCGGGCAGGGTGTGCCGAACGACAGTCCGTTGCGGATGGCGCGTTCCACCGCCTCGCGCACGGCCGGATGGTTGTGGCCGGCGACCATCGGTCCCCACGAGCCGACATAGTCGATATAGCGCTTGCCTTCGACATCCCAGAGGTAGGCGCCATCGGCGCGGGCGGTAAAGAAGGGCTCGCCGCCTACCGACTTGAATGCGCGCACGGGGGAATTAACGCCGCCGGGCATCAGCTGGCGGGCGCGCTGGAAGAGCTCGTGGTTGTTCATCAAGTTAGGTGTCCGGTTCAGGCGGTGAAGAGCACGGCCATGTCGACCGCTGCGGCGCGCGTGTCGTTGGCGCCGTAAAGGGCCGACACGGTGGCGATGAAGTCGGCGCCGGCGTCGATCAGCAGCCTTCCATTGTCCGGCGTGATGCCGCCGATGGCCACCCGCGCAATGCCGAGCGCGGCTGTCTGCCGCAACAGATCCAAAGGCGCTCGCCCGGCATCGGGCTTGGTGGGTGAAGGGAAGAACGCGCCAAACGATACATAGCTCGCGCCCGCGCGCGCCGCGACGGTGGCGAGTTCCGGCGAGGCATAACACGACACTCCGACGATGGCATCGGCGCCGAGCATGGCGCGCACCGCGTCGGGGTTGCCATCGGCCTGGCTCAGGTGCACGCCCGCTGCGCCGACGGCACGAGCGAGCGCGAGGTCGTGATCGATGATCAGCGGGCGCCCGTAACGGGCGCACAGCGCGGCCAGTGCGCTCGCTTCAGCGAGACGACGAGGGTGGTCCTTGCTCAGGTCACGGTACTGGATCATGGCGACGCCACCAGCCAGGGCCTGTTCGCTGCGCTCGATCAACCGTTGGGGCTGCCCATCGGTGATCGCGTAGATACCGTTACGCGGGAGTGTGCTCATGGGGTCGGCATGATGCCCGAAGACCGTCACCCGCGTGCGCCTTTCGCCGCAGCCTGCGAGTTGCGAGAATGGCCGTCCACCTCTTCTTTAGTTACGAGATACGCAATGACTCAGGGCAGCACCGGATCGGCATCGCGCAAGTGGATGTGCGTTGTTTGTGGCTTCATCTATGACGAGGCGCTTGGCCTGCCGGAAGAGGACATTGCCCCGGGTACGCGCTGGGAAGACGTGCCGGATACCTGGACGTGCCCGGACTGCGGTGCGACCAAGGACGACTTCGAGATGATCGAAGTCGACTGAGTCCCGCCCCAATCCGCCCCGTCGTTGCCCTAAGGCGTCACGGCGGGGCCTGCTGGCGATGATGTGATGCACCTGCGCCCCTGAGGGCGCTTGTTGAGGAGCATCCACATGCAGCAGTTCATTCCCTTCGAGGATGACTGGGCGATGGCTGAGGCTTTTGCCGGACATCGCCTCGTTCCCTATCAACCCGGCATGGCGTGCGCTCACCATAACGCGCCGCAGGAGCCCGGGCCCAACGGGATCGTTCAACGCGAACAGCAAAATTTGTTCGCACCCTCTTCACAGCCGCGGCGCTCGGCGCTATGATTCTCGCCCCTCAACGAGCAGCCGCTCTTGCGAGGGTTCCACCGCCTCACGGCAGCGCGAAAAAACATTTCGCGAAGGTGTTGACGAGGTGGAAGATCGATGTAGAATGTGCGGCTCACCCGGGGCGAAATGCTTCGGGGCGGTTCGAGAAACGGATCGCAAGTGATTGATCTTTGACAGTGTGCGCAGGTGACTTGTGTGGACGCCTTGCAGTGGACGGAATGACTGTCCAAGCAATGCAAGGGTCCAACATACAAGTCAGCAATGACGTTTTATGTTGGGATCACCCTTCAGAAAGATAGACGTCCAAACCCGCAAGGGAGAGGGTGTCGAAAACTTAAGTGAAGAGTTTGATCCTGGCTCAGATTGAACGCTGGCGGCATGCCTAACACATGCAAGTCGAACGGCAGCACAGTGGAGCTTGCTCCATGGGTGGCGAGTGGCGGACGGGTGAGTAATGCATCGGGACCTACCTAGACGTGGGGGATAACGTAGGGAAACTTACGCTAATACCGCATACGTCCTACGGGAGAAAGCAGGGGACCTTCGGGCCTTGCG
>CBFHAS010000224.1:0-2952 GCA_965653625.1 uncultured Burkholderiaceae bacterium | reverse complement strand
CGGCTACCACGCGTTCGGAGATCAGGATCGAGTCTTCGAAGTTGTAGCCGTTCCAAGGCATGAATGCGACCAGCATGTTCTGGCCGAGCGCCAGCTCACCGATGTCCGTGGACGCGCCGTCGGCGATGATGTCCTCGGCCAGCACCGCATCACCGCGCTTGACGATGGGGCGCTGATGAATGTTGGTGTTCTGGTTGGACCGCTGATACTTGATGAGGTTGTAGATGTCGACGCCGACCTCGCCCGCCACCGTTTCCGTGTCGTTGACGCGGATCACGATGCGGTTCGTGTCGACGTAGTCCACGACGCCGCCGCGGCGAGCAGCTACCACGGTGCCCGAATCCTTGGCGGCCACGCGCTCCACGCCCGTGCCCACGAGCGCCTTCTCCGGACGCAACGTCGGCACGGCTTGGCGCTGCATGTTGGCACCCATCAGCGCGCGGTTAGCGTCATCGTGCTCCAGGAAGGGCACCAGCGAGGCGGCCACTGAGACGATCTGTGACGGCGCCACGTCCATGTACTGCACGCGTTCCGGCGAGGTCAGCACAGATTCGCCGTTGTCGCGCGCGGACACCAACTCGTCGATCAACTTGCCTTCATTGTCGAGTTGGGCGTTGGCCTGGGCGATTACGTACTTGCCTTCTTCGATAGCCGACAGGTAGTCGATCTGGTTCGTGACCTTGCCATCCACCACGCGGCGGTACGGCGTCTCCAGGAAGCCGTACTCGTTGAGCTGCGCGTAGAGGGCTAGCGAGTTGATCAGGCCGATGTTCGGACCTTCTGGCGTCTCGATCGGGCAGACGCGGCCATAGTGCGTCGGGTGCACGTCGCGCACTTCGAAGCCGGCGCGCTCGCGTGTCAGACCGCCCGGGCCCAGGGCCGAGACGCGCCGCTTATGCGTGATCTCGGACAGCGGGTTGGTCTGGTCCATGAACTGCGAGAGCTGGCTCGCTCCAAAGAACTCCTTGAGCGCCGCGGAGATCGGCTTGGAGTTGATCAGGTCGTGCGGCATCAGCGCCTCGGTCTCGGCCTGACCCAAGCGCTCCTTCACGGCCTTCTCAATGCGCGCGAGACCGCTGCGGTACTGGTTCTCGGCCAGCTCGCCCACGCAGCGCACCCGACGGTTGCCCAGGTGATCGATGTCGTCCACCTCGCCTCGACCGTTGCGCAGCTCGACGAGGATTTTGACCACATCCAGGATGTCGTCGTTGGACAGCGTCATGGGGCCGTCCGGCGAATCGCGGCCCACACGGGCATTGAACTTCATGCGACCCACGCGCGACAGGTCATACGTGTCGGCGCTGTAGAACAGCCGATGGAACAACGCCTCCACCGCGTCTTCGGTCGGCGGCTCGCCGGGACGCATCATGCGGTAGATGGCCACGCGTGCGGCCAACTGGTCGGCCGTCTCGTCAGCGGCGAGCGTCTGCGAGATGTACGCACCCTCGTCCAGTTCGTTGGTGTAGATCGCCTGAATTTCCTTAATGCCGGCAGCGCGCAGCTTCTTGAGCAGGCTATCAGTGATCTCGTCGTTGGCCTTCGCGATAATCTCGCCCGTCTCGGGATCGACGGTGTTGCGCGCAAGCACGCGCCCGACCAGGAAGTCCTCGGGAACGCTGACGAACTGGGTCTCGCTTTGCTCCAGTGCGCGCGTGTGGCGCGCGGTGATGCGCTTGTCTTTCTCGACGACGACGTTGCCGCTCTTGTCGGTGATGTCGAAGCGTGCGATTTCGCCGCGCAGGCGATCAGCCACGAACTCCATCTGGGCGCCAGAGTCCATCAGACGGAAGTTGTCGAACACGAAGAAGTGCGCCAGGACCTGCTCGGGGTTCAGGCCAATGGCCTTGAGCAAGATGGTGACCGGCATCTTGCGGCGGCGGTCGACACGGAAGTAAAGGATGTCCTTCGGGTCGAACTCGAAGTCGAGCCAGGAGCCACGGTAGGGAATGATCCGCGCCGAGAAGAGCAACTTGCCCGAGCTGTGCGTCTTGCCCTTGTCGTGCTCGAAGAACACGCCGGGTGAACGGTGCAACTGGCTGACGATGACACGCTCGGTGCCGTTGACGATGAAGGAACCGTAGTCCGTCATGAGTGGCACTTCGCCCATGTAGACCTCCTGCTCCTTGATCTCCTTGACGGTCTTCGCCTGCGGCGACTCACGGTCATAGATGATCATTTGAAGCTTGGCGCGCACTGCGGCCGCGAAGGTGAGGCCGCGCTGCTGGCACTCCCGCACATCGAACGCGGGCTTCGCCATGTTGTACTCGATGAACTTCATTTCCACGAACCCGTTGTGCGAAACAATCGGGAACGCGGCGACAAACGCGGCTTGCAGGCCTTCGGGTTTGCGCTTTTGCGGTGGTACGTCCTTCTGTAGGAAGGCCACGTACGAATCCCGCTGCATGGTCAGCAGGTAGGGAACGTTGAGCACACTTTCGCGTTTGCCAAAACTCTTGCGAATTCGCTTACGCTCGGTGTAGCTGTAGGAGGTCGTTTGCTGCGCCATAGGTGATTTCTCACTCCGTCTCAGGAGCACCGCCGGGCCGAGGCGGCACGTCCATCGGGACGACTGTCTATTCAGGTAAGCCCTCGGTGGGTTGAGTCGACAGGCGCGGGGCATTGTCGACTCGGGCTTGCACCCGAAGCTTGGTGGCTGGCCACTACCAGCCGCTGGCGGACAACCCCGGCGTTGCACCGAAGCCCGACCAAACCCGTTCCTCTGCAGTCGGATCAGAGAACACTTGGGAAAACCCTCAATTCTCCACGGAGGGTGCTCCCAGCTGCTCTCGGGGTGCGAAAAACCATGGTCGCGGTGAAGCACGAAGGGCTGGGAGCACGATTTCAGCCCCCAGCCCCCAGCGATCGTTGCAACTACTTCAATTCGACCTTGGCACCGGCATCTTCCAGCTGGCGTTCTTCACGCCGATGTACTTGATGGCGCTCGATGCCAGC
>CBFHAS010000223.1:0-3071 GCA_965653625.1 uncultured Burkholderiaceae bacterium | reverse complement strand
CAACGGCCGCCGCGCTTCTTTGCTATCGCCAGTCCGTGCGCCAGTGCGCCACAGCCTCGGCAAGCCAGCTGGACAGCTCGCGGGCCACAGGTCGCAGGCCCAGCACTTCGCCCGCGCACGCCAGCGCGCGCAGCGGGTCGTCAAGCGCGAGCGCGCGGGCCCCGTTCTGCTTCGAAAGCTTCTCTCCATTGGCCCCGAGCACCAGCGGAGTGTGCAGGTAGGCAGGCGTGGGAACGCCGAGCAGACGCTGCAGATGAATCTGCCGGGCCGTGTTGTCAGCCAAGTCCTCGCCGCGCACGATGTGCGTGATGCCTTGATCGGCATCGTCGACCACCACTGCCAGCTGGTAGGCCCACAAGCCATCGGCGCGCCGGAGAACGAAATCGCCCACGTTCCGGGCGATGTTCTGCCGCTGCAACCCGAGCCGGCGGTCAGCCCAATCGATGACGATGTCGGCGCCTGCGTCGTCCACGGTGCGAAGTCGCACGGCGCGCGCGGGTTTACCGTCCAGGCCGCTGCGGCAGGTGCCGGGATAGATCAACTCGGCATGCCGTGCCGTGTTGATGCCCAGCGCTTGCAGGGCCAGCTGGATCTCGCGGCGTGAGCATCCGCAGGGATAAGCCCAGCCGCTCGCGACAAGCCGCTGAACGGCTATTGCGTACAGCGCGTCGCGCTGTGACTGCCAAGCCGCAGGCTCGTCGGGCACGAGCCCACAGGCCGCGAGCTGCGACAGGATGAGCCTGTCGGCGCCCGGTATGCAGCGCGGCCGGTCCACGTCTTCAATGCGCACCAGCCAGCGGCCGTCGTGCGCGCGTGCGTCGAGCCAGGACGCGAGCGCCGCCACCAGCGAGCCGGCGTGCAGAGGCCCGGTGGGCGATGGCGCGAAGCGCCCGGTGTATCGCGACATGCCTCGCTCAGGCATCGCCCGAGGGCATGCCTGCGTGTCGCTCCAGCAGGGCCCGGCGCGTCGCCGGACTTTCCAACTGCTCCAGCCACCAGCGCAGCGCCAGCCCGGCCGGCGGGGTGGCGGCGCTCGTGCCGCGCCAGGCATAGCCGAGCCGAGCGATGCTGGGCCCGCGCTGTGTGGCCTTGACCACCAGCCGGCCGGCAACGATGTGGTGATGTGCCAGCGGTTCCGGCACGTAGCCGCAGCCGAGGCCTCGGATCTGGGCTTCGATCTTCGCCTGCGTGCTGGCCACGGTGAATACGTCCTGTCCGGGCAGCAGGTGCACGGTGAGGGGCGCCATGCGCTGCGCCGAGTCGGCTACCGCGACCGCGCGGTGACGCACCAGCTCGTCCTCGTCCAGCGGCTCCGTCGCCGCCGCCAGCGGGTGGTGCGGCGCCACCGCGAAAACGAACTGCATGTCGCCTAGCGGTTTTACGTGGATGCCGGCCGGCGGCGCATAGTCGCGCCCGATGCCCACGCCGACGGCCACGTCGGCTTGGCCGCTGGCCAGCGCTTCCCAGGTGCCGATGAGCACCTCGGTGCGCAAGCGCAACCGTGTGCCCGGGCCGGACGCGCCGGCCTCGCTGGTTTCGCCAGCCGGGTGCAGCGCGAAGAACGCCTCGCACAGCTCGAAGAGGGTGGGCCGCGAGATGACGCCGTCGATCGCCACCGTGAGCTGCGTCTCCCAGCCGGTGGCCACCCGCTTGACGCGGTTGGCCACCGCGTCAATCTGCGCCAGCAGCCGGCGTCCCTCGTGCAGCAGCTCCTCGCCGGCGGCGGTGAGCTTGGCCTGGCGCGAGCGCCGGTCAAACAGCAGTACGTCGAGCGCGTCCTCCAGCTGCCGCACGTTGTAGGTCAGCGCCGAGGGCACCTTGCCCAGTTCGCGTGCGGCGGCTGCAAAGCTGCCCGTGCGGGCAATGACATCCATCATCGCCAGCGCGTCTGGCGTGAGCACATTGCGAGAGGCCGTCATGGAAAGTCGTGGGGATGCACAGCCGTTTCATCTTATTTGAACGGCGACGTCACTCGCCCCTGCTCCCCGCCAAGCCCCCGGCCGCCTAGAGTTTGTGCATCACCCCCAAAGGAGCCGATCGATGATCCGCCTGCGCAAGTCTTCTGAACGCGGCTTTTCAGACCACGGTTGGCTGAAGAGCTTTCACACCTTCTCGTTCGCCGATTTCCACGACCCTGCTCACATGGGCTTCGGCAATCTGCGGGTCATCAATGAAGACCGCATCGCGCCGGGAACCGGTTTCGGCACGCACGCGCACCGCGACATGGAGATCGTCAGCTACGTGCTGGAAGGCGCCCTCGCGCACCAGGACAGCATGGGCCACGGCACCGCCATCCGACCCGGTGACGTGCAGCGCATGAGCGCGGGCCGCGGCGTCACGCACAGCGAGTTCAACCATGCACCGGGAGAGACCACGCACTTCCTGCAGATCTGGATCCTGCCGTCGGAGCGCGGCATCGAGCCGGGCTACGAGCAGAAGCAATTCGACCAGGGGAGCAAACGTGGCCGGTTGTCGCTGGTCGCCTCACGCGACGGGCGCGATGGCTCGATCACGATGCACGCCGACGCCTTGATGTACGCCGGTCTGTTCGACGGCGACGAAGCCGCAGACCTCACCTTGGATCCGTCGCGCAAGGCGTGGGTGCACGTGGCTCGCGGGCAGCTTCGCGCCAATGGCATGAAGCTGGGCGACGGCGACGCCCTGGCGCTCGAAGGCGAAAGCCAACTAAGGCTGGAAGGCGGCAGCGGCGCCGAGGTGCTGGTGTTCGATCTCGCCGCGTGAGGCAGCGCCGGGGCGCGGCCTGGCACTTGCTACATTGCCCGCCATGAATTCGCTGCTCGCGTTCGTGACGCTGCTTCCGTGGCTCGACTGGGCTGCGATGGCCGTGTTCTTCGGTGGATGGGCGGGGTACGCCTCTTTTGCGCGTCGGCGTGCGGGCACGCGGCCCTCGGTGCTGGCCGCCACCAACCGCATCCGCCGTCAGTGGATGTTGCAGACCACCTATCGCGACGTGCGCGTGTTCGATGGTTCGGTGCTCCAGAATCTGTCGACCAGCCCTTAGAGCTTATCCGTAAATATGGATAGACTATCGAACCGAGCCGCAGAGGGCG
>CBFHAS010000222.1:0-3436 GCA_965653625.1 uncultured Burkholderiaceae bacterium | reverse complement strand
GCGAAGAACTGGTTGTTCGTCGGCAGTGAACTGGCCGGCCAGCGCGCAGCCGTGGACGTGCTGGCGCGCATCCACAGCCATCCGGCCAGCCGCATCGACGAGTTGCTGCCGCATCGCTGGCAGCCCAGCTGAGCACGCGCTCCGGGATCCGCAGCTCGTCAAAGGAACCGGCACGCTCCGCGGCTGGCGGAAATGTCAATGTGGCTGTTCCGGACGCTCACGCATGACCGATGAAGGAAGTCGACCCTAAGGCGCTGTTCAGACTGTCGGTGTTGGGTCCGCTGATCAGTCGCGAGCGGCTGGCGCGCGGCGAACTGCAGCAACTGATCCGCCAGCTCAGCGCGCGCGAGTACGCCATCCCCGGCACGCGGCGGCGCCACCTCGGCGAGAAGACCATCGAGGCGTGGTACTACGCCGGCGCCGCCAGGGCCTGGACGGGCTCGTGCCCAAGACCCGGGCCGATCGTGGTTCATCGAAGCTCGCTACTGCGCTGCAGGAGGCGGTCCTGCAGGCCAAGCGAGCCAACCCGCGCCGCTCGGTGCGCCAGACTGTGCGGTTGCTCGAAGCGGCCGGCACGGTGCCCACCGGCAGCTTGTCGCGCTCGGCGGTGCACCGGCTGCTGCAGCAGCACGGGCTGTCGCGCTGCAGCGGCTCGAGCCCGAGGAGCGGCGCAGCTTCAGCGCCCTCTGCAGCGCGTGGCGGCACTATGGCTAGTGCGAAGTGATGCGCGATCGCCTCTTGAAAGACTGCGCGATCCTCCTTGATGACGCAAGGCGAAGCGACGAGAAGCGCATTGCCGAACAATGGAGGACCAAGCTCAACATGAGTTGCCAGGTGCGAGGCGCTGCCCCGTCCTTCTTTAAACTCAGAAGCTGACCGCCCATCGCCCATCCCGCCTCTTTTCTAGACCTTGAGCTTGTCCATGTACTCGTCCGACCGTCAGCTATCGTTCGACTTCATTCGCGCTGCGGCCGCGCTAGCGGTGCTGTTCAGCCACAGCTTCGCGCTCTACGGTCTGCCCGAGCCGCAAGTGGCAAGTCTCGGCGAGAACTGGGGTTCGCTGGCGGTCGCCGTCTTCTTCGCCGTCAGCGGCTTCCTCGTGTGCCAAAGCTGGGAACGCGATCCCGACGGCATGCGGTTTACCGTTCGGCGCGGCCTGCGCATCCTCCCGGGGTTGTTCGTCGCCGTCTTCTTCACGACTTTCGTCGCCGGCGCCATCTCGACCACGCTGCCGTTGGCGCAATACCTGGTATCGGGCAAGACATGGGACTACTTCATCGACAACGCCTTGCTGATCGCAAACGTCCATTCCCCTGCAGACGCGTTCCAGGACACGCCTAACAAATTTGCTAACGGTTCACTCTGGACGCTGCGCTACGAGGTCTTGATGTATGCGACCCTCGTGCTCCTGGGGTTGACGCGTCGACTGCGTGCCTTCTGTCTCGGCGCCTTTGTCGTCTTCGCGACCGCGTGGACCGTGATGGCCGTCCTCCAAATCGATGCTTACACGCTTCCCCTACCGCTCGTCTGGAGGACCGGACTGCAGTTCGACGCCTATCGGATCGCACGCTTGGGCGCGTTCTTCTTCGGCGGTAGCTGCCTGTGCCTGTTCAGGCGAAGCGTGCCCCTGTCGCCGCCGGCTGCCATTGCGCTGGTCGTGGCATGCTTGATGGTGCCATCCAAGTGGGCTCCACCGTTGCTTGTCCTCGCCGTGCCCTATGTGACGCTCGTCTTCGCGCACCGGGTACCCGCAAGGCTGGTCGACCTTCATGGTTGGGACCTCTCGTTCGGGATCTACATCTACGCGTTTCCGGTGCAGCAATTGGTCTCCCAGTTGTGCCTGACTCATGACCGCGGATGGTTCGCATCCCTGTCGATTTCCGCCGCCATCACGCTCATGCTGGCTGCGGCATCGTGGGTCATGGTAGAAAGGCCTGCCTTGCGGTTCAAGGAGCGTCTGGGTGCCGCACGTTTGCGCGTTGCCTGACCAGCGGACGAGACTTCAAAGCTTGGCGCGTTTCACGGGTGCACTGCTGAGGAATCACGTTAGCACGGGCTACGGCAGCGGCCACGTCATCGCGGGGCCATGGGGCGTTCGCGATGCCGCAAAGGTGAGCATCCGGCGGCCATGACAGATCGCTCGAACCAGGAAGCTGTCCGTCTGAGCGCATTGCCCCTGGCATTGACTGCAATCCTTCTCGCCACCGCAGTACCCGACGAACTGCCGGCGCCCGCCACATCGACCGTCGACTTCGGTGCTCGCGACTTCTTGGTCAACGTGTTGTTTTACCTGGTGCTGTACCAGGCCGAGACCGACTTCGGGCGCGTGGACCTGTACCGCGGGCTGGCGCGCGCACTCGGGGTGGAGCCCAGCTACCGGCGCGCACAGCTGTGGCGCGACATCAAGCAGCGCGTGCATGAGCTCGCCGACAGCAAGCAGGTCTTGCCCATCTGGGTCATCGACGAGGCGCAGAGCCTGCCGTCGGACTTCTTCCGCGACTGCCCCGCGTTCCTGAACTTCGCCTTCGACTCGCACGACCTTGTGCGCTCCGTACAGGGGCTCCAGCGCGGCGCCGCCTGCGCCGCCCCAAGCCGCCAGCGTCGAGCGCGACGTGTGCACGCGGGATCGGGCGTCGATGTCCTCTTGCCGGTAGTACGGAAGGTGGTCGGCAAAGCGGCTGATCAGCGTGTGCGCCACCAGCCCGCTGGCCGGGATGCCGCCAGCGACCACGTCGGCTCGGCCGGTTCCTGCACCAATAGCTAGCAGCACCGGCAGGCCCGTTTGCCGTAGATATGGCAATGCACGAAGAACTGCGCCGGGATGATGTCGAGCTTCTCGCTGACGTCCTCGCCCACGCGCTGCATCGGCTGGCCGCAGCCGGCGTTCGCGCAGGTGGTGTCGGCCGGCTCGTGGCGGTGCTCCACCCGCTGCAGTTGCTCGGGCAGCGCTTGGCGGCGCGGCCGGCGCGGTGCGTCCGTCGGCGCCGTGGGCGTGCGCGGCAGCTTGGCCTGCAGCGCGGCCAACTGCGCCTGCAGGCTGGCCTCGTCCTCAACGAGCGTTTCGGCAAACAGCACGCGCTGCCGCGCCGTCATCGCTTCGGTCTTGGCGCCGAACTTCCAGCGCTTCAGGGGCGCCAACTCCAGGTTGATCTTCTCCAGCCGCGCATCGCGTTAGACGATCTCCCGGCTCTTGTGCTCGATCTTGCGTGCCTGCTGCTCGATGTGTTGGCGCATTCGCGCGAACACCCCGACCGCATCGGCCGGCAGCCGCTGCGCGTCGATGGGCGGCAGATCCTGCGGACCAAGCATGCGCCGCATGGTGCAGCATCAACCCAGCTCGCACCGTTGGCGCGAGCACCGTTGCCAACAGCAGCAACACTTGTGAGCGTCCAGTCACGCCACCTACACCCCTGACACGCCAGGCGAGAAGATGGTG
>CBFHAS010000221.1:0-3701 GCA_965653625.1 uncultured Burkholderiaceae bacterium | reverse complement strand
CTCATGAGCGCTCAACGTCGCTCGGCGGGGATTGGTTCACACCTTCTCAGCCCGAGCGGGCCCTCAACCGGGCAGCCTTGCTCGCTCTCACACCTTCGCAAGGTGCCCCGCTTCCTCGCCGAACGCATACGCATCCATGCCCAGTGCTCCATGGGTCACGCTCTCGTGCAGCCGGACCGGCACGCTCGCCTTGCCGCCCGCGCCGGCTGCCACGAACCAGGGCAGCAGGTGCTCGTCGGTGGGATGCATGTCGGCCGCGTAGGGCGCGCGCCGTCGGTAGTCGAACAGCGCAGGCCAGTCGCGCACCTGGCTCTGGCCGAACATCCAGTCCCGAAAGGCGGCGCTCTCCGGGATCTCGGGCTGCTCCACCGGCTCCCGAGTTCCGCTAACGGAAAGGCGGCGCAGGTTGTGCGTGATGCTGCCCGTGCCCATCACGAGCACGCCTTCGGCACGCAGCGGTGCCAGCGCGCGGCCCAGTTCGAACTGCGCGGCCGGTGGCTGCGAGGGCACGAAGGCGAGCGGCAGCACCGGCACGTCTGCCGCGGGGTACAGGTAACGCAGCGCGGTCCAGATGCCGTGGTCCAGCCCGCCCTTGTCGACCTGGTGCACGGGCAGGCCCGCCGACTGCAGCAGGCCGGTGACGCGCGGCGCCAGGCTGGGGGCACCGGGAGCGTCGTAGCGCAAGGTGTAGAGCTCGGGCACAAAACCGCCGAAGTCATGAATGGCTTCGTGGTGCGCCCCGGCCAGTACCACCGGCTCGCGCGCTAGCGTGTGCCCGGACACCGCGACGATGGCCGATGGCCGGCCGAACGTGGCGTCGATCGCGCGCCCGAGTCGCTGCATGAACGCGCCCGCCGCGCCGGGTTGCAGCGCGATCATGGGTGAGCCGTGCGAGATGAAGATCGAGGGCAGGGTGGAGCAAGCCATGCGGCCATTGCACCACCCCGCCGTCCATCAGACGTTCGCAGGGTTTGCCGAGGACGTTGAAGCGCCCTGAATCAAGCCATCGGCCCGGAACATCGCCTTGATGCCGCGCACTGCCTGCCGGATGCGCGATTCGTTTTCGATGAGCGCAAAACGCACGTGGTCGTCGCCGTGGTCGCCGAAGCCGATGCCCGGCGACACCGAGACCTTCGCCTTGGCGAGCAGCTGCTTGGCGAACTCCAGCGATCCCAGAGCACGGTAGGGCTCTGGGATGCGGGCCCAGATGTACATCGACGCCCGCGGCACCTCGACCTGCCACCCGGCCTCGTTGAGGCCCTTGCACAGCACGTCGCGCCGGCGGCGGTAGGCCAGGGCGATGTCCTTCACGCACTGCTGGTCACCTTCCAGCGCGGCGATGGCCGCCACCTGCAGCGGCGTGAACGTGCCGTAGTCGTGGTAGCTCTTGATGCGCGCCAGCGCCGCCACCAGCTCGGCGTTGCCCACCATGAACCCGATGCGCCAGCCCGCCATGTTGTAGCTCTTCGACAGCGTGAAGAACTCGACCGCGACGTCCTTGGCGCCTGGCACCTGCATGATTGACGGCGCCTTCCATCCGTCATACACGATGTCGGCGTAGGCCAGGTCGTGCACGACCAGGATGTCGTGCTGCTTCGCGAGTGCGATCACGCGCTCGAAGAACTCGAGCTCCACGCATTGGGCGGTGGGGTTGGACGGAAAGCCGAGCACGATCATCTTCGGCTTGGGATAGCTGCCGCGGATTGCGTTTTCCAGCTCGGCGAAGAAATCCACGCCCGGCACCAGCGGCACGGAGCGGATGTCGGCACCGGCGATCACCGCGCCCCACACATGAATGGGGTAGCTGGGGTTGGGCACCAGCACCGTGTCGCCACGCTCCAGCGTGGCGAGCATGAGGTGGGCCAAACCCTCCTTCGAGCCGATGGTGACGATGGCCTCGCTGTCGGGGTCGATGTCTACGGCGTAGCGGTCGCGGTACCAGTTCGCGATGGCTCGCCGCAGCCGAGGGATGCCCTTGGAGGTGGAGTAGCCGTGCGTCTCGGGGCGCTGCGCCACTTCGCATAGCTTGGCCACGATGTGCGCCGGCGTGGCGCCATCGGGGTTCCCCATGGACATGTCGATGATGTCCTCGCCTCGCCGGCGCGCCGCCATCCTGAGCTCGGCGGTGATGTTGAAAACGTAGGGGGGGAGTCGATCGATGCGCGCAAAGCGGCGCGCGCCCTGGGAGACAGGCATGGATGTCCTTCACGTGAGCGCCCGGAACCGTCCGAGCGACGTGGCGCCGTGGCGGCACCGAGTGGGATGGTAGCGGGTGCGCGCATTGCTTTCGCGCCGATGCGGCATGCCGCTTGCCCGAAGCGTCTTGTCACCGTCGCGTTCGTCCAAAGGACTGCCGGCGGCCTATCCTGCTTGGTTGATGGATGCGGTCGCTTGTGCCGTATTCCATCGCTCCCGGAAAGCTCCGATGCACCCCGTCGTACTCAAGGGCGTCGCCCGTACCTATCGGCTCGATGCCGTCAACGTGCCCGCGTTGGCGGACATCGACCTGACCATCCTGCCGGATCGCTTCACGGTGATCTCCGGCCCCTCGGGCAGCGGCAAGACCACGCTGCTCAACCTCATCGGCTGCATCGACCGCCCCGATCGCGGCTCCATCTCGGTGGGCGGCAAGCCGGTTCACCAGATGGATGACGACGCGTTGTCCGACTTTCGCGCGCGTCGCCTCGGCTTCGTGTTTCAGAACTTCAACCTACTGCCCGTGCTCACCGCCTTCGAGAACGTGGAGTACCCGCTCGTGCTGGCGCGCGTGCCGAAGGAACACCGCCGTGCCCGGGTGAAGAAGCTGCTGGTTGCCGTGGGCCTGGAGAAGGTTGCCGATCATCGCCCGGGCCAGCTCTCCGGCGGTCAGCGGCAACGCGTGGCCATTGCCCGTGCGCTGGCGCGCAAGCCCGAACTGGTGCTCGCTGACGAGCCCACCGCCAACCTCGACAGCCGAACCGGCACCGAAATCATCGAGCTGATGCGCCGCATGCAACAGCAGCAGCACGTGTCCTTCGTGTTCTCGTCGCACGATCCCAAGGTGCTGGAGGCGGCCGACGACGCGGTGCACATTCAGGACGGGCGCATCGTCTCCATTGAACGCCGGCATGGGGCCGAAGGGGCGCGCGAATGAACGTGGAAGGCCCGCTCGCCACGCTGTCGCTCGCGCTGCGCAACTTGCTGCGCAATCGCCGCCGTTCCCTCATGACGCTGTTCGCCATGGTCATCGGTCTGGTGGCCATACTGCTCTTCGGCGGCTACATCCGCGACATCAACTACGCGCTGCAAAGCGACTTCGTACGGCTCACCGGCCACCTGCAGATCCAGCGCCAGGGCTACTTTCTCTACGGCAGTGGCAACCCTGCCGCCTACGGCATTCGCGAGTACGAGCGCGTGCTCGATGCGGTGAAGCGCGATGCGGTGCTCGCGCCGATGCTCGAGGTGGCGACCCCCACGCTGCAACTCGGTGGCATCGCCGGCAACTTTGCCGCAGGTGTTTCGCGCACGGTGTTCGCACAGGGTGCGGTGGCCGAGGAGCAGCATCGCATGAGGCAGTGGAACGCCTACGGCGTTCGCATGCTTTCGCGGCGGCAGTCGCTGGCCGGCACGCCCCCCGACAGTGCGGTGATCGGCACCGGCGTGGCGCGCGTGCTTCAGCTGTGCGGGCCGCTCAGCGTGCCGAACTGCCCGGCGCCGGCAGC
>CBFHAS010000220.1:0-3706 GCA_965653625.1 uncultured Burkholderiaceae bacterium | reverse complement strand
CATCTCGAGCTTCTCGATGTCTTTCCAATCAGTGCTGCGCGCCACCCTTCAACCCCCCGAACAGCTTGCGACGATCCCGCGATAGAAGGCGCTGCTTTCGTTTCGGGTGACTTCGATCTGCACCGGATAGGGCTCGTCTTCCTGGGGCAAGCCATGGAAGCGATCGACGAAGCCCCGCACGTCGTCGCCGAAGAGATAGAAGTCCCGCTTGCCGTCGTTGGTGATGACCACGGCGAGTACCGCGCAACCCTCTCGCTCAATGCCGTCGATTAGCCGTCCCTCGAAGAGGTCGAGCCTCGTGCCCTGCAAGCCGTGCGGCAGGCCATCCATACCAGGACCGAAATCCCAGCAGATGCGAATCAAGTGCGGCCGGTCCTGGAGCAGGGCCGGGGTGACGACCCTGTATCGAATGACGAGGGGACGATCGTCGTGCAAGCCTTCCGCAACGACCCACCGGTCTTCGACGGCCGTCATGCCACCAGCTCTGACAGATCGAACTCGAACACGGTCTCGCCGAAACGGTCCTTGATCGTGTAGCGCGAGCCTTCGACTGACGCACTCTTGTAGAACGGACGCAGATCGACGAAGCCTTTGTCGCGCATGAATCCGGTCCGGACCACCTCGCCTTCCTTCTCGACCTGCGCTTCCCAGGCTTCCCCGACCTCGTAGGCCAGCTTGCGGAACACTCGAACCTTCAGCCCCGCACTTCGCATGCCTTTTTGCAGGCGCTCGATCTCGTAGCGAAGCTTGAAGTCCACGCCTTCGGCGTTGCTGCGCGCCGCTTCCACCGGAGCAGCAGAAACACCGACGCGGGCACAGATGTCAGTTATGGCGGAGCAGATGGCGCCGTTGATGGCCTTTTCCTGCTCGCGCGGCGGTAGCGCGAAGTAGCGCCTGAAGTCGAAACCGTCAGCCACGTATTCGCTGGTTCCGAGAATCACCTTGTACTCGTGGGCCTGCCGCGAAGTGAGCGTGATTTGCAGCTTGCTCGACCCGTCCAGCGAGAACTTCTCGGGCAGGAAGTACAGAAACAGCTCCTTCACGTGATGCGTCGTGGTTCTGAAAACCTTCCCCGGCGGCATCTGTTCGCTGTCGGCGGCTTCGACGGCGAGCATCTTCAAATGGGCCATGACTTCGGTTCTTCGGATGGAGGACTATCGATTGTCTGGCTTTCCGTATCTTTCGATGAACTGCGTGCGATCGCTGACCGTCGGACTCGGCCTCTTGTGGATCGGCGACGGCATGGCGCCCGCGTCCCGAGCCAATGCTGCGAACTTAAGCCCCCGCCTTGTAAGCCGTATGAGGGTGAGGCTTGGCATGGCGAGGGGGTCTGGGAGAGGAACGGCTGTGGCGAGGGTGTCGGCATGTACGAGCGATGAGGCGCATGGCATCGTCGATGAGGGAAATCATATTGCTCACAGCCAGAAGCAGGCGCGGCAGCAAGCGCAGCAGGACGGCGCCGGCGTGGGTGCGCTGGCACTGACGGGGCTGCAAGGGTGGCGAGTCGGCCGCTGCGGCCAGGCACAGCAGCGCAGCGATGTTGTCGGCGAGTACCTTGGCGGCCATGTCGATGAGCAGGGCGTGCTGGCTCAGGCTCGAGACGGCTTCGAGGTGCATGCGGCATTTGAGGCGCTTGAATGCCTCTTCGATGCGCCAGCGCTGGTGGTATAGCGGGCCGAAGTCGGCAGCCGGTGCGGCGCTGGCGGCGAGGTTGGTCATCAGCACGCGCAGCGCGCCGCCGGGGCTGATCTGGCGCACCACGCGCACGAGGGCGCGTGGGCCGGGCAGCCTCAGTCCGCAACATCGCGCGCCTGGGGCGCGCTCAATGTGATGTGCGCTTCGGGTTGTACGCCGCGCATGAACTCGCGCAGCGCCTTCCAGCCGCCGGCCGAGGTATCGCAGCGCATGACGAAGCGGATGCCGCGCGCATTGAGCAGGTTGATCAGCCAGGCCGCGGGGTAGCCCCGGTCGAGCAGCAGCACATCGTCGGGGCCGAGCTTGTCGAGCGCTTCGGTCAGCATCGCGCGCTCGGACTCGCTGCCCGAGTGCACAGCCGCGTGCAGCGTGAGGTCGGCTCCCGGCAGGTACAGCGCGAACAGGCGTGCATCGGCGTCAGCCAAGCCACGCGTGCGCCGGCACCGGCGGATGGCCGGCATCAGCACCGACGCGTCAGCGGCCACCAGCCGCAAGCCTCGCCAGCGCGGCAGCAGCCCGGCAGCGTCGGCCTGCGATACCAGGCGCTCGTTGAGCCACGCCACGGCCGGTGCGTGCAGGTGCGAGCGAGCCTTGGCGAAGGCGCGGTCGGACACCTCGCGGGTCATGGCACCGTCGGCACACAGGTGGCCGAAGAAGGCGTCGAGCATGGCCTGCTGCGACGACGAACGCATCGACAGCAGCGCACCCACCAAGGCCGGCAGCGGCAGTTGCCGGCAGCGGGTAAAGGACTTCGGGAATTCGGGATGGCGCGCGAGATGCGCGAAGGTGTCCGAGGTGATGGTGTCCGACAGATCCAGCAACAGATGCTGGACAGTGGTGTTGACAATTTGAGTTCATATTGTGAAATGAACTCAGAAAACGCAAGTATATCAATGACTTACGCCGCCGTGCGGCTTAAGTTCGCAGCATTGGCTGCGCGCCTTGCGCTCATCCCCGTTTCGGCCCGTCGAAATGCCACGATTTCCAACTCACAACACTACCGTCGTGGCGGAGGCCCCGGCGCTCGTTTATTCGCGAGGCGGGAATTCCTGAAGAGGGCGCGACTATCTACACCGCCACCGGCGCCTTGATCGCCGGATGGTGCTCGTACCCCACCACCTCAAAATCCTCGTACTCGAAGTCGAAGATCGAAGAAGGCCGGCGCTTGATGTGCAGCGTGGGGTAGGGAAAGGGCTGGCGCGAAAGCTGAAGCTCCACCTGCTCGTGGTGATTGCTGTAGATGTGGCAATCGCCGCCGGTCCAGATGAACTCTCCCACCGCCAAGTCGCATTGCTGCGCCAGCATGTGGGTGAGCAGCGCATAGCTCGCAATGTTGAACGGCACGCCCAGGAAGATGTCGGCGCTGCGCTGATAGAGCTGGCAGCTGAGCCGCCCCTCGGCCACGTAGAACTGGAAGAAGGCGTGGCAGGGCATGAGCGCCATGTTCGGAAGATCGGCCACATTCCACGCGCTCACGATGATGCGGCGCGAATCGGGGTTGGTCTTGAGCGTGTGCACGACCTCGGCGACTTGATCAATGTGCCCGCCGTCGGGTGTGGGCCAGGAGCGCCACTGCACGCCGTACACGGGGCCCAGGTCGCCGCCTTCGCGCGCCCATTCGTCCCAGATGGTCACGCCGCGCTCCTGCAGCCAGCGCACGTTGCTGTCTCCCCGCAGGAACCACAGCAGTTCGAGGATCACGGACTTGAGGTGAACCTTCTTGGTGGTCACCAGCGGAAAGCCTTCGTTGAGATCGAAGCGCATCTGGTGGCCGAACACACTGCGTGTGCCCGTGCCCGTGCGGTCCGCCTTGGCCACGCCGTGCGTGTGCACGTGGCGCATGAAGTCTTCGTACTGCGATCGGATGGGGCGGTTGTTCAAGGGGTCGGCTCCGGAGAGGTATTGAGCGCTTCGAGCAGGGCGGTCGAAGCTTCTAGTGTCGTGAGTTGGAAATATGTGGCATTTCGATTCGACCAGATGGTGATGATCGTGCGGCGGGCGAAAGGGGTCG
>CBFHAS010000219.1:0-3783 GCA_965653625.1 uncultured Burkholderiaceae bacterium | reverse complement strand
AGGGCCATGCTCGGCACTCTCGAGTCTGATGTGCTATCGCTCGAATATGCCGAAGCCGAAGGTTGCTGGATTTTTTTCAGGAGTCGCAAACTGACGTTCCCTCCGCACATGACGTTGGCTTCGTCTGCGGCTTATGCCGTTAGCAAAGGGGGGGAAGTTCGAACAGTTGCGGATTTTTCCGACAACCCCGAAGAACTGAACTCGTTGCTTGCACTTCTTTCCGACTCTTTTCTGCGAAACGAGGGACGATAAGCCTTGGAACGAGGTTCACTCCGAGGTGGTTAGCCGGCTCGATCGTGCAGCCGCACACGGGCATTCACGGGACTGCGGTTGCGCCCGCGTGACCTCGCGCGGCTCGGCCGACTCATGCTCCAAGGGGGCGAGTGGGAGGGCCGGCAGGTTGTTCCACAGGCCTGGGTTCAGACGCTGCTTTCTCCTTGCGCTGCGGACGGCGAGGAGTTCGGCCACCACTGGTGGTCCGGGAATGTGTTCGTCCGCGGCAATGAGGTTCGCTGGCATGCGGCGTTCGGCAACGGTGGCCAGCGCTTGTTCATCGTTCCTTCCCTGGACTTGGTGGTCGTGATGACCGCCGGAGAGTACGACGATGGAAGCGTCGGTCGTGCGCAACGGCACCTCCTGCAGCAAGTGGTGGCCGCGACCCTGGAACATGCAGGTGAACCGGCACCGTCGGCAGCACCATCGGCTCCAGTGGCTCAGGTGGTCGCGCCGGTCGAGACGCGTGCCACATTTCGCTCGGTGGCCGAGGAAGATGGAGGCGCGCGGACCTATGTGCGTTTGAAGGTGGTGCCGAGTGTGAATCTGCCGTTCACCACTCTGCGCCTTCGTGTCCGCGATCCAGCGATCTTGGCAGGGTTGCGCGAGGGTGCAACCGTCAAGTTTCAAGCCGAGCGCATCGACGGAGAAAACTCCCTGACCGCGATCCGCGCCGTTCCGCCGTGCGTTCGCTTTCAGCCTTGCGATTGACCGCTACAAATCCGCCGTGAAAGCTCCCGACGCGTCATGAACGACTTTTCCCAGGATGGACCCAGAGGAGACTTACAGGCGGTGCGATTTCCGTTTGAGGCGCGATACAGACGTCAGGGTTGAAGGTCTGCTTTCGAGAGCGCCGCATGTCCTCTATGGCCCCTTCTCGACGACAACGCATCCGGCTACAGTCGGCCAAAACCAGACGCTCGCCCATGTTCCAGAATCGTATGCGGTCAATAAACCACGTCCTTGAGCCGCAGGCTGTGACCTGACAGCCTACGTTCCCACGTAGATGAACGCGGGAACGTAAATGACAGACGATTTGGAAGACCTCAAGCGCCGGCTGGTGGTGGGGCACAAGAGCGACGGACGCAGTGTGTACGACGAAGCCGCGAAGTCGCAGCTGGTGGCACTGTGCCTGCAGCCAGGCGCCTCGGTGTCGCGCCTGGCGCGCGAGTGCGGCGTCAATGCCAACCAGGCGGGACGCTGGCTTCGCGAGCATGGCCATGGTGGTCGCGCGCGCAAGGCCGTTGCCAGCGTGGTGCCGGCGTCTGCGGCGTTCGTGGCGGTCCCGGTGCCGCCAGCTTCGCCGATCGCGGTCCGAAGCTGCGACGACATCGTCGCCGTGATGGACGTGCAGGCACGCTTGCCCAATGGCGTGGCGATCGACCTTCGCGGCGTCCAGCTGCGCCACGTCGGCGAAGTGATCGAGGCGCTGGGGAGGCTGCGGTGTTCCGCTTCGACGAAGGACTGAAGGTCTACCTGCACCGCGAGCCGGTGGACTTCCGGCTGAGCATCAACGGCCTGGCGGTGCTGGTGGAACAGGCCCTGGGCCTGGACCCGTTCGCCTCGTGTGCGTACGTGTTCAGCAACCGGCGGCGCGACCGGGTGAAGATCCTGGGTTGGGAGCGCAACGGCTTCTGGCTGCTGCTCAAGCGCCTGGAGAAGGACCGGTTCATCTGGCCCTCGGCCGAGGCAGTTCCCACGCTGACGGCCGAACAGCTGCACTGGTTGCTGGAGGGCATCGACATCGCGGTGGTGCAACGCCACTCGCGCCTGCGCTATTCCAGCGTGGCCTGAAGGAACAATGATGGGGCATGCCGATCCAAGCGGGCGTGTCGCCACCACCCGCCCCTGCCACGATCACCGCTGAAGAACTTGCCGCGCTCATTGCCGAGCGCGATGCGCTGGCCGGCGCGCTGCGAGTCGCGACCACCGAGCGGGACCTCGCCCTGGAGCGGTTGAAGGCGTTGCAGCGCCAGCTGTTCGCGGCCAAGAGCGAAGCCCGCGGCACCGATCAGAAGGACCTGTTCCTCAACGAGGCCGAGGCCCTCGCACCCACCGATCAGACGCCGCAGGCCGAGACCGACGAAGAGGAGTCGACAACGGTCGCCGGGCATCAGCGCAAGAAGCGTGGACGCAAGCCGCTGGACCCCGCACTGCCGCGCGAGATCGTGCGCCACGAGCTGCCCGAGGCCGAGCGTGTGTGCGCCCATGACGGGCACGCGCTGGTGGAGATCGGTGCCGAGGTCAGCGAGCAGATGGACGTCATCCCCGAGCAGGTGCGTGTGCTGCAGCACCACCGCATCAAGTACGCCTGCCCCTGCTGCGATCAGAGCCTAAGGGTCGCGCCGACGCCAGCGCGCATCATCCCGCGCGGGCTGCTCACCGAGCAGGCCCAGGCCTGGGTCATCACCGGCAAGTACCAGTTCGGCATGCCGCTGTACCGCACGGCTGCGCTGCTGCGCCGCTTCGGCGGCGACATCGTGAGCAACACCCTGGCCGCCGGTGTCGTGCGCATCGGCCGGGCCGTGCAGCCCATCATCAACCTGCTGCGCGATCACCTGCTCGACTCGGACCTGATCTACGGCGACGAGACCACGGTCCAGGTGCTCAAGGAGCCCGGGCGCAAGGCACAGACGAAGAGCTACATGTGGGCGCAGATGAACGGCACCGGTCCGCCAGTGCGGCTGTTCGCCTATGCGCCGGGGCGCGGCGCCGTGCACGCCGAGAAACTCTATGCCGGCATCCGCCCCGGCACCACGCTCATGAGCGACGGCTACGAGGTCTACAACGGCATTGCGAGGGCCGGCGGTCTCACGCACCTTGGATGCTGGGTTCACGCACGCCGGCCGTTCATCAAGGCCGAGGAGTCCATCCCGAAGGCAGCCCGCTCGCCCGACCAGCTCGCGACCCGGTTCGTGCGGCTGATTGCCAAGCTGTACCGTGCGGAGTCCTTGGCCAGGGACTGGACGCCTGCGCGCCGGCTGCGGCTGCGCTCGCGCTACAGCGCCGCTGTCGTGCGCGACATCGAGCGGTTGCTGCTCACGCACCTGCACGCCGTCGCGCCGTCGAGCTTGCTGGGCGAGGCACTGCACTACCTGCACGGGCAGTGGCCCAAGCTCGTGCGGTTCCTGGACAACGCAGCTTGGCCGCTGGACTCCAATCCGGTGGAGAACGCGATCCGGCCCTTCGTCGTCGGAAGACGAAGCTGGTTGTTCGCCGACACCGTCGGCGGCGCGAACGCCAGTGCCAATCTTTATTCGCTCATCGAGACGGCCAAGGCCAACAACATCGAGCCCTATCGGTACCTCGTCGCCTTGTTCAAGAAGCTTCCGCTGGCACAGACCGTCGACGACTACGAGGCGTTGCTGCCCTGGAACATCGCGCTGGGCGGCCAGTAGGCCGCTCCTGAGCCTCGGTCACGCGCCACGCAAGGGCGTGGTCTATTGAGCGCTTACATTAGTTTGACGGGATATCACGAGCACTTCGTGCGCAAGGCCAACGGCGCGCAGC
>CBFHAS010000218.1:0-3899 GCA_965653625.1 uncultured Burkholderiaceae bacterium | reverse complement strand
GCCGCGCCGATGCCGTCGTACGCCATGAGCTGAGCAGGCCCGCGTCACCTTTCCAACAGCGTTCAAAGGCCCCGGAAGAAAGCCGATCCATGTACACCGCTAAAGGCCACCTCGACGTCAACGCGATGCTGAAGCAGTACAGCACTTTGGTGCGACGCCTGGCGCACCAGATGATCGCCAAGCTCCCAGCCAACGTCGAGATCGACGACCTGATCCAGGTCGGCATGATCGGCCTCACTGACGCGCTGTCGCGCTTCGACGCCGCGCAAGGTGTGCAGTTCGAGACCTTCGCGACGCAGCGCATCCGCGGCGCCATGCTCGACGAGCTTCGCGGCACCGATTACCTGTCGCGCGGCACGCGCAAGCAGCAGCGCAGCATCGAAGCCGCGGTGCACAGGCTGGAGCAGAAACTCGGACGCGCGCCTGCCGAAAGCGAGATCGCCCGCGAGATGGGCATCTCGCTCACCGAGTATCAGGAACTGCTGGGCAAGGTTCGAGGCACCCAGCTCGTCTACCTTGAAGACATGTCGGGCGATGACGGCGACAACGATTACCTCGACCGCCACGTCGCCGACGAGGGGTTCAACCCGCTGTCGCAGTTGCAGGACCATCGCATGCGCTCGGCGCTCGTCAGCGCCATCAAATCACTGCCGGAGCGCGAGCAGTACGTGATGAGCATGTACTACGAGCACGACATGAACCTCAAGGAGATCGCGGCCGTGCTCAAGGTGACCGAGTCGCGCGTGTGCCAGCTGCACAGCCAGTCGATTGCGCGGCTGCGGGTCAAGCTGCGCGAGCATTGATCGCGGCCTTGCTGTCCTGATGCCCGCGGCACGAAGCTGGGCGCGGCGCTTGCCCTGGCCGCTGCCCGCGCTACTGGCGTGGGCCGCGGCGTGGGGCGTGTTCGCTGGCGCCACGCAGGGCATGAGCCTGCCCGCGCCGCTCGCGCTGCTGCCCGCTTCGACACTGGCCATTGCGGCCAGCTTCGCCGGCACCACGGCGTGGAGACGCTTGTTCATCTCCCTGGGCTTTCCGCTGTCGCTGGTGGCAGCAGGCGCGCTCGGCGACGTGCCGGCCTGGGCGTGGCTGCTTGCGATGGCCTTGCTTGCCGCGTTGTACCCGCTGCGCAGCTGGCGCGATGCCCCGCTCTTTCCCACGCCCGCCGGCGCGCTCGAAGGCCTTTCGGCCGCGGTGCCGCTGCCGGCCGATGCCTGTGTGCTGGACTGCGGCTGCGGCCTGGGAGACGCGCTGCGCGAGTTGCACCGCGAGTATCCGCACGCGAGGCTGTCGGGGCTGGAGTGGAGCTGGCCACTGCGACTGGCCTGCGCGTGGCGCACGCCCTTCGCCATGGTGCGACGCGCTGACCTCTGGGCTGAAGACTGGTCAGCCTACGACCTGGTGTATCTGTTCCAGCGCCCGGAGAGCATGCCGCGCGCGGCAGCCAAGGCGGCACGCGAGTTGCCGCCCGGGGCGTGGCTGGTCAGCTTGGAGTTCGAGGTGCCGGGCGCGAGACCGGAGAGCGTGCTGCATTGCGCTGACGGGCGCAGGGTCTGGCTGTACCGTTTCAACGGCGACATGGGCCAAAGCTGATGGTGTGCTCGTGCGAGGCTTGAGCAGGCGCTTCGACAGGCTCAGCGCGAACGGTGTCGGGGGGCGTGACCGTGCGCGCGGAGGTGAACGGGTGTGCAGTCGTGAACGGGTGTGGGCGGTCGTGAACGAGCGTCAACGGGTGAGGGTCTCGCCAACGGGTGCGAGTCTTGTCACGGGTGTGGGTCTTCTCACGGGTGCGGGTCTTGTCACCAGTGCGGATTCGTGAACGAGTGGAGGGTGGCTGAACGGGTGTGGCGAAAAGGGTCAGCCCACTATCCGTTCGGGCTGAGCTTGTCGAAGCCCCTGCACTTGCCTCAGCCCAGCCGCGCCCGATGCCGCGCCAATTGCGTGCGTACCTGCGCCGGCGCCGTACCTCCCAGCACCTGCCGCGCACCCAGCGAACCGCGCAAGGTCAGTACCTCAAACACATCGGCCCCGATGGCGGCATGAAAGCCCTGCAGCGTGTCGAGCGGCAGCTCGGCCAGGTCCACGCCCTGTCCGATGGCATGCTTCACCGCATGCGCCACCACCTCGTGGGCATCGCGGAAGGGCAGGCCCTTCTTCACCAGATAGTCGGCGAGGTCGGTGGCCGTGGCATAGCCGCGCAAGGCCGCGCGCTCCATCGCCTCGGCCTTGACGGTGATTCCGCCCACCATCTCCGACATGATCCGCAGCGTGTCGGCCAGCGTGTCCACCGTGTCGAACAGCGGCTCCTTGTCTTCCTGGTTGTCCTTGTTGTAGGCCAGCGGCTGGCCCTTCATCAAGGTGATGAGCGCCATCAGGTGGCCCACCACGCGAGCGCTCTTGCCCCGCGCCAGCTCGGCCACGTCGGGGTTGCGCTTCTGCGGCATGATGGACGAGCCCGTGCAGTAGCGGTCGGCCAGATCGATGAACCCGAAGCTCTGGCTCATCCACAGCACGATCTCCTCCGCGAGCCGCGACACGTGCACCATCGCAATGCTCGCGAACGACGCGAACTCCATCGCGAAGTCGCGGTCGCTCACCGCGTCCAGGCTGTTCTGGCACACGCCATCGAACCCCAGCGTTCGCGCCACGCGCTCGCGGTCCAGAGGGTAGCTCGTGCCGGCCAAGGCCGCCGCGCCGAGCGGCAGGCGGTTCACGCGCCGGCGCAGATCGGTCAGCCGTTCCTCGTCGCGCACAAACATCTCCACATAGGCCAGCAGGTGGTGCGCAAAGCTCACCGGCTGAGCCACCTGCATGTGCGTGAAGCCCGGCATGATGGTCTCGACGTTCTTCTCGGCCACCTCCACCAATGACAGCTGCATCTGCCGCAGCAAGGGCGCGAGGCGGTCGATCTCATCGCGCAGCCACAGCCGCACGTCGGTGGCGACCTGATCGTTGCGCGAGCGGCCGGTGTGCAAACGCTTGCCGGCGTCGCCCACCAGCTGCGTGAGCCGCGCCTCGATGTTGAGGTGCACGTCTTCCAGGTCGAGCTTCCACTCGAAGCGGCCCGACTCGATCTCCTCGGTGATCTGCGCCATGCCGCGGCGGATGGCTTCGAGATCGTCGCTGGCGATCACGCCCTGCGCGGCCAGCATCTCGGCATGTGCCAGCGAGCCGGCGATGTCGGCCTTCCAGAGGCGGCGGTCGAAGGAGACGCTGGCGGTGTAGCGCTTGACCAGCTCGCTCATCGGTTCGCTGAACAGCGCGGACCAGGCTTGTGACTTCTTGTCGAGTTGACTGGATGACATGAGGCGGCGGCGTTGCCACAGTGGCGGCAAGGACCGGGAGTTGGCGACAATGCGGCGTGAATGCGGCGCACTCACGCGGCGATTCTATCGAGCACCCCATGGCATCGTCCCCTTCGCGCAGCGGCTCCGACGACGGCCACCCAGCCAGCCGCTGGCCGGACATGACGCGGCCCGACGAGCTGCGCAGCAGCGCATTCGGAACCACGCTGTTCGATGGCGCGGCCATGCCCCTCGCCAAGGAGGCGCCGGTCCTGTTCGACGTATGCCACGTGGGCGTGGTGCTGCGCGCGGTGGTGTACGTCAACGCCACGGTGGCCATCGGCGCGCTTTTCGCGGCCCACGACCTCGGCTCATGGATGTCCCTGGCCACCGTCAGCTCGGCCGTGGCCCTGACGGGTGTGCTGCTGTGGCTGCTCGCCGCCTGCCTGCTCAAGCGCCCGCTGAGTGCGCTTCCCCTGCCTGCGCAATGGGCCGCCACGCTGGTACTCGGCGCGGCCAGCGGCATCTTCGGCTGGATGCTCGGTGTTTCCACGGGGCTCGACCTGTTCGATGCCCCCTGGCTGGCGCCCGCGCTGGCCGGCGCCGGCATGGCGGCCG
>CBFHAS010000217.1:0-3954 GCA_965653625.1 uncultured Burkholderiaceae bacterium | reverse complement strand
GCCGGGTGGTGTGGGAGGGGTCCGGTCAGTACTGACCGGCCCCTATCCCGATTGCGCTTGCGTGTGCGGTTCGGCCTGTGTGTTGCGTTCAGTGGGGCGCTGGCCCGGTCAGCAGCCGCGCGAGATTCGCCAGCACGCGAGGCACGTCGATGGGCTTGGTCCAGTAGTCGTCGAAGCCGGCGGCCAGTGCCGCATCAATCTGTTCACGCATGGCGTCGGCCGACAGGGCAATGCAGCGCAGTGATCGCGTCCTCGGATCCTGGCGCAGTGTCTCGATCAAGGTCAGCCCGTGCATGTCGGGCAGGTTCATGTCGATGAGTACGAGGTCAGGCCGCGACTCGCGCGCGATGCGCGTGCCGGTGGCGGCGTCGTCGGCGACGAGCAGCGTCCACTGCGGCTGATTGCGGAACACCTCCTCCATCAACACCATGTTGAGCGGCTCGTCCTCGATGTAGAGCACTTCTCGCCGGCCGGTGAAAGCCGGCGGATGCGAGAGTGAGCCGGCTGGCAGCTCCACGCTGAAGGTGGCGCCGTGGCCGCGCGCGCTTTGCACGGTGATGCGGCCCTCCATGGCTTCGACGAGACGGCGACAGATCACGAGCCCGAGGCCGCTGCCTTCGGTGCGGCTGAGCTCGGCGCCGAGGCGGTTGAAAGGCTGGAACAGCGAGCCCTGCTGCTCCTTGGAGATGCCGCGGCCCTGGTCCCGGATGGCGATGCGAACGCCCGCGAGGTCCGACTCATCGACCGGCTCCACCGAGATTTCCACGCGGCCGGCGGGCCGGTTGTACTTGATCGCGTTGGACAGCAGGTTCATCAGCACTTGCTCCAGCGCGCGCGGGTCGGCAATCACCCAGCAAGGCGGCCGGTCCATGGTGGCCGGCTCGGGCAGCTTCACGCCGGCCTCGTCGGCCAGGGGCTGGATGAGCGCCAGGCATTCGGAGATGGTCGCCCACACGTTCACGCAGGCCAGCTGCAGCGAGCAGTCGTCGCTCTCGATGCGAGTGACGTCCAGCACGTCGTTGATGAGCTTGAGCAGGCGGCGCCCTGCGCCCACGACGCTGTCCAATCGGCGCTGCTGCTCGGGCACGAGCGGTGCGGCCTGGTCCAGTGCCATGAGCTGCGCGAAGCCGAGGATGCCGTTGAGCGGTGTGCGCAACTCATGGCTCACGCGCGACAGGAACTCGCTCTTGGCGCGATTGGCGCGCTCGGCGGCTTCCTTGTCGCGCTGCAAGCGCTCCATCTCGCGTTGCGTGGTGACGTCGCGGCAGGTGCCGATCACACCCACCGGCCGGCCGGCATGGTCGTAGCGGCCGCGCGCGGTGAGTTCCACCGCGACCTCGCGGCCGTCCGGGCGCACCAGCCGGTAGCGTGCCTCCAGCGTGGTGCGCGAGCCGAGCGCTTGCATCAGGCCATCTCGCGCGCTGTCGCGATCATCGGCGTGGATGGACTCCATCCACTGTTCGAGCGTGAAGCCCGGCACGGGATAGTGCAGGCCGTGGATGAAGCAGGCTCGCCGGTCCATGGCAAGCACACCGGTGGCGAGATCGAGCTCGGCAATGCCCAGCCCTCCTGCGTCGGCTGCCATCTCCCAGCGCTCTTCCGAGCGGCGCAACGCCAGCTCCGTCTCCTTGCGCTCCGTCACGTCGGTGGTGAACCCGTGCCATAGCGTGCCGCCAGCGGGCAGCCGCTCCGGCATGGCGCGGGTCTCCAGCCATCGCACGCGACCATCGCCGCGCACGATGCGGTACTCGCGTTGCCAGGATTCGAGGGTGTCCGCGGAGCGGTAGATGCTCTCTGCGAAGCCGCTCAGATCCTCGGGGTGGATGATGCGTAACGGCATCGACGCATCTGTGCCGCGCATGTCGAACCGGACCGCCGTGCCGAGCATTCTTCGCATCCCCCGGCTGGCGTAGGGATAGTGGCAGCTGCCGTCGGCATTGAGCTGAAACTGGAATATGACGCCGGGAACCTGGGCGGTCAGCTTGCGCAGCAAGGCGTCCTGTCCGCGCGAGCGGCGGGTGGCGGCCACCTGCGCCGTCACGTCGCGAGCCGTGCCGCGATAGCCCCGGAACGTGCCGTCATCGCTGAAGACAGGCACCGCACTGCGCGACACATAGAGCAGGCCGCGCGGTGTGTGCTTGTCCGTGACCGCACGCGAAAACGGCTGGCGCCGCTGCAGCAGGTCGAGCAGGCCGCCGAGTTCCGGCTGCGCATGGCCTTGTTCGTCGAGGAGGGGCTGGTCGTTGATGGGGCGGCCGATGATGTCATCGGCAGCCAGGCCGGTCACCGTCTCGAAGGCATCCGACACCCAGGTGGTGCGCAGAGTCTCGTCCGTTTCCCACATCCAATCGCCGGAGGCGCGTCCGAAGTCGAGCAGGCGCCGGTGCTCGGCGTCGATCGCGTTCATGCGCTGCTGGCTGCGCAACAGCTCGGTGGCCACGCGAGCCAGGCCGTGCAGCGCTTCACGCTCCTCGGCGCTGAGGCGGCGCGGCCGATGGTCCATGACGCACAGGGTGCCCAGCGTGGCGGCGCGGAACATCAGCGGCACGCCGGCATAGAAGCGCAGCGGTGGGGCGCCCTGGAGCAGCGGATTGCCGGCGAAGCGCGCGTCGCCCTGCATGTCGGGGATCTGCATCAGATCCTCACCGAGGATGGTGTGTGCGCAGGGCGACACGTCGCGCGCAAGCTCAGTGATCGGGGTGCCGTGGGCGGCCTTGATCCACTGCCGGCGCTCGTCGACCAGACTGACCAGCGCGACGGGGCAGCCGGTGAGCGAGGCGGCTGCGTGTACCAGGGCGTCGAAGCTGCTGTCGGGCTCGCTGTCCAGGAGCCCGAGTTCCCGCAGCACCGCGAGCCGGCGTGCTTCGTTGGTCGTCAGAGGTGCCGTGCTCATGGTTGGTGCCCAGGGCGACATTGTGTGGCCGGCCCCACGGGTATCGGCCGTGGTGTGCAAGGCTACGCCTGCCTCGCGTGCAGATGTCGCGTCGAATCCGCACGTGGCGGCGGCGCCAGATCGGACGGAGGCGCCGCCCGCCTGCGGCGACGGGACGCTTCAGCCCCCTGCGGCGCTCACCGCCCGTTCACTTTGGTGTAGTCGCCCAGGCATTGCCACCACATCCACGTTGGACATCACGCATGCCTGATGCGAGACCTCGTTCAGATATGCGGCCCGCTCGAACGTCCCTACAGCAGCGGCTTGAGGTACCGCCCCGTGAAGCTTGCAGCATTCCCTGCCACGTCTTCGGGCGTGCCAATTGCCACGGCGGTGCCGCCGCCGGCGCCGCCTTCGGGCCCCATGTCGATGATCCAGTCGGCGGTCTTGATGACGTCGAGGTTGTGCTCGATCACCACGATGGTGTTGCCCGCGTCACGCAGCTGGTGCAGCACCCGCAGCAGCAGGTCGATGTCGGCGAAGTGCAGGCCCGTGGTGGGCTCGTCAAGGATGTACAGCGTGCGGCCGGTGTCGCGCTTGGAAAGCTCGAGCGCGAGCTTCACGCGCTGGGCTTCGCCGCCTGACAGCGTGGTAGCGCTTTGCCCCAGGCGGACGTAACCGAGGCCCACGTCGAGCAGCGTTTTCAGCTTGCGTGCGATGGAGGGGACGGCGCTGAAGAACGAGTGCGCCTCCTCGACCGTCATGTCGAGCACCTCGGTGATGTTGCGGCCCTTATAGAGCACCTCCAGCGTCTCGCGGTTGTAGCGGCGGCCGTGGCAGACGTCGCAGGGCACGTAAACGTCGGGCAGGAAGTGCATTTCCACCTTGAGAACGCCGTCGCCCTGGCAGGCTTCGCAGCGTCCGCCCGCCACGTTGAAGCTGAAACGGCCCGGCCCGTAGCCGCGCTCGCGTGCCGACGGCACCTCGGCGAACAGCTCGCGGATGGGGGTGAAGAGGCCCGTGTAGGTGGCCGGGTTGCTGCGCGGCGTGCGGCCGATGGGGCTCTGGTCGACGTTGATGAC
>CBFHAS010000216.1:0-4212 GCA_965653625.1 uncultured Burkholderiaceae bacterium | reverse complement strand
CGACCCCTTTCGCCCGCCGCACGATCATCACCATCTGGTCGAATCGAAATGCCACGTATTTCCAACTCACGACACTAGGCAACGCCCAGGACGCCGAGCACTTCCGCGACATCAGCGTGCGCGTCACCGGGCCGGTGGTGCAGACCGTGCAGTCGGCCTTCAGCGAGCACTGGGTCGATGAAACACGCGAGGTTGTGGATCCAGAACCCCTACTTCCTGCCAGACACCGAGGCGATGGACGCCATGGCCCGCGCCGTGGAGCGCGGCGTCGACGTGCGCGTGATGGTGCGTGGAACTCCGGCTGGAATCGTGGTCGCGGCGCGGCACCTTGCACCGCCTGCAGGACCGCGCGCTGTATCTGTTCAACGAGCAGCTGTAGCGCCAAGTCCCTGCTCATGAATCTAGGGGAGCACCGCTCCCTAAAGCTCGGGATGCTCCGTTGGCGCCACGTCGCTACGCTCGGCCCTCCCTCAGCAGTCGGAGGCGGCCATGACGTTCAACGAAACGGTGCGGCGGGTCATCAAGGCACGCGATGGATCGCCACGGCGCGCCCTCGTAGAGCGGCTGGATGGTGATGACAGGCTGGGCGGCGCGCTCGTCAGCGCGGGCGCCGTGCTCGTCATCCTGGTCGGCCTGCAGCAGCTGCTCCGGGTCCCGAGCGGCTACGGCATCGAGGACATGCTGGGATGGACCGATGCCAACGCCGTGAAGGCTATCGAGAAGTTGTGGGTGGATCACCTAGACGGCGCGGCGACGCTCTTCCCGGCCCTGTACCTCGTCATCGACCTTGCGGTGCTGATGCCGCTCTATGCGGTGGTCTTCGCCGGGATCTGGCACCGCGCGGGCACGATCGGGGTCCGCCACGCGGGGCCCGAGTCCCGCTGGGCGAAGCACTTCATCCCGCGCATCGGGCAGTTCGGTGGCTCGGCGCTCGCCGCGCTGCTCGTGGTGGACCTGGTCGAAAACATCGCCGGCCTGGAGAAGCTGGGCGTGTGGTGGGCAGCGCTGCCCGGCATCCTGGGCGCCATCCCGGTGGCCATGTGGATCACGCTTCGGCACGACCCGGCCTGGCTCCGCGATCTCTGGGACAGCGCGCGCGGAACGGCAATGTCGCCGCTGTGGCACCTGCCGGGAGTGGCGTTGGCGCTCGGTTTCGCATGGTGGCGTGCCGACGACCCCGCCTGCAGCCCCGAGACGGGGCCGCTCTGGTTCCTCGGGTGCCACGCACACGCGCTGAAGCCGATGCTCGTGTCATGGCTGCTGCTGGGCATTCCGGCCGCGGGCCTCTTGTGGGTTCAGTTCGCGCCGCACCACGACGAATCGCTCCGGGAGCGCGTGGCACACGCTCGCCGGGCCACTTTCGGCGTCGTCTGGCGCACGCGATACGTGCTGCTGGCGCTCGGGGCGTGCACCGCCTTGATGCTCGTGATGAACCAGGGGCGCGACGTCGTCTATGCGATGGCGTCGCACGCGTCGAACGGAGGCGCCAGCCTGGGGCGGTGGATCACAACGCTTGCCGTGCTCGGGCTGACGGCGGCATCGGTGCTGCTACTCGGATACAGCTGCTGGCTGTGGGCACGACTCGGCATGCTCGTGGCCCAACGGGACACCTGCGAGCCCGACAGCGAACCGCGTGCCGAGGACACCATGGCGCGCGACTGGGCACGCCTGCTGGGCGTCGCTCCCGCAGCGCTGCTGCTTGCGATGGCACTGACGACGTTTCCGAACGCTGTCGTGCTTCGCAAGCTCTCGCCGATCGTCGTCCTGGCGCTGTTTGCGCTGCTCGTGCTGGTCATGTCCGTGGCGTTCATCTACAACCGGGAGGCCCGCCCGGCCCGGCCGCGCCGCTACTACCGCTGCGAACAGCTGACCACAGTCGTTGACTCGCTGCACACGTACCGGGTCATGTCGTTTATCGGCCCCAAGACTGTTCCGGTCATCGCCTTGAGCATCGCGCTGGTCTGCCGCGCCATCGCCGTTCTGGCACCCGAGGCGTGGGGCATCCCGACTCTCACGCTGCCGATCGTGCTGTGCCTGGTGACGTTCTGGCTCAGCGTGGCGGGCTGGATCTCTTTGCACGAACACGGAGAAGCGGTTCCGTGGTTCCTGTTCTTCCTGCTGTGGGTAGGCATGCTCGGGCTCGGGGGCATGGCGGAGAACCATCGCGTGCCAATGCTGGACAACGGCGTGCTTCACTCTCCGTTCCTGGCCGTGCTGACCAGCACGCTGCTGGCGGCGTTGATGCTCCTCGTGCTGTGGGCTGCCTTCAAGGAGGCGACCAACGGCCGGCGCCCATGGGTGGCGGGAGCTCTTGTCGTCGCGGCCTTCGGGGGCGCCTTCGTGTCCCTGGCGCTGAGCGATCAGTACCTGGCCCCGGAATCCCGACCCGCCGCAAACGGCTCGAACTCGCGTCTGGCGGCCAGCGCGTTGCGCCACGACGATCCGGCCGCCGCTTCGGCCCGCGACAACGCCCTGCCCTTGGCACCACAAGCCCTGAGCGAGTGGCTGAACGAACTGTGCCGGGCCGAAGGGCGCGACGGAACCTGTGCGCTGCCGGGGGCGCTGCCGGTGTACGTGGTGGCCGCCGAGGGAGGCGGCATCCGCAGCGCCTACTGGACGGCGCTCGCGCTCGAGCAGATGCGCAGGACGTCCGCGCGCTTCGCACAGCGCACGTTCGCGATGACGGGCGTATCGGGCGGCTCCGTCGGCCTTGCGGTCTTTCGTGCCTGCAGCCTGGGCACGACCGATGACGAACGGGCGCAGTGCATCGATCGATTCGGTCGCCAGGACCTGCTCGCCGCACTGGTCGGCTCGTGGTTTTTCGAGGACGCGATTGCGCGGATGATCCCCGTGAAGTGGTGCGACCACCCGGGGTGCGGCTTCATGTCACGCGGCCTGTGGTTCGAACATGCAATGGTGTCAGCCGTGGACCCGCTGTTGCACGACAAGCCTGCGCCCGCGCGGCGTCTTGCCCTCGGCATGATCGACAGCCGAGACAAGCTGAAGGCCGGCTCGAAGGGCCACGTGCCATACCTTTTCCTGAACAGCACCTGGGTCGAGACCGGTGAACGATCGATCGCGAGCGAACTCGTCGTCCATTGGGAGCACTTCCCCGGCGCCCGCGACCAGATCGCGCAACTGGGCCAGCGCGACATCCCGCTCGTGAGCGCCGCGCACAACAGCGCCCGCTTTCCGTTCTCCAACGCCCTCGGCGCCGTGCAAGCGAGCAACGAAGCCTGCGCGCCGGAGGCGTTCGCCCTGCGCGGCAAGGAGGCCGAAGGACTGGCCCAGCGTTGCGGGCACCTGGCCGACGGTGGCTACTTTGACAACAGCGGCGGGCAGACGGCCTCCGACCTGCTCCGGCTGCTTCGCGAATGCCTGAACGCTCCCCGCGATGCGGAAACCGTCGCGGCCTGTCCAGGGGTGTCAAAGGACGCTCGCTTGGAACTTTCCGCGAAGCTGCGCCCGCAGCTCGTGCTGATCCGCAACGGCATCCCGCCCAAGCCCCAGAACGGCGCGAACTGCTCGGCGTCGCCCCAGCCCACCGAAGCCGATGTCAAGTTCGACAATGCTGCGGCATCCGCCGCCGTGCTGGGCCAACCACTGTGTGCCGGCAACGCCGCCTTCTTCGTCGACACGCTGGGACCTCTCATCACGGCCGTAGGCACCACGGGCATCGGCTCGAACGGTCGCCTGGCGGCCGCGCGGGCTCGCACCGAGGCGATGGCCGGTGTGGCGGCCGCCTCCACCGGGGCGTCGGATTCCGCGCTAAGCGACGTGAAACTGTTCGACCTCATCGAGGACGGGCCCTTGTATCCGCTGGGGTGGCATCTTTCGCGTGCCGCTCAGAGCCTCATGAAAGAGCAGGCGCTGCGCCGCGTCAAAGAGCTGTTCCCTGAGATGGCGACGGCCGGGTCATCGCCGGCTGCGTCGCGCAACGGTTCGGCGTCTCCCCCGCGGCTGCGCTACTGACTGTCGCCACCAAGAGCCTCTCACGCCCGCAGTCTCGCCGGGGGGAGCTGTTCCGGGCCAACGAAGTCTGAGACGAACGGTTCGGGGCGGCGAGAGCGAGTCTTTCGAAGCGAAACCCTGAGACACCGCTGCTGCGCCCGGGACCCCTTGCTGTGGTTCAGCTCGTCGCGGTGAGTGACGGCAGCAGTTAAGGGTTGTCGGATACCTGCCCGTGCGCGACGCTGGAGTCGCACCGACCTG
>CBFHAS010000215.1:0-4226 GCA_965653625.1 uncultured Burkholderiaceae bacterium | reverse complement strand
TCTTGTAGTCTGCGCTTTTGTCCCTCGGTCTAAGCAAATCAAGCACTTGCGTGCCGTAAGTGTCGAACTCTGGCGTCTGGTCGAATCGAAATGCCACGTATTCCAACTCACGACACTAGCCTCCGCCGAACGCAAACGTTTCCGGGTATTCGTTGGAGGCCATGCTACGTTCGGTGTCGTCCTTGAATTGCCCGTGGTGCGGCGAAACCAGATAGAGGTTCTGGTCGGCGCAGAGCTCTTGCAAATGCTCGGGCGTGCGGACGTGCAGTTGCATGTCTCCGAAGTTGAGCAGGGTGGGAAAGGTGCCCTGGTGATGCTTCTCGTAAATCTCGCGGCCGGCACCCAGGAAGTTCACGCGGTGGTCGAGCACGCGGTAGCCCGTTTGATAGAACATCTTGCGCGCGTCGAAGTCCGCAAAGAATCGCAGGTGCGTGAAGTCGAGCAGGCCCCAGTTCCGATAGCGCCAGCGGCCCTGCAGGGCGTCGTACAGCAAAGGCAGATTGGCGGCGTTCGGGAGGCTGACCAGGACTTGCGCATCCGGTGCGATGAAGCGATGCAATCCCTGCAGCAACGTCCATGGATTGAACAAGTGTTCGAGCACGTCGAACAGACAGACCAAATCGAAAGGCGCCGTCAGGCCCAACCCGGGCCAGTCCACCGTTTCGACATCCTGCTCGACCACATGATCAAAGTGCTGTCGGGCGAGCTGCGCCGCCGATGCGTTGAACTCGCAACCCCATAACGCGCATTGCGGATAACTCTGGCGCAACGCGTGCCCGACCGCACCCGAACCGCACCCGATGTCGAGCGCGACGGTGGGCGGACGTTGCAGCATCACGAGGCACTCGGACCGCGGGTTGAAGGGGTACGCGTACTCTTTGGTGTCGCGGTCCTGCCAGAGGAACTGTGTCATGCCATGCGGCGCCGTGAATGCGGGCGGAGCCCCGGCCTGGCACCACAGGCCGCGGGAGCGGCCAGCGGCAGGGCGATGGCGATGAAAATGGTCGCGAAACGCACGATGAATTCCTCGTTCGTGTGTCAGCCGCGATGGATACGGCACTTGAATGTAGGCACGCGGTACGAGTGGTTGCAATTGAGGGGAATTACCAGGGCAGGGCCCGAGGGACCATGGCACACAAGAGCTGCCACCCATAACCGGCACTCAAGAGAGCGCGGCGATCACCTCCGGCGGCGCCTGCACCAACTCGATCAGCACTCCTTCCCCGCCGCAGGGAAACTCGTCGCTGCCCTTGGGATGTACGAAGCAGATGTCGTGACCCGCCGCACCCTTGCGAATGCCGCCCGGCGCGAAGCGCACGCCCTGCCCAGCCAGCCACTCCACGGCCCGGGGCAGATCGTCGATCCATAGGCCGATGTGGTTGAGCGGCGTGGCATGCACCGCCGGTTTCCTTTGCGCATCCAGCGGCTGCATCAGGTCGACTTCCACGCGATGCGCGCCCTGCCCCATGGCGCAGATATCTTCGTCGACGTTCTCATGCTCGCTCACGAAGCGGCCGGTGACTTCGAGCCCGAGCTTGTCGACCCACAGCGCGCGCAGGCGCTCCTTGCTTTCGCCGCCGATGGCGACCTGCTGGATGCCAAGCACCTTGAACGGACGTGTCGACACCGACATGCATCACCCCTTGAAGCCGAAGGCCGCGCCTACTCGAACTCGATGATCACCTGATCCACCGCCAGGCTCTCGCCCTTGCCGGCAACCACCCTCGCCACCACCGCGTCTTGCGAGGCCACGAGGATGTTCTCCATCTTCATCGCCTCGATCACGGCCAGTCGCTCGCCCGCGCGCACCGGTTGGCCGGGCTGCACGGCCACGTCGACCAGCAGGCCCGGCATCGGCGAAAGCAGGAAACGCGAGAGGTCGGGCGGCGGCTTGAACGGCATCAGCTGGTTCAACTCGGCCGCGCGCGGGGTGAACACCTTGGCCTCGACCTCCGTACCGTTGTGGCTGACGCGGTAGGCCAGCCCCAGCCGCTCGATCTGCGCGCAAAACGGCTGTCCGTTGCAGGTGCCACGCACTACCACCTGGCGCAGCGGCGTGTGCATCTCGACCCGGTAGCTGCGACTGCCGGCCTGCGCCTCAAAGGCCTTGCCCTCGACCCGCACCGACACGGGCACCTCGTCCGCGCGGCCGTCGGGCGTGGCCGTCACGACCACGAACTGATCGCCCACCCGATACTCGTGCCCCGGCAACTGGCCCGACAACCGCATCGCGCGCTGCGTGTAAACCCGGTTCGCCACGGCAGCCAGCACGCGCAGGAAAGCGGGGTCGTCATGCACCACCGCATCGCCAGAGAAGGCCTTTGGGAACTCCTCGGCGATGAAGCCGGTGTTGAACTCGCCGGCCACGAACTTGGGGTGCGCGAGCAACGCCGCCTGGAACGGAATGTTGGAGCTGATGCCGCGGATCGCGAAACCGTTGAGCGCCTGCTTCATCTTCGCAATCGCGTCGTGCCGGTCGCTGCCATGCACGATGAGCTTGGCGATCATCGAGTCGTAGTGCATGGGGATCTCGCCGCCCTCGTACACGCCGGTGTCCACGCGCACGCTGTCTTCTTCCGGCGGCGGCTGGTAGCGCACCAGCCGGCCGGTGGACGGCAGGAAGTTGCGCCGAGGATCCTCCGCATTGATGCGGCACTCCATCGCCCAGCCTTGGCGCGCAATGTCCTTCTGGGCGAAGGGCAGCTTCTCGCCGGCCGCCACGCGGATCATCAGCTCCACCAGATCGAGCCCTGTGATGCACTCGGTGACCGGGTGCTCCACCTGCAGCCGCGTATTCATTTCCAGGAAGTAGAAGCTGCGGTCCTTGCCGACCACGAACTCGACCGTGCCCGCGCTCTGGTAGTTCACCGCCTTGGCCAGCGCAACCGCCTGTTCGCCCATGGCCTGGCGCGTCGCCTCGTCGAGGAACGGGCTGGGCGCCTCCTCGATCACTTTCTGGTGCCGGCGCTGGATGGAGCATTCGCGCTCCCACAGGTACACCACGTGGCCGTGGGCATCGCCCAGCACCTGGATTTCGATGTGGCGCGGCTCTTCGACAAACTTCTCGATGAACACACGGTCGTCGCCGAAGCTGGCTCGCGCCTCGTTGCGGCACGAGGTGAAGCCGTCATGAACATCACGGTCGTTGAAGGCCACGCGCAAGCCCTTGCCGCCGCCACCCGCGCTGGCTTTGATCATCACCGGGTAGCCGATGCCCTGCGCAATCTCGACCGCCTGTTGCGGCGTGTCGATGGGCGCGTTGTAGCCGGGGATGGTGTTGACCTTTGCGTCGCTGGCCAGCTTCTTGGACGCAATCTTGTCGCCCATGGCTGCGATGGAGGCGTGCTTGGGGCCGATGAAGACGATGCCTTCCTCTTCCACGCGGCGCGCGAACTCTTCGTTCTCGCTGAGGAACCCGTAGCCGGGGTGCACGGCCTGGGCGCCGGTCTGCCTGCACGCGGCGATGATCTTGTCCAGGGCCAGGTACGACTCGCGCGACGGCGGCGCGCCGATGTGCACGGCTTCATCGGCCATCGCCACATGAAGGGCATCGCGGTCGGCATCGGAGTAGACCGCGACCGTCCTGATGCCCATCTTCCGGGCCGTGCGGATCACTCGGCATGCGATCTCGCCCCGGTTGGCGATCAGGATCTTGTCGAACATCGGCGATCCTCGACGCGCGCTCACAGCGGAATGTTCCCGTGCTTGCGCCACGGGTTGTCGAGCTTCTTGTGGCGCAGCATCACCAGCGAACGGCAGATGCGCTTGCGCGTCTCGTGCGGCTGGATCACGTCGTCGATGAAGCCGCGCGCGCCGGCGACGAAGGGGTTGGCGAAGCGCGCCTTGTATTCAGCCTCGCGCGCGGCGAGCTTGTCCGGGTCGCTCTTGTCCTCGCGGAAGATGATCTCCACCGCACCCTTGGCGCCCATGACCGCGATCTCGGCGTTGGGCCAGGCGAAATTGACGTCGCCCCTGAGGTGCTTGGAGCTCATCACGTCGTAGGCCCCGCCGTAAGCTTTGCGCGTGATGACGGTCACCTTGGGCACCGTGCACTCGGCGTAGGCGTACAGCAGCTTCGCGCCGTGCTTGATGATGCCGCCGTACTCCTGGGCAGTGCCGGGCAGGAAGCCGGGCACGTCGACAAAGGTGATCACCGGGATGTTGAACGCATCGCAGAAGCGCACGAAGCGCGCGGCCTTGATGCTGCTCTTGATGTCCAGGCAGCC
>CBFHAS010000214.1:0-4273 GCA_965653625.1 uncultured Burkholderiaceae bacterium | reverse complement strand
GTAATCGGCGCCCGTCAGCGCCGCGGCGGCCTGCCGCGGTGCTCCGCCCCGGCGTGCGGTCTCGCGCCGCCGGGCCGGGGCGGCGCCTCGCGCGGCCGCTCCTCGCGTTCGCGCCTTGCCGTGGCGAGCAGCGCGTCCAGCGACTGGAGGTCGATCCCCTTCAATGCACAGAAATTCGTGGGCGTGAGCGTGGTGCGCTCGAAGTCGCGCAGCAGTGCGGCGCGGGTGCGGCGGCCTTCCTCGGCCTGGTTGCGCTTGGCCTGCTGCTCCGCACGGCGACGCGCCAGTTCCTCCGTTGCCGCTTGACGATGCGCCTCACTCACCTCGCCGGCAGGCTGGCCGTCAAGATCGAAGCGATGCGGCGAGCGCGTCAAGGCGATCAGGTAGCCGGTGTTGCCCGTGTAGCGCCTCAGGAACTGCGTCAGCGCCTGCTTGCTGAACACGCCCGGCACGCGCTGCTGGATATCGGACTGGATGTGCAGCTTCAGCGGCTTGAAGCCATCACCGAACAACGCGGGAAAGTGCTGGCGCAACTGCTCGCCGCAGTCGGCGGGGCGCGTCTGTGCGGAGTCGGTGGTGAGTTCTGAAGAGGTGGAAGACATGGACGGCGCAGTACGCGAAGGAAGGCGTATTGTCCTCGCGCGCGGCCGCACACCAGCAATGTGCCCGGCTACCTGAAGGGTAGGGCTGCGGCGGAGTACTTCGGGCGCATGCAACGCGCCGCCTGAGGGCACGTCGGTTGCCCGTGATGCGGGTGCAACTCACGAGGAGCATCCCATGCGCAACGCCAATCGTCCGACCGGCCCGGGCAAGCCCACGCAGGAACGTCGGGACAGCGCCGCCGAGCGCGAGGAACTCGAACAGATGACCGACGAGGCACAAGGCACCGCCGACAACCCCGGCCGCGATCCCGCGCGCAGCGTGCGCCAGGCTGAAAGGGACGCGCACGTGAAGGGGCAGAACCGCACGGCGGCCAGCGGGACGAGCCGGGACCGGCGTCGGGGTTGAGAGCCGGCCGCGGCCCTGCTCGTACACCGGCTGCGGCCCTTCGACAAGCTCGCAGCGAAACGAGGTGGGAAAGGGTTCTCCACATCCCGTTCGGGCTGAGCCTGTCGAAGCCAGTGCGCACCTCAATGCGGGCACTTCGACAGGCTCAGTGCGAACGGACCGGAGAGTGTCGTGACTTACGGAAACCTCAATTGGCGGCGTGGCGGTTCTCCACATCCCGTTCGGGCTGAGCCTGTCGAAGCCGTGCGCCCAAGGGCGGCGGGTTCACCCGTCGCCTGACCGCTTCGGCGAACCCGTGTCGCGCGTCGAGCCGGTGCCCGCGGATTTGTCGCCTTCGCGCTCGTTGGTGCCGTGGCCGTAGCCCTCGCGCACGTTCTTCAGTGCGGTGTCGGCGCGCTCGGCCTCCTGCCGGGCCTGATGGTCCTTGACCGGAGGGGCCTTGGGTGTGTCGGTGTCCTTCTTCATCGATGACCTCGCGGTGAATGGAACATGGCCGATCCGGCAAGCCGCATGCCGGGCTCACGCACAATGGCCCGATGCGTTCTCCACCGGCCCGCGCAGCGCAAGATCGGCTGACCGAAGCCGAGGCGCGCGACGCTTGGCTCATGCGCGCGTTCGAGGCGCCGCTCACGCCGCCTTGGACGGCGGAAGACGCCCAATGGGCGACGCGCGAAGCACTGCGTGCAGAGGGCGAGGATGCGCCGCCGGCACGGTTCATCGCCAGGCGCGCGACGCTGGGCTGCGCGCGCCTAGCGCAGCGTGGCATCACCGTCCCTTCTGCGGGTCCGAGTGGTGCGCTGGCATCGGCGCTGGCAGGAGCTGCCTTCGTGGTCGGGCTGGCCAGCGAATCGGTGGCCTCTGCCTCGCGCATCAACATCCTGGCGCCGCCGCTGCTCGCGCTGCTGGCGTGGAATCTCGCGGTCTACCTGGTGCTGCTGGCCGGTCGGCTTCTGCGCGTCCGCGGGGCGCGGCGAGCCGCCTCCGCCGAGGGCCCGCTTCGTCGCGTGTGGGGTGCTGCGATGTCGCGATGGGTGGGGTGGAAGGCCAGACGCCACGGCCGCGGCGCCGAGGCCGTGGCCCGGTTCGTCGACGGCTGGGGCCATGCAGCCGCGCCATTGCGCACCGCGCGCGTCGCTGCCGCGCTGCATGCGGCGGCGGCGATGCTGGCCCTCGGCGCGTTGTCGTCGCTGTACGCGCGGGGCCTGGCCTTCGAATACCGCGCGGGCTGGGACAGCACCTTCCTGTCGGCGCCATCGGTTCACGCGCTGCTGACCGTGGTGCTCGGACCGGCCTCGCAACTGAGCGGCATCGCGCTGCCCGATGCCGCCGATCTGGAGCGCCTGCGTTTTTCGCAGGGGCCCGGCGAAAACGCCGCGCCGTGGATCCACCTGCATGCCGTCACGCTCGCGCTGGTGGTGATCGTGCCGCGCCTGCTGCTGGCCGCCGCCGCGGCGTGGCGGGTGCGCTGGTTGAAGCGCGCCATGGCGTTGCCGCTGGATGACGCGTACTTCGGGCCGCTGTGGCGCTCGCATGCGGGCCACGCCACCGCCGTGCAGGTCAGGCCCTACAGCTACCGGCTCGATCCCGCGCTGCGCCCGGGGTTGGAGGCCGCGCTGGCGCAACTCTTCGGCTCGCGCGTGCAAGTGCAGTTGGCCGAGCCGGTGCCGCAGGGCGCGGAAGACGTGCCCGCAGCACCCGCGCCGGCGGGCGCCCTGGTTGTGGCGCTATTTCCCTTGACCGCCACGCCAGAGCCTGAGACGCACGGCGCCTTCGTGCGCGCACTCGCCCGCGTGCGGACCGAAGGCGTTCGCGTGCTGGTGGACGAGTCGGGTTTCCGGCGCCGCTTCACCGGCGCCGAGGGCGAGACAAGACGTGCCCAGCGGCGCACCGCGTGGGAACGGCTGCTGCACGACGAAGGCTTCGAGCCGTGGTTCGCCGATCTCGCCGGCAACGCGGAACACGCGGAGCCTGGCGGAGACGCCGCATGGGCACGCCGCGGCGGCTTGGCGCCGAGGTGAGCCCCTTGGCCGCCGACGCCATCGCGCTCAGCGTCGTCTCGCACACCAACGCGGGCAAGACCACCCTGGCGCGCACGCTGCTCGGCCGCGACATCGGCGAGGTGCGCGACGAAGCCCATGTGACGCAAGAGCCTGAGCGCCACGCCATGATCGAGTCGCCCCAGGGCGATTCTCTGCAGCTGTGGGACACGCCGGGCTTCGGCGACAGCGCACGGCTCGCGCGCCGGCTGGCCCTGGCGGGCAATCCGCTCGGGTGGTTGCTCACCGAGGTGTGGGACCGGTTCCGCGATCGCGCCTTCTGGCTCACGCAGCGTGCCGTGCGCCACATCGTGGATGAATCCCACGTGGTGCTGTACCTCGTCAACGCGTCCGAATCGCCTGAGGACGTCGGCTATCTCGACGCCGAATTGCGCGTGCTCGCGTTGATCGACAAGCCGGTGCTGGTGCTGCTCAACCAGCTGGGCGAGCCACCTGCACCCGCGGTGGAGGCGGCCGAGATCGCCCGCTGGAGGGAGCGCACTCAAGGCTCGCCGGTGGTGCGGGGCGTGCTCGCCCTCGACGCGTTTGCCCGCTGCTGGGTGCAGGAAGGCGCGCTGCTGGAAGCTGTGGCAACCGTGCTGCCGGCAGACCGGCAAGCCGCTTTCGAGCGCCTGCGTGCGGCCTGGCGCGAAAGGGGCCGCCGCACCTGGCAGGCTTCGATGGATGTGCTGGCGCAGCGCCTGTCGCGTGCCGCGCTCGATGAGGAGCGCCTGCCCGCTGACGACTGGAGCGGCCGGCTCACGCAAGTGGGCGCCGCGCTCGGACTGCGTCGCGGCGCGGCCGGCACTGTGCGCGACAAGGCCATGCGTGCCATGGCTGAGCGCCTCGATGCCGACATCCGCCGCTCGACCGATGAGCTGATCCGGCTGCACGGCCTGGCGGGCCATGCCATTGAGGAGGTCCTCACGCGGCTGGCCGAGCACTACGCCGTGCAGGCGCCGCTGAGCGAGGGGAGGGCCGCGATGTGGGGCGGCATGGTGGCCGGCGCGTTGGCGGGCCTCAAGGCGGACATCGCCACTGGCGGGCTCACGCTGGGCGGCGGGCTGCTGGCCGGCGGCGTGATCGGCGCGCTCACGGCGGCCGGCGCAGCGCGCGGCTACAACCTGATGCGCGGCGTGGAGACGGCCACCCTGAGCTGGAACGAGACGGTGCTCGACGAACTCGCGCGCTCGGCCCTGCTGGGCTATCTGGCCGTGGCGCACTATGGC
>CBFHAS010000213.1:0-4387 GCA_965653625.1 uncultured Burkholderiaceae bacterium | reverse complement strand
CCCACGGATATCAGTCTGATCCATCGACGCAGCAGCAGACTTGTGTCGCATCACCCCAGGCCACCTGCCGTCAACACGAAGCCAGAGTGACGACCCCCACCCCTATCCCCCGCCCCCAGGGGCGGGGCAGTCCTCGCCGCCGGACGGGCTCGAGGTCAGGCGCAGCAATGCTTCGCCTGACCGCCCGTCAGCGTGAGGGAGAACTGCACCGTGTCAAGGATCCGCTTCGCCGGGCTTCGCCCGCGCCTTGACACGGTGCAGTTCTCCCGGAACACCAGTCAGATTGACGAGAGCGACCAAGCTTGTCGAAGGATCAGTGCGAACGGATCGGAGAGTGTCGTGACTTATGGAAACCCAAGTAGGCGGCGTGCCGGTTCTCCACATCCCGTTCGGGCTGAAGCCTGTCGAAGCCAGCGCGCACCCCGATGCGGGCACTTCGGCTTGCCTTTAGTCCTGAGCTTACGCCTGGTGCTTAGTCGGCGAGCCGCTTATTGAAGTTTCCGTAAGTCACGACACTCTCCGATCCGTTCGGCTTCTCAGCTCAAAAGCGCAGCGATCTGCTGTGCGTCGAGCGCGCCGCTGTAGACCCGCAGATCCTGCATCCGGCCGTTGAAGAACGGGTCGACGGCGTACTGCGAGCGCCCGAGCCAGTTCTGCGTCGTGGCGCCCAGCTGGAACGGCGCAAGATCGATCTCGGTGTTCGTTCCGGCGACGCTGCCGTCGACATACAAGGTGCCGATCCGCCCGTTTAGCGTGACAGCCAGGTGGACCCAGCGGCCGGTGGGCAAGGCGCCACTGGCGGTGATCACCTGCTCGCCGCGGAAGTGCGTGCCGGTCACCATGAAGCGCATCCGTCCTTGGTTATCGCGCGGCTCCAGTGCCATGTACGCAATGTCGCTGGAGCCGAAGTCGAAGATGCGAGTGTGGGTGGCCTCGGCATTGCAGTAGACCCAGATTGCGATCGTGAAGTCGCCCAGGTCTTTCAGCACGCCGGTCGGCAATGCGAGATGTCCCGTGGTGCCGTCGAGCGCGAGGGCCTGACCACTGACGCGACCTTCGCCCCAGTCGGCACCGCCGACAAGCTGGCCGTGGCTGGCGAGGCCGCTCGTGTCCTCGATGCTCCCGTCGAGCGGCAGCTGCAGGCGCAGCTCGCCGGGCAAGGCCACGCGCACCGTATCGACACCGACGCGCGGTCCCGTTTCGGTCAGCGCGCTGATCCGGTAGTGCCAGACGCCGGCACCCGGCGTGTCTGTGAGGGTGAGCGGGTCCGTGACTCGACCGATGGCGGTGAAGGGCCCGTTGGCCGATGCGCCACGTTCCACGTCGTAAGCTGTCGCATAGGCGGTACCCCACCACGACAGCACGGCCGAACCGCCGGTGATGCGCGCCACGAGACCGCTGGGCGCTGCACCCGTGGCGATGGGATCGCGCGAGAAGGTGAGCGTGCCCATGCTTGGGTGGTCGCCCACCCACTGGTCCTTCTCGGGGCGCAGCTTTGCCGCCATCGCGCTGACATAAGGCGCTGCGAGGCCGCGGCGGTTGACGTAGTGGTGGTGGATGGATTCCCAGCACGGCCGAGGCGAGGGCAGCCCGGCGGTCGACACTGCCGTGAAGGTGCCCTGTCGGTTGACGTAGCGCGCGAAGGGCATCTCGGGGAAGGTGCCGTCCGAAAGAGGCAGGTTGGCCTTGGCCACATACTCGGCGCCCGCCAGGAAGCGGTTGTTGTCGTAGCCGTACAGATCGTCGCCCTGGTTCCAGGCCGTCTCGCTCAGCATGGCGTTCATCGCGATGCTGAGCGTGGCATGGCCCTGGTCGCGGCCGACCTCCTGCCACTGTCCGAGGTGGCCGGGATGGACCATGTACACGCCGTGTGCCGCCGCTCCATTGCCTCGGCCGTTCTTGTAGTACGCAAGCGCTTCGTCGTAGAGATCTCGACGGTCGCAGAAGATGCCGATCGAAGCGATGCCGACCGTCGAGATGAGATCCCAGTTGGCCCAGTAGTTGGTGATCTCCGAGCCGTTGTGTCTCAGCAGGAAGTCATGGCTCAGCGGATAGAACACCTCGAGCAGCAGCTTCTGGAAACGCGCGATGCCCGCCGCTGACCAGCCGGGGTAGGTGCGCATGATCTCGGCCGCGTTGGCCCATTGGTATCCGTAGAGTCCGGCGGCGAGGAAGCGGTCGGCGTTGCCGGTGAGCGTGGTCATCGTCGACGACCAGGCGTCGAGGAACCGCACGGCCGCATCGGCATAGGCGGTGTCGCCGGAGACTTTCCATCGCAGTGCGTGCTGGTACGCACGCAGCATGTCTTCCACCATCGTTCGGAAGTTTTCGCCGGTCCCGCCACGCACCACGGTTTCAAGCGGGTTGGGCGTGGTGCCGCCGAGCAGTGCCCGGCTGCTCTTCGTCAGCGCGGCCCAGCCTGCAGCCCAGGGCTCTTCGCCAGCGGCCACTTTCTGCCGCATGCGTTCGAAGTCGGCTTCTGTATGCAGCAGCCCGGGATGAACAAAGCCGCTGCTTGCCGGCGACCCGGCGCCTTCGCTCTGGCTCGTGCTGCTGTCGCCCGTGCCGGTGCTGTCTGCCGTGCCGTTGCCGCCGCAAGCGCCCAGTACGCCGAGGACGGGCACGGATGCCAAGCCGCGCAGCAGCGCCCGGCGCGCGAGTTGGGCGGCAGACAAGAGCAGTACACGTTCAGATTCCTCTTGGTCTGCCATGGTCGCATGCACTCGGTGTCGGGTTGGTGCCGTAACCGGCAAATCATTGCATGCGCTTTCATGACGGCAGCGGTAGAAGTTGGCATTCCATCCACAGCGCACCGGCTCCATAGAATCATCCGGCGCCCGGCGTGCCCCCGCCGTGCGCGCTCGCTTCACGGGGCCATGTCGAGGCACACCATGCATCAAAACCTCACCTGCGGTCGCCTGACCGCGATGCTCGCAGTTGCGGCCGCCTTCTTTCATCCCGTTGCCTTCCCGCAGACCTCAGCGCCGCTGAAGGTGGGATTCGTCTATGTGTCGCCGATCGGCGATGCCGGTTGGACCTATCAGCACGACCTCGGTCGGCGCGAGATGGAGCGCGCCCTCGGCGACAAGGTCAAGACGACCGTGGTGGAGGCCGTGGCCGAAGGTCCCGATTCGGAACGCGTGATGCGCGATCTCGCCGCACAGGGCCATCGGCTGATCTTCGCGACGAGCTTCGGCTACCTGGAGCCCGCGCTGCGCGTGGCGGCCGACTATCCCGATGTGAAGTTCGAGCATGCGGGCGGCTACAGGACGGCGTCGAACCTCAACACTTACAACGCGCGTTACTACGAGGCGCGCTATCTCTCGGGCCTGCTCGCGGGCAAGGCCAGCAAGACAGGCATTGCGGGTTACGTGGCCGGCTTTCCCGTGCCCGAGGTCGTGCAGGGCATCAACGCCTTCGCGCTCGGCATGCGCGAGGCCAACCCGAGGGCGCAGGTGAAGGTGTTGTGGCTCAACACCTGGTTCGATCCGCCGCGCGAGCGCGAGGCGGCGTTGACCCTCGTGAACCAGGGCGCCGACGTGCTCACGAACCACAGCGGCTCACCTGCAGTGGCGCAGACGGCCGAGCAAACCGGCGTGAAGCTGATTGCCTATCAGAGCGACATGCGCAAGTACGCGCCGACGGCGCAACTCACGGCCATCGTGCACCAGTGGGGCGGCTACTACACCGAGGTGGTCCGGGCCGTAATGGCTGGGACCTGGAAGCCGCAGCCGGTGTGGGGCGGCTTCAAGGAAGGCTTCATCGCGCTCGTGCCTTTCGGGTCTGATGTACCCCAGGGTGCGGCGGCGCTGATCGGCTCGCGGCGGCGGGCCATCGAGGCGGAAAGTTTCAAGCCATTCTCCGGTCGACTCGTGGACAGCGAAGGCCGCGTGCGGCAGGAGAAAGGGACGATGGAGGACAAGGACATCGCGCGGATGAACTGGTTTGTGCAGGGGGTGGTGGGGGCGTTGAAGTGACGGGTGGTGGCGGACTGTGCGGGGGCTTCGACAAGCTCAGCCCGAACGGGATGTTGAAGGTGAGCCGGGCAAACTGTTCGATATCCGGATGGGTCAGGCAATCAAGGTGAGGGCTGGGTCCGGTGCCGGGGCTTCGACAGGCTCAGCCCGAACGGGTTCTGCCCCAAGCCCGAACGGGTTCTGCCCCAAGCCCGAACGAAGGCTGCCGCAAGTCCGAACGAAGGCGCCGCAAGTCCGAACGAAGGCGCCGCAAGTCCGAACGGGGCTTGGCTCAAGCAACCCGAAAGGCTGCGGGCAACCTCCCAGTCCCGTTCGCCCTGAGCCTGTCGAAGGGCCGGCACAGGTCCGCAATCGCCTTCGACAAGCTCAGAAGGTGTGAAGCAATTGCATCCGAACCCAGTCGGAACGAA
>CBFHAS010000212.1:0-4428 GCA_965653625.1 uncultured Burkholderiaceae bacterium | reverse complement strand
GCATGTCGATCATCGTGTCCAAACGAGCGCGGAAGAAATCGTCGGTGGCCATCGGTGGTGGTCTTGAAACTCCCAGGAATCGCGTGCCATTGCATCGCAAACCGGGAGTTCCGCCTATCGGCGATCACCCGCAAAGCCAGTGTTCATGCGGCCTCGCAGGGTTTTGCAGGTCCGACTACGTAGCGAGATCCGCACGCGGTCGCCCGCATGGGATGCCTGGCACCTCGCGGGGTACTCGGTCACGTGCAAGGGACGACCGAGCGCCTCAGCCAAGGTCGTGCGAACCAGCCCCGAAGGCGAGACGCCGAGGGCCTGCGCCCGTACAAACAGCGCGGCCTTCAGGCCATGCAAGTCGACGCTGATGCGGTCACGTGACGAGGGTGCCATACCCGAGCCTCCTGACATGCGGAGCGTGTCAGACAACGGCGCCACCGCGCCTATCTCTGCACTCACCTACGCATTCAGTATTGGCTCGAATCGAGGATTTTGAGCCGCTGGATTTAGCCCCAAATCCAGCATCGCAAACCGGCGAAAACATATTAAGAATTGGTCTAACCGAATCCGCCTGCTGTGAAACTGACTCCCACCATTCCCCCGGGCCGACCGAACCGTAAGGCTCGAGCGTTCTCAGAAGAGATCGCAAGACTGGTCATGGAGGGCTACAGCTGCAAGGCGATTCACCAGGCGCTGACCGATGCGGGTGTCTTGGTGAGCAAGAGCACCGTGCAGCGCGAAGTTGCCCGCCTCGCAAGGCCAACCCCGCCTGCAGCAAGGCAAGTTGAAGCACGGCCCGTTGCTCCGCGCCCACCGCCGCCCGTCGTCGAAACGAACCCGTTACCGGAAACCACTCGGCACTGGCCTGCCGATGGCGAGCAAAGCAGCAAGGATTTCGCTGCTGAGTTCATGAAAGGCCGCGTCACCAACCCCCTCTTGCGCAACAGGAGCTGACATGAAGATTGCTGTCATCAACTTCTCCGGAAACGTGGGCAAAACCACCATCTCGAGGCACCTGCTTCTGCCACGCATCGCCGGTGCTGAACTGATCTCTGTCGAGAGCCTGAACGCCGACGAGGACCAGGGGCAGTCCTTGCGCGGACGTCAGTTCGCTGACCTGCAGGAGTACATGCAAACCGTCGATAGCCTGGTCGTCGACATCGGAGCCAGCAATGTCGAAGACCTGATGGCACTGATGCGCAGGTATCACGGCAGCCATGAGGACTTCGACTACTTCGTGGTCCCAACCATCCCTGAACTCAAGCAACAGGAGGACACCATGGCCACGCTGCGTGAACTATCCCGATCCGGCATTGCGTCGTCGCGACTGAGGCTTGTCTTCAACATGGTGGACGACGGCGTCGAAGTGTCTCAAACGTTCGTCCACTTGCTGGCCTTCCTCGAAATGTGCCCTGTCGCGACAGTCTTGCCACGCTGCCGGCTGAGGACAAACGAGGTCTACGGTCGGATCGCGGGCAGAGGCGTTGACCTGGCGGCGCTGGCCCGTGATGACACCGACTACAGGGCACTGATCGCCCGAGCGAAGAGCACTGAGGAGAAGGTCGCACTCGCCCAGAAACTCGCCACCCGTCGGCTGGCATGCGGCGTGGTGCCCGAGCTCGATGCGTGCTTTGCCGCGCTCGAGTTGGAGCCAGCACTCGCATGAACAGCCTGACCACCGCGCGCGAGGCGTTCATCGCCGAGACCCTCGGCGAGGTGGCGGCGCTGCTCGATCGGGTAGAGGCCGTGGCCCCCGCGCTGGACGCCAGCCGGCTTGCGCTGATCAACGCCGGCACCGAACTCGCCGGCCAGGTCACGGCCTTCGAGAGCCGCATGGCTGGCATCACGGAGAACGCGAAGGTGCAAGCGGTCAAGCACATCGCCCGCCGGACGGAGGAGATCGCCCGCAGCGCGGCGGATGCGCAGACCCGGACGATGGAGGAGGCGGCGCGGATGCTGTTCAGGACCGAGGTCGGTCCCGCCTTGCAGCGCGTCGCGATGCCGCTTCAGCACCTGGCGGACCTGGCCAATCGGGGTGCCCATCCCTGGCGGTACTGGCTGACGCACGCGGCGACGGCCGTGGTGGCGTCGGCCCTCACCTGGGCCCTGGCGGCCTGGGTGTGGGTACGGTGAGCGCCCGCGTGATGGGCGGTCACGGGTATTGCGCGGGCCGGCGACAGTCGGCCCGCGCGCGTTTTCACATGCCTGCCCGCTGCACGCGCTCAGGATTCTCTGGGCCAGCGCAAGCCCCAGCGCTCCATCACCGCGCGCACGCGAGCATCACCGTCGGGAATCAGCGTGTGCAGGTCGGCGCGACCCCACCGCAGGGCATCCAGGCAGCACAACATGTCATCGCTGATCGCAATGTCGACGGTGCGAAGCTCGAAGAGGTCGAGCTGGAAGGCATGGCCGTTGTATGTGGCGGCCAGGAATCGCGCGATGCGCGGGATCTGGCCCGAGTCGCGCGTCTCGGCAAGCTGCAGCAGGCGCGCGAAGGCCTGCGCGCCCTTGCGTGTGGCGTCGTGGGAGCGGGCCGCGATGTCCATGTCGTCGAGCGCTTCGGGGGACGGGTTCATCGCATCACCTCGGTGCGCATGGTTTGCAGCACCCGCCGCACCGATGGTCGGACCGGCTTGGTGCGGCGGGTGCGCTGGATTAGGGGCTGAATCCAGCGCACGCGGACCACGGGATCAGGCCTTGAGCTTGCGCATCTCCTCGGCCAGCATCCACAGCGCACGGTTGAGGCTCACGCCGCGATCGATGCTGCCCACCGGCCGGGTCTGCAAGCGGCGGCCCTGCGCACTACGGCCTGGCTGGCCACCGCGAATCACGTTCTCCTGCACCCGCTGGAAGGTGGTCCACAAGCTGTGTCCCAGGTCCTCGGGTCGACGCGCCTCGATCAGCTGTGCGGCCGTAACCGGTGTCGGCCGGTGCCCGCCCCCCTCCTCCACCGCACGCTCACCGAAGCGCAGCGCCAGCGCGGCCGTCGCAAAAGCGATCTCCTCACGCGGCTCGAGCTCCAGCGCCTTCATCGCCTCGGTGTGCTCCTCCACCGCCTCGAACTCGTCCAGCACCCGGAAGGCGCCTTCGATCACTTCGCCCTGGATGTGGCCCTTGTGCGGAATGCGGATGTCCTCCACCACGTCGCCCACCACCAGGCCATTGCAGCAGACAAAGCGGAACATGCCGGCGAGCATCTGATACGAGCTCGCACCGTCGTGGCTGTTGATGAGGATGATCTCGTTCGCCTCAGGTCGGGACCGCACCTGGCCCGCGTGGCGCATGCGGATCATGTGCTTGGTGAACTCGGCCTTGCCCTCGGTGCGGCTAGCGCCCTGCGCCACCATGAACGGCTCGAAGCCCTCCTTGCGCAAGCCGCGCAGGACCTCAATGGTCGGGATGTAGGTGTAGCGCTCGGAGCGGCTCACGTGCTTGCCCTCGGCAAAGATGGACGGCGCCGCAGCGCGCATCTGGTCTTCGCTCAAGGGCTGGTCGCCGCGCATCACGTGCGTGTTGCGGGCAAAACGGGTCGCCAGTGTCGGAGTCGAGTACATGATGATTTCCTTCGATCGTTGAATTCGGTTCGAAGGGCGGGCGCTGCTGGATGCGATCACGCCCACCCGCTGAGGTGCATCACCGGCGTGCGGCGGCAGGCGTCCGATGCGCGACTTGCGCGGACTCGCTGCGTTCGCCCGGGTGTGCAGAGGGCCGCGGGCGTCCCGCAGGCGCCCCGCTGTCGCCGTGGCTTGTCCCACGGCGGGCTTCGCTCTCGGCACGGCTATCCAGGTAGTCGACCTCCTCCGCCGTGAAGGCCAGGGAATAGATCTCCTCGCCGTCCTTCTCGTAGTTGTTGTTCCGAACGCGTCCGACGATGTTCACGTGCGAGCCCTTGCCCAGGTACTCCGCCGCGTTCTCGGCCTGCTTGCCCCACAGCGTCCACTGAATCGCCGTGCTCTCCTCCTCACGCGAGTCCCCCGACCCGCGCCGGGTGTTGCTGATGGCGGTCAACACCGCCTTGGCCACCTTGCCCTCGCGCCCGTTGACGAACTCGAGCCGCACGGGCCCCGCCAGGTGTGCGTGACGCTGCATGACTTGAACGTTGGCCATGGCCCCATCTCCTTGCATGAGAGACCAGCCGGGCCCCGACCGGGCACCCTGACAACTGATCCTCTCGCTCGGACTCCCTCGCTCCCGCCCACGGGCGGGCGGGGGGTGGGCATGGCCCCTTCCCTCACGGGAAGGGGTTGGGGATGGGTGGGGTACCACGCAGCCGAAGCAGTGAGCCGGTTTCCCGGCCCACCGCATTGAAGATCCCCCCACAAGTCCCCCTCACTCATTGACGGGGGCGCAGCTGGGGGGAGCGCGGTGGGACGACCTGGTGTCACGAGTCGGCGTAATCCGGCCACCCAGAGTCGGCATATTCCGGCCACCTGA
>CBFHAS010000211.1:0-4524 GCA_965653625.1 uncultured Burkholderiaceae bacterium | reverse complement strand
CGCCGCACCGCGGCCCCCACTCCGAGATCGCCACGCCCAACAGCGGCACCGCGACGCACGACTCCGCGGTCGACATCGACGGCGCCATCTACACGCTGGGCACCTACTCCAAGCTGGGCGACACGCTCAGCGACCGTCGTTTCCTGCTCGATGGCGAAACCGTCCGGCTGGGCAAAGACCCGCTGTTCCAGTCGCAGCACGTCATGACACCCACGCGCGGCCTGGCACTGTTCATCAACGCCTTCAACTTCCCCGGCTGGGGCCTGTGGGAGAAGGCCGGGCCGGCCCTGCTCTCCGGTGTGCCCGTGATCGTGAAGCCGGCCACCGCCACCGCCTGGCTCACGCAGCGCATGGTGAAAGACGTGGTCGACGCCGGCGTGCTGCCTCCCGGCGCGCTGTCCGTCGTGTGCGGCAGCTCCGCGGGCCTGCTCGATGCCTTGCAGCCCTTCGACGTGGTGTCATTCACCGGTTCGGCACAGACCGCCGCGCTGATCCGGTCGCATGCGGCCGTCACCGAACGTTCGGTGCGCGTGAACATCGAAGCCGACAGCCTGAACTCGGCGCTTCTGCTGCCCGGCGACGGCAGTGAAGCGCTCGAATTGCTGGTCAAGGAAGTGGCCCGCGAGATGACGGTGAAATCAGGCCAGAAGTGCACCGCCATCCGCCGCGTGTTCGTGCCCGACACGCTCTACGAGCCGGTCGCCGAAGCGCTTGGCGCCCGGCTCGCAAAGACGACCGTCGGCAACCCGCGCAACGACACAGTACGCATGGGCGCGCTGGTGAACCGCGCGCAGTTCGATGCCGTGCGCGAAGGATTGGCCGATCTGCGCTCTCAGGCCGAGGTGCTGCACGATGGCGCGAGCCATGCGCTCATCGATGCCGACCCCGCCGTGGCCTGCTGCATGGGCCCCACGCTGCTGGGCGCGCGCAACGCCGACGCCGCCGAGCGTGTGCATGACGTGGAGGTGTTCGGCCCCGTGGCGACGCTCATGCCCTACCGCGACACAGCCCATGCCGCGGCGCTGGCCCGGCGCGGTCACGGCTCGCTCGTCGCATCGCTCTACGGCACGGATCCGGCTGCGCTCGCGCAGGCCGCGACAGAGCTGGCAGACAGCCACGGCCGCGTCCACATCGTCTCGCCCGACGTGGCCGCCTCGCAGACGGGGCATGGCAACGTCATGCCACAGTCGCTGCACGGCGGCCCCGGCCGCGCCGGCGGCGGTGAGGAACTGGGCGGAGCGCGCGCACTGAACTTCTATCACCGGCGCAGCGCGGTACAGGCCAGCACCTCCGTGCTGGCCTCGCTGTAGTCGCCCCCGCACGATCGAGGAGACAACCATGAGCGACGCACATCAGGTCCGGGCACCGTCCTCGCCCTTCAACTTCGCTCAGCACCTCATCGAGTGCAACGAGGGCCGGGCGGCCAAGACGGCCTACATCGACGACCAGGGACGCCTCAGCTACGGCGAACTGGCCGACCGCGTCCGTCGCATGGCGGCGGCCCTGCTGGCCAGCGGCGTGCGCCGCGAGGAGCGCGTGCTGCTGCTCATGCACGACTGCAACGACTGGCCGGTGTCCTTTCTTGGCGCCATGTACGCCGGCATCGTGCCGGTGGCCGTGAACACGTTGCTCACCGCCGACGACTACGCCTACATGCTGGAGCACAGCCGTGCGCAGGCGGTGCTGGTGTCGGCCTCGCTGCTGCCCGCGGTGCAGGCGGCCATCGAGAAATCGGCGCATGAGGTGAAGACGCTGATCGTGTCGCGTGCGACGGGCGGGCTTCCCGCGGGCGCGTTCGCCATCGACGACCTGATCGCCGCCCACGAGCCCCTGCCTCGGCCCGCAGCCACCGGCCCGGACGACCCCGGCTTCTGGCTCTATTCCTCCGGCTCCACCGGGCGCCCCAAGGGCACGGTGCACACGCATGCCAACCCTTACTGGACGGCCGAGCTCTACGGCAAGCCCATCCTCGGCCTGCGGGAAGACGACATCTGTTTCTCGGCCGCCAAGCTGTTCTTTGCTTACGGCCTGGGCAATGCGCTCACCTTCCCGTTGAGCGTGGGCGCGACGGTGGTGCTGATGTCCGAGCGGCCGACCCCCGACGCCGTGTTCAAGCGCTGGAAAGAGCAGCGGCCCACCGTGTTCTTCGGCGCGCCCACGGGCTTCGCCGGCATGCTGGCCTGCCCTGCCCTGCCTTCGCGCCACGAGGTCGCGCTGCGGCTGGCGTCCTCCGCGGGCGAGGCGCTGCCGGCGGACATCGGCCAGCGCTTCACCGCGCACTTCGGCGTGGAGATCATCGACGGCATCGGCTCTACCGAGATGCTGCACATCTATCTGTCGAACCTGCCGGGCCAGGTGCGCTATGGCACCACAGGCTGGCCGGTGCCGGGTTACGACGTCGAGCTGCGCGGCGACGAAGGCCAGCGGGTCCCCGACGGTGAGCCGGGCGACCTTTACGTGCGCGGAGCGAGCGCTGCCCTCATGTACTGGGGCAATCGCGACAAATCGCGTGAAACGTTCCGCGGCGGCTGGACCAAGAGCGGCGACAAGTACATCCGAAATGCCGACGGCACCTTCACCTACGCCGGGCGCAGCGATGACATGCTGAAGGTGAGCGGCGTCTACGTCTCGCCCTTCGAGGTGGAGGCCACCCTGGTGCAACACCCGGCCGTGCTGGAGGCCGCCGTCATCGGTGTGCCCGATGCCGAAGGGCTGACCAAGACCAAAGCCTTCGTCGTGCTCAAGCCTGGGCAGTCCACCGACGAGGAGACGCTGAAGATCTTTGTGAAGGAACGCCTCGCGCCCTACACATACCCGCGCGCGATCGAATTCGTACCCGATCTTCCGAAGACGGCCACCGGCAAGATCCAGCGCTTCAAGCTGCGAGAGCGGGAAGCGGCAAGCCGATGAGAAAGGGCGGGCCGACATGAGCGCGCAGGGCCGCCCCAAGAGCAAATACGTAGTGCGCAGCAAGAGAGCACTCCAGTGAGCCGCTTCGCCCAGATCGACTGGAACGGCCGCCGCGTGCGCATCGAGCACGAGTGGATCGCGCCCGAGCGCGCCAATGCCCATTTGCTCGTCTTCCTGCACGAGGGCCTGGGATCGCTGTCGATGTGGCGCGATTTTCCGCAGCGGCTGTGCGACGCGGCCGGCTGCCGTGGCCTCGTGTACTCGCGGCCCGGCTATGGCCGCTCAACCCCGCGCGCGGCCGAGGAATCGTGGAGCATCGATTTTCTGCATCGGCAGGCGCACGAAGTGCTGCCCGCGTTGCTCGAAGCACTGGAGATCGACACGAGGGCGAACCCGCCCTGGCTCTTCGGCCACAGCGATGGCGGCTCCATCGCGCTGCTGCACGCGGCGCGCTTTCCCGAACGCGTGGCCGGCGCGGTGGTGGTGGCGCCGCACATCATGGTGGAGGATCTGTCCATCGAGAACATCGCCAGGGCGCGCGAGGCCTACCTGTCGGCGAATCTCCGGCAACGCTTGGCGCGCTACCACGATGACCCCGACTCGGCCTTCTGGGGCTGGAACGACATCTGGCTGCACCCGCCATTTCGCGAATGGACCATCGAGGATGAGCTTGACACCATCCGCTGTCCACTGCTCGCCGTGCAGGGCCTGGACGATGAATACGGCACCTTGGAACAGATCCGCGGCATTGCGCGGCGGGTTCTGCACACCGAGCTTTTGGAACTGCCGCAGTGCGGCCACTCGGCGCACCGTGACCAGCCCGAAAGGCTGATAGCAGCCACGGCTGATTTCATGCATCGGCACGCAACCTGAACGCGTCTGTGCATGAGTGAGCGGCCCCCGCTTGCGGGAGTCGCTTTGTCCCGGGCAGGGGGAGCATGCCGACCAGCTTCGGAGGGCGCCACCTCCGATGCCGGCGAAGGTCGGCATCTCTAGATTGGGAGGCATCACCACCCACGTTGCCGACGCCAAGAACGCCGCAGACGCTTCCGTACATGACCGCCATGAAGCAGTACGCGCTGATGCCGACCGAGCGCGGCGAGCAGCTGCCGTACCGCACGCCGAGCGATATGGACTACTTCATCCTCATCGAGCTCGAAGGCTCGGGGATGGAAGACGATGAAACGCACGCCGCCCCCGTCGTCATCGCAATGTCGCGGACTGCTTCATGCGACGCCGAGAGCGTGCACGCTTGTGCCCATGCCGAGCCATATCGGCACGCGGCTCCTGCCGAGCTGATGGGCACCGACGCAATCCATCTCTGCGGGTGATTCAATTCAACGGTTCGCGCAGTAGCCGAACTGCGCAGTCCCTCCCGGCGGCAGCGTGGCGTTCCAGCTGACCCCCGATGCGGTGAGGCTGGATCCACTTTGCTGCCACACCGCGTTCCACAGCGTGTAGATCGTCCCCTCGATGCTGAGCTGCACGCGCCACGTCTGCGTGGTGGTGCTGCCATTGCTCACGTTCACGTTGGCGCAGTAGCCGCTGCCCCAGTCGTTGCTCTTCGCCACGCTTGCGGACACACCGGGCGATGGCGATGGCGATGGCGATGGC
>CBFHAS010000210.1:0-4559 GCA_965653625.1 uncultured Burkholderiaceae bacterium | reverse complement strand
AGCACCACCTTGACATGGTGGGGGTCGTTGGTTCGAGTCCAATCGCGCCTACCAAATTCGGTAGGAAAATCAAGGACTTAGCGGAGACGCTAAGTCCTTTTTTCTTGGCGGTACCAAAAAAGTACCAAAAAGCGGGTTCAGGCAGTGCGTGTCGCCGTGCCGGCGCGCTACGGCCTCAATGCTGGCATCTGGCGAAGGCGAAACAGGTTTCAGGCATTCGTACGGAACTTCGCGTTCACCTTCTCGGCGAGCGGCTGGCAGCGGCTCAGCAAAGCGTCGAACGGTTCGGCATCGTCCAGCAGCAGACCGTCGTCGACCATGCGCTGGTAGTCCTCGGACGGTGGCTTGCGCGCGTCGGCACTGGGCGCGAGAACCAGATCACCGGTGACCGCGGCGCCGTAGTCGATGGGGGCTCCACCCGGCGCCGATTCGGCGAAGAAGATGCTCTGTGCGCCGCTACCGAAAGGGCGAGTTCCCTTCTCTTCGACGGCTCAGGCTGTTTGGTCGCCCAATAACTCCGGCAGACCACCTGAGCGCCGCGTTTGGCGCCCGAGCGAATCCACAAATGCCTGCGCCCGCCCTGCAGCGAGCGTGAATGCACGGCGCGCGCGCGTAATGCCGGTGTAGACCAGTTCTCTGCTCAGCACGCGGCTGGATTCTTGTGGCAACACCAGAACGGTGTGCTCGAACTCCGATCCCTGCGACTTGTGAACAGTCATGGCGAACGCGGTTTCTACGTTCGCCAGACGACTGACCCCGACCGAACGGACCGAGTCGCCGTCCAGAAAATGCGCCCTCAACGGCGCACTGGGCGTGAGCGGCTTGAGCGCGATGCCGATGTCCCCGTTGAAGACGCCGACGCCGTAGTCGTTGCGCGTGACCATGACCGGCCGGCCTTCGTACCATTCACCCCGCTTGACCAGCAGTCCCTCCGCCACGAGCGCCCGCTCGATCGCCACGTTCAGGCCCGACGTGCCCCATTCCCCGTCCCGAACGGCGCATAGCAGCCTGAAGCGCTCGAACGCCCTAAGAACGGACATGACCCAGGTTTCGTGCGATTCACGGTCGCGCCCGTCTGGACGCCGTTTCAAGGTTTCGAGGTATCCGCCATAGCCTCCCTCGGCCCCGGTGCGGCCGTGCACCGCGAGCTGTACGACCGCTGCGGGCGAGTCCGCATCCAGCCATTGAAGCGACTGTCCGGACGCCGCCCGGAGCAGCGCCGAGGCCATCTTGGCGTCGCCGTCGTTGACGGCCAGTGCAAGTTGGCCGATGGGCCCACCAAAGCGCCGGCTTTCACGAAGCATCACCGTTTGCTGGGCGAGCGCCGGGCCGCCGCAGACGTACTGCTCGGGGATGCGCTGCCCGGTCACCGCCGCCACAAACTCGGCCGTCGCGGGCTGATAGCGGCCGTGGTCGGCGTCCCGACACAGGTCTCCGAGCACGGCGCCTGCCTCAACCGAAGCCAGCTGGTCCTTGTCCCCCAGGAAGATGACCCGAGCCCGCGCCGGCAAGGCCTCCAGCAGTGCCGCCATCATCTCCAAGTGAATCATCGACGTCTCGTCGACGATCACCACGTCGAGCTCTAGCGGGTGGGCGGCATCGGATTGGAACTTGCGGGTATCGGGTCGCGCCCCGAGCAGCGAATGCAGCGTTCGAGCAGCTCCGATGCGGGAGGACAGGTCGCGCAACGGCAAGGTGTCGCCAAGACGTGCTTGCAGCTCCTGCAGCGCCGCGTCAATCGATTGCTTGAGCCGCGCCGCTGCCTTGCCGGTTGGCGCGGCGAGGGCCACGCGCAGGCGCTGCGGCGCGGGGTCCATCGCCAACAGCAAGGCCAGCAACCTGGCGGCCGTGTAGGTCTTGCCCGTGCCCGGGCCACCGGTGACGATCGACAGCCTGCCTCGCAACGCCACGCCGCAAGCCGCCTTCTGCCAGTCGATGGTCGCGCTACCAGGTCCAGATTCGGAGAGTGTGGTGGCCCCGGCGCCATCGCCAGTTAGAGGCGCCGGGAACAGAAGATCCAGCCACTTCCGAGCGGTGTGCTCGTTCACAGGCTCAAACGCGGCGACGCGCTGCAAAACCTGAGCTGCCACACGGCGCTCGTAGCCCCAGTAGCGCCGAAGGTAGAGCTTGTTGCCGCGTAACACCAAGGGTTCGTTGTCGTCTGTCTCACCCTCCACCCACACAACCGGGCTCGCACGCAGTGCATCGAGCCAGTCGTCGACGTGGCGTGGCAGCCCCGCCATCACGTCGTGCAACTCGGAAGACGCCGTCGCTGCCCAGCCGAGCATCTCGTTGGTGTCGTCCATCAAATCGTCGACCAAAAGGCAGGAGTGGCCCCGCCCTTCCATGTGCGCGAGCAACGCAGCAGCCATCACGACCGGAGCTGTCGAATCAGGGCAAAGATCGACCATGAAGCTGGCGAACGCGCTGTCGAGGCGCCGGATCCAACCCTTCTCGCTCCACGCCTTCAGCACCCGCAGCAACGCGGCTGTCTCGCGCGGCACAGCCGCAAGCGGCGTGGTGTCCGCGTCCGCTGTCAGCAGCAAGCCCTCGAACATCGGCGTCCTCATCAAGCGATCTCCTCGGGACTGCGAAGCAAGGCGTCCAGGGCAGCCAGCAGCTCCATCGGAGGCTGTACGTGGTAGCACCCGTTGGCAGGACCCTGAATGCCACGCATGAAGAAGTAGACCGCCCCGCCCAACTGCCGAACGGGGTCATAGCCCGCGCCCAGGCGGGCCTCAAGCAATCGGTGAAGCGCCAACAAATAGAGAGCCGCCTGCACGTCGTAGCGATGCACGGCCATCGCCGCTTCGAGGTTCGCTTCGGCGTAGTCGGCATCGTTCGCCCCCAGGTAGTTCGACTTGTAGTCGAGCACCCAATACTTGCCCGCGTGTTCGAAGACGATGTCCGCGAAGCCCATCAGCATGCCGCGCACTTCACGCTCTGGCAGTGCGGGGCGATCACGCCCACCCAGCAGATGCGAGCGGCACAAGGCATCCACCTTGCCGGACATCAGGCCGTCGCTCGGGAACCAGAATTCCATTTCCGGCAATCCGGCAGTGGTGGCGCCGAGTGCGGCGCCCACCGGGGGCAGTGGGGTCTTGACGACCTGCGTTAGCCAAGCGAGCACGTCTTGCCCGCGATGGCCCCAGCCCTGTCTATCGCAGCGGCGCAACAACTGCTGCTGGAGTTCGGTCGAGGCATCGAGCGCAAAGCCCTCGCCGGCGAGCCACTCCAGTTGTTCGTGAAGGAAGTTGCCGGGCACCGCGCCACGCGGAAAACTGTGCCAGGGTTGGATGGATCCTGGCGTGCTCGCTTGACTCGAATCGACCTGCGTTGCAGCCGCAAGAGCTTGCGACGTCGCGTCCGAGGGTTCGAGCAACTCATCATCGCGCACCGCAGCCGCGCCTGCCGACCAGGCGAACGGTGTCGGCAGAGTGCGCACGAGCGCCGAGAAGCTGCCAATCGACCAGCGACGCTCAAAGCTCGCCCTGTAGAGCGCCGGTTCGCGCAGTGCGATCGGCACTCCGCGCACCTGAAACGGAGTCCGCCCGGTTTGCTCGGCCGCCTCGACCGGTGCCAGCACGATATCGGCACACGGCTTGATCAGCGTTTCGAGCTGCGGCGTCAACGCGTCCTGGTGCATTTGTTCGCTGCCGAACAGCACGTATCCGATGGCGCTGCGATGGGCGGTGCAGCTGTCGCTGCGGCCGACCTTCAGCGCCGCCAAACCGACCCACAGCGCGTGGCGCGCACGCGTGAGCGCCACGTACAGCAGGCGAAGGTCTTCGCGCTGCCGTTCCTTGTCGGCCGCGGCGATCTGCTCATCCGTTGGCTGAAGGTGCAGGCCGCGCTGACCCTGCTCGTCGGCAAGGCTCACGAAGCGAGTTCGAGCCTTGTCGATGCCTCTGAAACTGCAGGCAAACGGCAGGAACACCAGCGGATACTCCAGCCCCTTGGATTTGTGGACCGTCACGACCTTGACCAAGTCGGCATCGCTTTCCAGCCGGACGATCTGCTCGTCTCCCGTGTTTGACTCCCCGTCCATCTGATTGGCGAGCCAGCGGATCAGTGCCTGCTCGCCGTCGAGTTGCGCGCTGGCGGCTTGCAGCAGTTCGGCCAGGTGCAGGACATTGGTCAGGCGGCGCTCTCCGTCGGCTTCGCCCGCGGACTGTCCGGCACGTTCACTGTCCGAGCCCGCCTGCGAGCCCAGCCACCGCGCCGGCAGGTCCAGCATGTGCAGTGTCTGGCGCAGCATTGTCAGCACGCCCTGGCCCTGCCAGATGGTGTGCAGTTGCCGGAGCTGGTCGCTGCGCGCATCGAAGGCCTCGTCGTCGGTGGCGAGAACGGCCAGTTCCTCGATCGACAGACCTACGGTGCGGGTGGCCAAAGCGGCTCGCGCCAGCCGCGCGTCCAACGGCGCCGCCACCGCCTTGAGCCAATGCAGAAGGTCACGCGCCTCGCCACTGTCGAAGACGGAATCCTTGTCTGACAGATAGACCGACGCTACATGTCAAGTCCCGGGTGATCATATGGTCTCCGAGAGAATAGTTCGGGTC
>CBFHAS010000209.1:0-4653 GCA_965653625.1 uncultured Burkholderiaceae bacterium | reverse complement strand
ACTGATCCTTCGACAAGCTCAGGACTAAAGGCAAGTCGAAGTGCCTGCATCAAGGTGCGCGCTGGCTTCGACAGGCACAGCCCGAACGGAAAGGTATGTCGTGAATTCAGAGACGCCCAATAGGGAAACCTCAATAAGGGTTCGAGTCCCGTCCGCTACGGCTTTTTCGTGGGGCGGCCTCCGCGTCGCCGAAGAGGTCGAACACGATGCCGCGCAGCCATCGGTTCGCCGGTGAGCGGTGGTACTTCGCGTGCCAAAACACGTTGATCGCCACGTCGGGCAGCTTTGCCGGATGCGGCACCTTGGCCAACCTGAACGGTTCGAGAAGGCGATCGGCAAGGCGCTCGGGCACGGTGGCGACGAGGTCGGTGCTCTGCAGGAGGTGCCCGACGCTCACGTAGTGCGGCACGGTGAGGCGAACGGTGCGCTCCACCCCGCTTCGCTGCAGCAACTCGTCGACCTTGCCATGTCCCGTGCCGGCCGAAACCACCACCAAGTGCTCGGCGGCGCCGTACTCCGCCAGCGAGATCCGCTTCTTGTCGAGGCGGTGCCCGCTTCGCATCAGACACACGTAGCTCTGCGAGAACAGGCGGCGCTGGAAGAAGCCGGCCTTGAGCTGCGGCAGCAGGCCGATCGCCATGTCGACCTTTCCTGACTCCAGCTCATCGCGCAGGTTGACCGCCGTGTTGCGCACCGTGCTGAGCCTGACTTTCGGCGCCTCTCTCTTCAACCGTTCCACGACGGCGGGCAGAAAGTAGATCTCGCCGATGTCCGTCATGCCGATGGTGAACTCCCGTTCGGCGTGTGCCGGGTCGAAGCTCGTACGCTGGTTGATGCCGCTGTGGATCATGGCCAGCGCATAGCTCACCGACTCGGCCAGTTGTTCCGCATACGGCGTCGGTTCCATGCCTTTCGGGGTGCGCAGGAACAGCTCGTCGCCGAACAGCCTGCGCAGCTTGGCCAGCGAGTTGCTCACCGCGGGCTGCGAGACGCCGAGGTTGTCGGCCACCTTCGACACGCGCCGCTCGACGAGCAGCTGGTTGAACACGACGAGCAGGTTCAGGTCCAGGTCGTGCAGTTCCATCGCTTCCCCAAATCGCCGTCCTCGATCACTGTCAGTGATACAGGATATATCCCGAATCCCATTGTCTGATCACGCGCTGCCGCCGACCATTCGGGCCCATGGAAGTCGTGATCCAGCCACTGCAGAAGATCATCGAGGTCGAGCCGGGTGCCAACTTGCTCGATGCGCTGCGCCACGCGCAGGTGCCGATGTCGTACAGCTGCATGGCGGGCCGCTGCGGCACCTGCCGTTGCAAGGTGGTGCAAGGCGATGTGCTCGACGGCGGCCGAGAGCAGCAGAACCCGCTCGACGGGGACGAGGCCTACGTGCTCGCATGCCAGACATTCCTGACCGAGCCTTGCACGATCGAGATCCCCGAGCCCGACGAGATCGTCGTCCACCCCGCCCGCATCGTGAAGGCCACCGTGCAGTCGGTCGAGACGCTGACGCACGACATCAGGCGCGTCGTGCTGAAGCCGGCCAAGCCGATCGAGTTCTCGCGGGGCCAGTACGCGCAGCTGCAGTTCACGCCGGAGCACGTGCGGCCCTATTCGATGGCCGGGCTGGCCGGCGACGGTACGCTGGAGTTCCACGTTCGCGTCGTGCCGGATGGCCGCGTCTCGGGCTACATCGCCAACGAACTGAAGCCGGGCGACGCCGTCAAAGTGAGCGGCCCGCTGGGCACCGCCTACCTTTGCCGCAAGCACGAAGGCCCGATGCTCTGCGTTGCCGGCGGCACCGGGCTGGCCCCCATCCTTTCGATCCTGCGCGGCGCCGTGGCCGACGGCATGCGCAATCCGACTCACCTGTACTTCGGCGTGCGCTCGCCGCGCGATGTCTACGGGCTGGACTGGCTGATCGAGCTGCAGCGCCGGCGTCCGGCGCTGCAGCTGCACGTCGTCGTCACGTCCGGTGGCGACCCGCGCGAGCAGCGTTGCGGCCTCGTCACCGAGGCGATCGAGCAGGACCTCGAGAGCCTGGAGGGCTGGCGCGCTTACCTGTGCGGCTCGCCGCCGATGGTGGAGGCGGCCACCCTGCTCGCGCGACGCAAGGGCATCGAACCGGCACGGATCTATGCCGACGCGTTCTACACCCAACCGACCTGAAGGAGCCGTCTTGCACGCCGCGAAACTCCCGCCCGAGGCGCTGCGCGAACGCGCCGCGTATTACGGCCGCATCGGGGCCGAGCACATGACGCCGCTGTGGGAGGTGCTGTCCGCGCTGGTGCCGCCGCAGCCGCGCTCGCCGGTGCAGGCCGCGATCTGGCGCTATGCGCAGCTGCGCGATCACGTGATGGATGCCGGCCGCTTGATCAGCGCCGAGGAGGCCGAGCGCCGCGTGCTGATCCTGGAGAACCCGGCGTTGCGCGGGCAGTCCTGCATCACGCAGTCGCTGTACGCCGGGCTGCAGCTCATCCTGCCCGGCGAAGTGGCGCCGGCTCACCGGCACTCGCAGTCCGCGTTGCGCCTGATGCTCGACGGGGAGGGCGCCTACACCGCGGTCGACGGCGAACGCACGACGATGCGCAGGGGCGACTTCATCATCACTCCGGCGTGGACCTGGCACGACCACGGCAACCTTGGCGACCAGCCGGTCGTCTGGCTCGACGGGCTCGACATCCCGATCGTGCGCTTCCTCGACGCCGGCTTCGCCGAGAAAAGCGAGCAGCACTTGCAGCAGGCGCTGCGGCCCGAAGGCGACGCGCTCGCGCGTTACGGCGCCAACATGGTGCCGGTCGACTACCAGCCGAAGCCCGCGGAGCCGACCCGCGTGTTCGTCTATCCGTTCGAGCGCACGCGAGCGTCGCTGCTGGCGATCGCGCGCGGCACGCCGGATGAGCACTTGGGCTTCAAGCTGCGCTACGTCAACCCCGCCACCGGCGCGTCGCCGATGCCCACGATCGGCGCATTCGCGCAATGGCTGCCCGCGGGCTTCGAAACCCGGCCGCTGTGCTCGACCGACGGTACCGTTCATGTCTGCCTGGAAGGCGGCGGCGAAGTGCGCGTCGGCGACCAGGCATGGCGCTTCGACGAGAACGACGTGTTCGTCGTGCCGTCGTGGCATGCGCTGCAGCTGCGCGCGGCGCGCGACACGCTGCTATTCAGCTTTTCCGACCGCCCGGTGCAGCAGGCGCTGGGCCTCTGGCGCGAGCAGCGCTTCTGACCGAAGGACACCGCATGAACTACGCCGTCGAACCGGCTGCGATCCATACGCTCACCGTCGCCGGCCGCGAGGAGCACTTTCCCGTCAACCGGGTGTTCTGCGTCGGCCGCAACTATGCCGCCCATGCCCGCGAGATGGGCAAGGATCCGGACCGCGAGCCGCCGTTCTTCTTCATGAAGCCGGCCAACGCGGTGGTCGACGCGACGCGCGTCAAGAAGGTGCCGTATCCACCCAGGACGCAGAACTTCCACCACGAGGTGGAGCTGGTGGTGGCCATCGCCAAGGGAGGGCGCGACATCCCGGCCGACCAGGCGCTGAGCTATGTGTACGGCTATGCCGTTGGGCTCGACATGACACGCCGGGACCTGCAGCTCGAAGCCCGCGACAAGGGCCGGCCTTGGGAGTTCGGCAAATCGTTCGCGCTGTCGGCGCCCATCGGCGCGCTGTGCCGCGCGGGCGACATCGGACATCCGAACGCGGCGGCGATCACGCTGGAGGTCAACGGCCAGCCGCGCCAATCGTCGGACATCGCCAAGCTGATCTGGTCGGTGGCCGAGTGCATCGCTGTGCTTTCGGAATTCGAAGCGCTTGAGCCCGGCGATCTGATCATGACCGGCACGCCCGAGGGCGTGAACGCCGTCGTCCCGGGCGACACCATGCGCGGCGCGATCGCAGGCATCGGTGAGATCGAGGTGCGCGTCGAAGCGTGACGCGGCCCGGACGCCTTCCAGGAGACAAGCCATGAGCCAGCCGATCACCGTGTTCCCGCGCGAGCCGCAGTGGCCTGGCGAGCGCACGCACCAGATCCCGTTCCTCGCGTACACCGACGATGAGCTCTACCGGCGCGAGCTCGAGCGATTCTTCTACAAGGGCCACTGGTGCTACGTCGGCCTCGAAGCCGAGATCCCCGAGCCCGGCGACTTCAAGCGCACGGTGGTCGGCGAACGTTCGGTGATCCTCGTGCGCGGCCTCGACGGCGCGATCAACGTCGTCGAGAACGTCTGCGCGCACCGCGGCATGCGCTTCTGCCGCGAGCGCAACGGCAACGTGCGCAAGTCGGGCTTCACCTGCCCGTACCACCAGTGGAACTACAGCTGCGAGGGCGACCTGCGCGGCGTGCCTTTCCGCCGCGGCGTGCGGCAGGATGGCCACATGCTCGGCGGCATGCCGGCGGATTTCAAACTCGAGGAGAACGGCCTCACCAAGCTGAAGGTTGCCACGCGCGGTGGCGTGGTATTCGCCTCGTTTGACCCGGACGTCGAGCCGTTCGAGGAATACCTCGGCCCGACGATCTTGAAGTACTTCGACCGCCTGTTCAACGGCCGCAAGCTGAAGATCCTGGGCTACAACCGCCAGCGCATCCCGGGCAACTGGAAGCTGATGCAGGAGAACATCAAGGACCCGTACCACCCGGGCCTGCTGCACAC
>CBFHAS010000208.1:0-4718 GCA_965653625.1 uncultured Burkholderiaceae bacterium | reverse complement strand
ATGCCGGGTGGTGTGGGAGGGGTCCGGTCAGTACTGACCGGCCCCTATCCCGATCGGGCGCCAAGTGGTCAAGTTTCCCGGGAGTGATGGCAGTCCTCCCAGCTTCCATTGGGTAACATCGCCCGGATGTCTTCGACCCTCAACGCGGATCCGCAGGAGCTGGCCAAGTTCAGCGAACAGGCTCATCGCTGGTGGGACGCTGAAAGCGAATTCAAGCCACTGCACGACATCAACCCGCTGCGCCTTGATTGGATCGAACGGTACGTCCGGCTGGCCGGTAAACGTGTACTCGACGTGGGATGTGGTGGCGGCATCCTGTCTGATGCAATGTCGCGGCGGGGCGCGAGCGTGCTGGGCATCGACCTGGCCGGCAAGGCGCTCAAGGTTGCCCAGCTGCATGCCCTGGAAGCGTGCACGCCTTCGGTGGAGTACCGCGAAGTGGCGGCTGAAGTCCTTGCGGTTGAGGCGCCCAGTCAATTCGACGTGGTGACGTGCATGGAAATGCTGGAGCACGTGCCCCAGCCCGCATCGGTGGTGCACGCCTGCGCGACGCTGGTCAAGCCGGGCGGACGGGTGTTCTTCTCCACCATCCATCGCAATCCCAAGGCGTTCCTGTATGCCATCGTGGGGGCGGAGCACGTGCTCGGATTGCTGCCCAAGGGAACGCATGAGTTCGCGCGCTTCATCCGCCCCAGCGAGCTGGCGAAGTGGTGTCGCGAAGCCGGGCTTGATGTGCAGGCGGTGCGGGGCATGAGCTACAGCCCGCTCACCCGCCGGTATCGCGTGTCGGATGACACCAGCGTCAACTACCTCGTGGCCTGCCGTAAGAGCGCATGAGCGCCCATACCTACCAGGCCGTGCTGTTCGATCTGGATGGCACGCTGATCGACAGCGCGCCCGACTTGGCCGGCGCGGCGAACGAGCTTCGCGCCGCGCATGGCTTGCCTGCGCTGCCTTATGAATCGCTGCGCCCCGTGGTGGGAGCGGGCGCGCGCGGCATGCTTGGCGTCGCGCTCGACATCGGGCCCCAGCATGAAAAGTTTCCCGCGCTGCGCGATGATTTCCTGCGCCGCTACGAGCTGCGCATGACGCAGCAGACCCGCATCTTCGAGGCGGTCGTGCCGGTGCTCGATGCGCTAGACCGTGGGGCCAAGCCGTGGGGCATCGTCACCAACAAGGCCGAACGCTTCACACATCCGCTTGTGCACTCGCTGGGTCTGCGGGAACGCGCTCGGGCGGTGGTGGCAGGCGACACGACCCCGCACTCCAAGCCGCACCCGGCTCCACTGCTGGAAGCCGCACGGCAGGTAGGCGCTGATCCGTCGCAGTGCCTCTACGTGGGCGACGATGCGCGCGACGTGCAGGCCGGTCGGGCGGCCGGCATGGCCACCGCGGTGGCCGCATGGGGCTACCTCGGAATGGGAGAGCCTATCGAGGCCTGGGGCGCACAGTACATCGTGCATTGCCCGGCCGAGCTCTTGAACCTTTTGGGCTTGGCCTAAACTAACCGATTCCTGGGGCCGACTTGGTTTCGACGTGGGTGCGGAGTTGGAACAGGGCATGCCGAGCACCAGTTCGCTCGTAAAACCACTGGAATCAAAGTAACTGCGAACGAACCTTCGTACGCTCTCGCCGCTTAACACCGGCGAGCTTCGCAACGGTTGGCCGATGGGCCGGGTCTGAGGGGCAACCCGAAGGCTGCGAAGTCATTCACATGGGCTCGCTCTGAGCTGGGTCACTCAGCCCAGAGCTAAATCAAGTGACTCGGGGTATCGGTAGCGTGCTGCTGCGCGACCGTTGCCCTCAAATCCAAACCAGCCAGCTACGCATGTAGAACTGTCCAATGATGGCTTGCGGACGGGGGTTCAATTCCCCCCGGCTCCACCACACACCAGACCCCAGCTGCATTCGCTTCAGCTGGGGTAAAGGCAGCGGGTTCATCGCTGCCTTTGGCATGGCGCGCTGCAAATCTCGGGATGGCGCGCGGCCCACGACAGTTTGTGCGCTGGCGGCCGTCAGAAGCCGAGCGATCCCCGATAGGCACGGCGTTGAGCTTCGCGCCCTAGCCGCAGCGTGATTTCCTCGAAGCTGACCGAAGCGGCCTTCAATGCCGCTTCTGGCGTGACCTGTCCGGCCGCCGCCTCGGCGAGGTATCGATTGAGCGCCTGCCAGTAGCCATAGGTGCCGGGAATGCGCAGGAAGGGCAACTGCAGCTCGTTGCTGAAGTTCTCGAAGTAGGCATGCAGATACTCATGCACGTCCAGTTCGTGCCAGCCCGCGCTCAGGTAGCCGCCGATGTCTGCGCTGCCGTCCGGAGGCAGGAAGTGGTAGGTGCGGCCGGCGTCGATGCCATCTGAGCCGCGCGCAGCATAGACCATGGACTTTTCCTTGGTTGCCATGAGAGCAAGCAGGAAGTAGACCGCCTCAGGGGTCTTCGAATACCGGGAGATGACCCCGGCCCATGAGCCGCCGGTGGTATTGCCGACCCGGTTGCGTGCGTCGGTCCTGACCCACCGGGACTGGGCAATGTCGTAGTACTCGTTCGTGCCCGGCATTTGTGCGGCACCGACGTTGCCGCGGACCCGGCTGCCTTTCTGCTGCGCCAGGGCGCCGAGGTCGCCCCAGCTGAACGTGAGCGCCGCGCGTCCGCCGATGAAATGGTCCCAGCTGCCGCCGGCGTCCCAGCCCAGCATTTCGCGGGGTCCGAACTGCACCAGGTCCACGAGCACACGAAGGGCTCGCACGTGCCCCGGGCTTTCGATCAGGGGCTTCATGGTCTGCGGGTCGAACCAGTAAAGCTTGGGATTGCCCGGCCCAATGACGAAGGGTGCTGAGAGCGACATGTAATGAAACATGCCCTGGAGGCCCGGCTTGAGCGGCAGCACCATGCCGTGATCGGGCACGCCGTCGCCGTTGAGGTCGCGCCCGTTGAAGTACTGCGCGATGTCCCGGAACTGCGACCAGTCGCGGGGCGCCTGAAGCTCATAACCGTAGCGGTGGCGAAACTCGGATCGATGCTGCGGATCGGCCAGCAGGTCGCGCCGGTAGTAGAGCACCTGGCCGTCATGGTCGTTGGCGACCATGTACTTGCGCCCGCCGTAGGAGAGCAGCGTGCGCGGGGCGGGCAGTACATCGCCGATGTCCCACTTCGGAAAGCGCTGGTCGTTCAAGTACCGGTCGTAGGGGACGATGTGGCGGCCTTCAACCAACTCGCCCAGCCACCAGGCGCTGGCCAACACGGCATCGTACTTGCCGGCTTGCTGTGTCACGTCGGATAGGAAGTTGTCGAACAGCTCGACGGTCCCAACCTGCACGATCCTCAGCGTTGCGCCGGTGGCTGCTTCAAACTCCTGCTTGACCTCGGGGAAGGACATTGCGACCACGCTATTGGGCAGCAACAGCGTGATCTGTTTCCCTGGGAAGGGGCAGTCACCGGGAGTGCATGTGGGCACACGCCGTGGCGGGACGATTTCGCTCGGCTGCACCACCGTGACCGCGGAGCTGACGGGGGGCTGTTTGCCTGCGGGTGGCAGGGCACCCGCCTGAATCTGAGCCACCGCCAGGCAGGTGGCGAAGCCCGCCAGTAGACCCAGGCACCGGTGACCTGTGTTGTTGACGAGGACACTCAAGCGCCCGATGCACGCCTTCATCCGCTATACCCCGCATGAAGTGAAGGCAGCGGACTTTCGACCGCGTCCGCCTTTGGGTGCGGCGTTTGCATGCCTTTTGTGCCGCGGCCAGTCATCAGCAGCGCCAACGAACTATGTTGAACTCGAAAGGCGACCGTGTCCATAAGAGCGGATGCCGGTATGCCGGGGCTGCGAGCCCCGGGTGCGCCAGAATCGGCCCGGAAACAACCGCCGGGCGCCCAGGTCATTTAGGGCGTTGCGGCATGGAGCCCCATGGATTCCGTCGAACATCACGCAGCTCAGGCTGCTCCATCTTTCGCGAGGCCGGCACCTGAAGTGATGGTGGTCCCACCCGCTGCTGCAAGACGCGGAGCGGGTCATGCCGGCACTGCGACGCCTACTACACGCGGTCGACGGAGGCGCACCATGGCCTTGCGGGCGGGGCGCTTCCCCTTGAGCCGAGCGGGCTGGAACCGACATCGCTGGCGTCGGTCGCCACCGCCATCCGGGCCGCGTTCATGACATGAAGGGCTCCTCGCGCCGGCTGTTCCTCAAGGGTTCCGCCACACTGGTCGCCGGCTCCATCGGTGGCACGTTGCAGGCGCTGCATGCGCGCCAAATCGAGGCTGCCACGACGGGCGGCTTTACGCTGAGCGACAGCCCGTACGGCCCGATCGCGCCGGTGCGCGACCTGGAGACTGGCCTGTCGCTGCTTCAGCTGCCCGAAGGCTTCGCTTATCGTTCTTTCGGCTGGACCGGCGACATCATGGTCGACGGGCAGCCCTGCCCGGGCAACCACGACGGCATGGCTGTGGTGGCTGCCGCCCGAGGATCTTCGGACCTCGATGTGGTGCTGGTGCGCAAGGTGGAGGCGTTTCATGCCAGCGAACGACGCAACCGGTTGATCGTCGAGGTGCGGTGTTTGACCAGGTCCTCACGCCTGTCGACCAGCAACTTCAACTCCCGCGACGCCTCGTCGTGGGACGCGACCGGCAGGTTCGGCTCGCGCTGCGCGGCCCGGGCGACCGCGAGTGCGTCGATTGGGTCGGACTTGCCCCGGGTGCGGCCGATCCGGCGCTGTTCGGCCAT
>CBFHAS010000207.1:0-4765 GCA_965653625.1 uncultured Burkholderiaceae bacterium | reverse complement strand
CGATGGTGCAGGTGTGGGTGCCGGCGCGGGAGACGGGGTGCCATTCCAGAAGTCCCGAAGCATCGCGAGCTTGTCCTGTCTCAGCGACACCCAGTCGTCCTGGAGGATGCCGCCCGTGTCACCGCTGTTCGGATTCCACGACCAATAGAAGACGTTGGTAATGCCCTTGGTCTTGAGCCAGGCAAACAGCGCGTCCTGGAAGGTCTTGTCCTGCGGCTGCCCCGTGCCGTATTTGCCGCCGGTCTCACCGATGGCCATGGCGTAACCCAGGCTCGCGAACCGGCCGAAGTGCGCATCCCATATCGCGGGCATGTTGCTCGGGAAGTTGCTCGCGTAGAAATAGCTCTGGCCGTAGACGTCGGGCCCGTACACGTGGGGGGCGAGAACCAGACGGTTCATCGGGATGTTCAGGCCCTTGCACGCCAGCGGCTCCAGGTTGCCGCCCCACCACCAGCCCGGCGTGGTGCTGCAGGCACTCTGCTCACCGATGCCTTCCACGAACACCAGCACATCGGGCGCTTCCGCCAGCACCGCCTGCGAAGCGCGTTCCGCAGCCAGATTCCAATCGGTGGCCGCGTTGCCGGTGCCCCAGGTCGCGCGTCCGTGGGGCTCGTTCTTCAGGTCTATACCGAGGAATCTCGCATAGCCCCTGTAGCGCTTCGCGACGGCGCGCAAGTCGGCGATCCATTGCGCTTCCGTGTAGCCATCGACGTACCACAGCTCCGAGATGGCGTTGCAGTCGGGCCGGTGGTGGTCGATCACGAAGTACATGCCGCGCCGGTCGAGCTCAGCCACCAGCCTGTCGAGCACCTGCAGGCTGTTGAGCCCTTGCAAATCGGCATTGCGGCCGTAGTCGATGGAGCTGACGGCATCGCCGCGCAGCGTGCCGGGACACACCGGCAAGCGCAACGCATTGAAGCCGGCTGCTTGCATCTGGTCGAGCATCTCCTTCCAGTTGCGTGTCCACAGGCCGTGCACGACCCGTGTCTCGGTTTCGAACCCAAACCAGTTCACGCCCTTGAGCGTGACGCGGGTGCCTGCCTCGTCGTGGATCTGCCCACCCGACACGTAGTAGGCGTTCGCCTGGCTGCAGGCGATGAAGAGTGTCGTGAGCGCGGCCGTGCGCCGCCACTTCGATCTGAGCGTCGTCATAAAACTCCCTGAGTCGGTTTCGCCGGGCGCGGGTCGGCGGCCCGGCCAGTTTGAGCGACGAGTCAGATCAAGGTGGTAAGCACGTGTTCTTATCCCATGGCGTGGAAGTCGCATCAGCGGCCTCGTCTACCAGACGAATTCGCGGCGTCACGCGCGTGGCTGGCGGCAGCGCCGACGCGCTGCTCGGCGGATTCGATGGTCCAGCAAGGGCATGACCTGCTGCATCCTGACCTTCGTCACACACGGCGAACTCGGGATTGCGTGACTCGCGCGCCCGGGGCACCCTGCGCCCGCGTTCCGACACCCACACGCGCAGCTTCGGGAGGAACATGAGCGCGCAGATCTTCATCAGCTACCGACGCTCCGACGGGGGCGGCCATGCCGGGCGGCTCCATGACCGCCTTGCGCATTGGTTCGACGCCGGCGCCCTCTTCTACGACACCGCCGCCATCCCGCCCGGGCAGACCTTCCCGCAGCGTCTGGCGGACGCCGTCGCGGCTTCGAAGGTGATTCTTGTAGTGATCGGTCCCGACTGGATTTCCGAGATCAACCGCCGCGCCGGCCTGCCTGAGACGGACTACGTGCGTCGCGAGGTGGCGCAAGCACTGCGTCGCCAAGCCAGCCCGGGCGGGCCGACGGTGATTCCCATACTGCTCGGAGGCGCAGCCGCCCCATCGATTCACGACCTGCACCCGTCGTTGCACGAGGACATAGCGGGTCTTTTCGCAGTGAACATGTACGCCTTCCACGGCAGCGACGCCGACTGGGAGTCGCAGTTCGTTCGCCTCCGTGGGTTGATCGCCTCGGTGCCCGGGGTGCCACCGCCGCGCTTTCGCGTGCCGGCCGGCGCGGAGCAGCCGTTCCACGTCATCGAGCATTCGCTGAGCAGGCACTTCAGTGACCCGGACGACAAGCTCGGAGAGATCGCGCGGGCGCTCGGTGCTCCGGCCGCCGCATCGGCAGTGTCGGCAGCGGCGATCCACGGCATGGGCGGGGTCGGCAAGACGCAGCTCGCGTTGAAATACAGCCACGAGCACCGCGATCGCTATGCCGCCGTGTGGTGGCTGCGCGCCGAGACCGACGACAGCCTGCAACGCGACGCGCTCGGTTGCTGCCGGGCCGCAGGCGTCCCTATCACCGACGGCGAGCCACCTGCCGCGGCGCTCAAACGCTGGCTGGAAGGCATTGCGCGCGAGCAGGCTTGGCTGCTCGCGTTCGACAACGCCGAAGACCCGGCCGCGCTGCGCCGCTGGCTGCCCGACCGAGGCGGCCACCACGTACTGATCACCTCCCGCAACCCGGCGTGGAGCGGCATCGCACAGCCGGTGGCCATCGCGGTATGGACATCCGAACAGGGTGCCGACTTCCTCATGCGGCGCCTGCCGGATACGCACCCTTCCAGGGGTGAGCGGGCCGCGCTGGCCGAACTTTCGAGCGCACTCGGCGGCTTGCCGCTCGCGCTGGAGCAGGCTGGCGGCTACCTCGACGCAACCGCCAGCACCGCGGCCACGTATGCCAACCTCCTGCGCAGCCAGGACGCGGCGCCGGTGCTGCTCGACGAAGGGCGCGTCGCCAGCGGCTACGAGCGCTCGGTGCTCGCCACGCTATCGATCGCGTTTCCGCGCCTCGACGGGCCGACCGCGCAGCTGCTGCGCCTGCTCGCCTTCTGCGCACCTGACCCTGTTCCGGAACGCCTGTTCGTCGGCCAGGTCAACGCATTGCCCCAGCCACTGGCCGATGCGGCGCGTGACCCGATGCAGTGGCACAAGGCAGTGGCGGCCCTGCGCGCTTTCGGCTTGGCCGAGCGTGCCCTGATTCCCGGACCGGATGACCAGCCGGAGCCGGCGTTGATGTTGCATCGGTTGACGCAGGAGGTGGCCCGCCGCCGTCATGTGTCCGCACGAAGCCAGGCCGCCGATACCTTGCTGGGATTGATCGCGCTCGCCTTGCCACATGATGCTGCATCGCCGAGTCATTGGCGGATCTACGCGAGCCTGGCGCCGCATGCGTTGAACATCGACCGCCTCACGCGCTGCGCCCAGCCGGCCCCCCGCGGGGGACAAGGAAACTTGGGGCGGCCCGGCGTCTCCTTGAGAGTCGAAGTCGACCGCAGGCGCCTGGTCTGGGTGCTGGACCGCATGGCAACCTACTTGGCGGCCGGACCGTCCCTGTATGCCGAATCGCGCCGCGTGTTCGAGCGTGCCTGGACCATCAATCGCGAAGACCTGGGCGAGGCGGATCCGAACACGCTGGTGTCGATGTTCAATCTGGCCGGCACCATGCGTGAACAGGGCGACCTTTCCGCAGCCCGAGCGCTTCTGGAGCAGGTCCTGCATGCACGTCGCCGCATGCGGGGCGAAACGCATCCGGAAACGCTACGCGCCATGCACAGCCTGGCCGACATCCTTCACAAACAGGGCGACTTGCCCGCAGCCCGCGCGCTCCTGGAGCAGGTGCTCGACGCACGCCGCCCCGTCCTCGGCGATGCGCACCCGGACACGCTGGTTTCGATGGGCAACTTGGCCGGCATCCTGCACACGCAGGGTGACCTACTCGCAGCGCGGGCTCTGTATGAGCGGGTGCTGGACGGACGCCGCAACGTGCTCGGCGAGGCCCATCCGGACACCCTGACTGCGGTGAACGCTCTGGCCGTCATGCTGCACGACCAGGGCGACTTGGCCACGGCACGTGTGATGCATGAGCAGGTGCTGGCCGGGCTGCGCCGCGTGTTGGGCGATTCGCATCCGACCACCTTGAGTGCGATGAGCAATCTGGCCGCAACGTTGAGGCGGCAGGGTGAGCGGTCCGCAGCGCGGGAGTTGGAGGAGAAGATGGTGGCCGCGCAGCGCCGAGTGCTAGGCGATTCGCATCCCGACACGCTGATGTCGATGCGCAACGTGTCCTACGCACTGTGGGAAGACGGTCACCCGGCCGATGCGATCGAGCTACTGCAGCAGGCAGTGTCAGCCGGCAGCAAAGCGCTCGGCACCGCTCATCCCTGGGTTCAGCGGATCGCCGCCATCCTGGCGCAGATGCAGGCCCACCCGAGGCCGGTACTCACCACCGTCTCGCCCACCCTGCAGTCATTCGTTGCGGATACGGTGCGTCAACCCCGATGACCGGTATCGGAGGTGCTGCGGACGCTGCTCGTAGAGCCTGCTTGCCGATGGGTCGAACTAGCACTCGCGACCCGAAGCGGTTCATCGACGCACCGGCGTGCCCGGCTGCTTACAGCGCAAAGAGGTCATCGCACGCGTCGAGAACCGCCCAGTGCGGTCGTTCTGGTCTGGCAGTTCCCGAAGTGGAGCCACCCATACCAGAAGGACTCGATCGCGCCGATCCAGAACAAGGTCGGCGCCTTTTTCGCCAATCCGCGCCTCTACCGCATCCTCACCGCACCGGGCCGCGTGCAATCAACGCCCGACAGAACTGTTGCAGGTCTTCGCGCAGATGCTGGGCGGTTTCAAGGCCGAAGCGCAACACCGTGGTTATTTGATCCGGCACGAACGCACTTGAAATTCTCGAATGCGCCATCATGTCGGTGCGATGCAGACAACCGACATGAGATCGCTGTCGCCGGATGCGCGGCACGAGAGGCGCGTGCAGGTGATTC
>CBFHAS010000206.1:0-4766 GCA_965653625.1 uncultured Burkholderiaceae bacterium | reverse complement strand
GCCGGGTGGTGTGGGAGGGGTCCGGTCAGTACTGACCGGCCCCTATCCCGATTGCCGGCTCCCACGCGGCTTCGGGCACACCGCCGCCGGTGAGCAAGAGGTTGCGCACCATCAGGGCCTTGTCCACCACGCGGGCTTGCGCCACTTCCATCGACAAGCGCGCCAGCGCGAATTGCCGCTCGGCGGGCCCGAGCGAGCGCAGCGCGTCGACAACTCGCGCGTGATCGCGACGCCGGGCGCCGAGGCGCGCTCGAGGTCGGCATAGGTCGGAGCGGCGGCGCTGACCGCCGTCTGAAGTTGCGTCTCGGCGGTCGACCTTTCCAGCTCGTGCTTCGGCAGCAAGCCACCGCCGGGCGTCGAGGCCTTGGCCTGGCAACCCACCTCATCGCACAGCGAGATCTGTTTGTCGCCGATCACAGACACTGCCCAATCCGCGGCAACGCTTGGCGACGCAAACGCCGCCGCGAGTTTGGTCGTTGGCGGGAACACCGTGGTGGCCGGGGCCGCTGGCGGCCGGTTCATCGTCACGTTGTAGCCGGCCTGCATCACGTCTCGAATCACTTCGATCGCGCCCTGGTTGCGGCCACCGCGCTTGGCGCCGCCAATCCAGGTGAGGCCGCTGGTGCCACCACCAGACTCGACCCGCTGCTTGGCGACCACGGCGTCGCGCGTGGTTCGCGACACCTCCTTCCAACCCTCGCCCTTGGCCATCGTGAGCCACTCGGCGTACGGATCGCCGCCTTGCTTGATCTGCGCCTCCATCTCCTCGCAGCTCTTGAGCGCGATGTTCCACTCGGCCTCGGCCTTCTTCTGGTAGGTCTGGAATAGCTCGTACAGGCCAGGCGATGCGCGCTGCAACACGTACAGCGGCAGCGCCGCAATGCCCGAGCGCACGGCCCCCGTCACCGTCGTGCCGAGGGAGGCGAACCCGTTCATCAGGTTCTGGATCGTCACGGCGCCGTCGAAGCGACCGCAGCTGTAGTTCAGGCGCGCCGCGCCGCCCAGGCCGATCCGCAGCGTCGTGGCAGCGGGATTCGCCGGGCGTGAGACGGGCTCGCCACCACCGATCCTGTAGTAGAGGAGGGACTTGTCGCCCGGCACCACCGTCTGGGCTGCTGCCGTTCCCGCCAGCGTGCAGGCGACGGCGGCGCTCGCCAGCTTTGTCATCGATCGCTTCATCGCAGGATCCTCAGAAGGTCACCGCACCGAGGAAGGTGTGCCCGGCGCGCGAGCAGCAGCTGTAGGGCCGCCACAGGTTGAACGCGTAGCCGCCGCTGCCTGACGTGCGGCCGTCTCCCCATGACGCGCTCAGCAGCGTGTCGTTGGCGCCGAAGGCTTCGCACGAGCGCTGCGCAAGGGGCGTCAGCATCTGCCACTTGCCGGTGGCGGCGTCGCGCTCCATCAGCGGCGGTGGCAGCCACACCATGACGTTGCCCACCATGCGGCGGCCACCCGTGGGCAGCGGCAGATAGACGTGGGGCTGGCCGGTGCGTGTCGTGATGTCGCCGGCTCGCTGTGCCAGCACGGCCGCGGCCTTCACCGGATGCTGCTGCGTCACGTTGCCGTCGCGTGGGTACACCGCGCCCCAGCTGTTTGTCGGCCAAGCGCCGATCTCGCGCATGCCGGGGATGAATGACGCGGGGTACATCCACTCCACCTGCAGCAGCGAGCGCCAGGCGAGCGCATCCATGTAAGAGCTGAAGTACGGCTGGAACGGCCGCACCGTGGTCGGGCACATCATCGGCACCGTCCCCCCGACGCCGGGCAGCGACAGCAAGCCGCCGGGGTGGCCGATCACGTCGACGTCGCGGAACATGCGCGCGCGGTCGCGCCCGTCGTCGCGGGTGCGCGTGCCGGCCGAGTCGATTGGCATCCCGACGAGTTCGGTCGCCGCGCTGCGCAGGTTGCGTTCCAGAGTTTGGCCTGCGTCGAGCCAGGGATGCAACGCCCCTTCATGGAAGGCCGAGACAACCGCGTCCGGGTTGTAGTGGCTTACACGCAGCGACGTGCGAACGCTGCAGCCCCAGAAGCCACAGCGCAGCCAGAAGCATGTGCCCGAGGGGCGCCACGACGCGCACGATGGCGCGGCCGACGCCGTATCGGCGAGGATCTGGGCTGTCGTGGTGCCGTCGGCTTGCCCAAAGGCCCAAAGGGGCGCAAGCAGTGCGGCAGTGGTGAGGGCCCGCCCGGTCCGGGGTCGCAGGTGCGGCACGGCTATCGCCTCTCGATAGGGGCGAGTCGCGCGAAGAGCCGCCGAGCGGCATCGACGTCGGTGGTGCCGTACACGGCCCACTTGCCGTCGAACACGATTGCCGGCGCGCGCTGAATGCCGAGCTGTGCGACACGTGCCAGCCCGGCGGCTCCGGCTCGAGCGCGTGATTCAAGCCCGGGCCCGAGCGCCTTCATGCGCTGGACCACCAGCTGCTGCGCGCGGGCGGGGTCCGGCGGCAGGCTCAGCGACAAGTGCTGTTCGAGCAGCGCGATCGCATCCATGTAGTGAACGGTGGCGTCTCGCGCGTTCGTCACCGGCAGCGTGCTGAGCGTGAACACCTCGACGGCAGGCTCGGCCGCACGGACCTGGACGCCATGCAACGCGAACACGGCACCGATGGCGAGTAGGGCGCGGTGAATCGCCATGTTCATCCCCTGGCCGCCTCGATGAGCTCGGCGACGCGGTACGCGGCCTCGAGTTCGCTGCAGCCGTGCTGCCGCATGATGTCCGCGCGCTGTGCCTTCTCGTGCTTCTCGGTCATCGCCAGCGCGAGCGCGAGCGCTGGCGGCACGTTGCGAAACAGCGCCTCGAAGGTGTCCGTGAGGACCACGCCCTCGGTGTACTTGCCCGGCTCCTTGCGCGCCGAAAGCAGGAGGTTCACCGTCTCCGCGCTCAGGTTGCGGAACCGCTTGACCTGCTCCACCTCGTCCAGCGGAAGGGTCAGGCAGGTCCACCACTCCATCATGCTGAGCATGCGGCGCGCCGCGTCGGGGAAGTCACCCAGGTTCTGCGTCAGCAGCCACAGCCAGGTGCCGAGCTTGCGCCACATCTTGCTGATCTTCGTGAGGTACGGCGACAGCAGCGGGCTGGCCGTGATGATGTGCGCTTCGTCCACCGGCACGAGGGTCTGCCGTGCCTCGTGTTGGCGCGATACCACCAGCGCGTGGATGTGGTTCATGAACGAGAGGAAGGCGACTGTCAGCTGGTCCTCGTATCCCTCGCGCGCGAAGATGCTGAGGTCGACGATGGTCACGTCAACGTCGGGCCAAGGCGTGCCGCAACGGTTGAAGAACTTGCCGGCGAGGCCGTCGCAGAACAGCTTCATCCCGTCGCCCATCTCGACGGCGCGCATCCGCCTGCCCTCGGGCAGAGAGCGGTCGGCCGAGACTGTGCGCAGCTCGTCGGCCACGTTCTCGGTCAGCAGCTGCGGCTGGCCGGCGGCACGTGCCTTCTTCGCGGCTTCGATGATGGCCAGGCGGATGAGATAGCGGTCCGCGCGCGTCAACTTGGCGTTCTCGCGCTCATCGCCGCCGGTGATCATCACGCGCGCGGCGATTTCCAGCTCGCCGAGGATGTCGCGCTTCTCGTCCTCGTCGGGCGGATCGCCATCGCCGTCGTCGGCGGGCATGTCGTCCTCGTGGATGGTGAGCTCGGGCCGCCGAATCTGGTCAAGCATCTTGTACGCGTCGGCGAACGGCGGCAGCGAGATGTCCGAGTCGGCCGACAGCGTCACCTGGTTCACCGTCAACCCGTACTTTCGGAAGTGCTCGCCCAGCAGCGTGAACGAGCCGCCCACCTCCAGCAGGAAGAGGCGCGGCCGGTGCACGGCCATCTGCAGCATCAAGTCGTGTGCGCACGCGGCCGACTTGCCCGCCCCAGTCGGTCCAAACAGCACCCGGTGGGCGTTCTTCTTGCGATCTTGCTTGTGCAGCGGGTCGAACATCAGCGGCTCGCCGGCACGGTTGAAGTAGATCAACCCGGGTCGGCCCGTGCCCCGCGCGCGTCCGTAGATCGGCAGCAGCCGGGCCACATCGGAGGAGAACTCCAGCCGCGAACGCTTCAGGTGTCGCAAGTCGAACACGGGATCGAACGCCATCGGCAGCCCGCGGATGTACGCGGTCAAGTGCGAACGGATCGGGGGTTGTCGTGACTTACGGAAACCTCAATGCGCCCGCAGCGTGGCTGGCTCAGTCGTGCGGCCGGAACGCGATCACCATGGTGGGCGGGACGCGACCATCGATGTCGCGCGGCAGCACCTGCGTGCGTTCAATGGCGCGCTGCACGGCTTCGTCCCACTCGGGCAGGCCGCTGCTCTTGGCGAGCCGCTGGCCGACGATGGTGCCATCGGGCGCGAGGCGTACCTCGACCTCGGCCAGCGGGTTGCCGCTGGGCGTGTCGGTGAAGACGATGTTGGGCTTGATGCGCGCCTTGATGCGGCCCGCATAGCCGGCCGACGGCCCTGCGCTGCGCTCCGCCGAGCCGGTGGAGGAGGGCGGGCCGTTGCCGGCCTGGGCCATCATCCGCTCAAGGTTCTTGCGGCGCAGTTCGGCGCGCTGCTGTTCCTCGCGTTCCAGCCGGCGCTCCTCTTCCTGCTCCTGCTTTCGCTTCTCGGCGAGCTTCTCGGCTTCTTCCTTCTTGCGCTTCTCGGCCAGCTTCTCCGCCTCGTCTTTCCTGCGGCGCTCGGTCTCTTCGCGCCGCGCCTTCTCGATGGCGATCTGTGCGTCGGGCTCAGGTTGCGCGCGGGGCGTCGGCGCCGGGGGCGGGGGTTTCGGCG
>CBFHAS010000205.1:0-4855 GCA_965653625.1 uncultured Burkholderiaceae bacterium | reverse complement strand
AGTCGTCGACGTGCATGCCGCGCGCGAGGTACGCCTCCACGAAGGTGAAGCCGTTGGACAGCGTGAAGGCCAGCTGGCTGATCGGGTTGGCCCCGGCCTCGGCGATGTGGTAGCCGGAGATGGACACCGAGTAGAAGTTGCGCACGTTGTGGTGCACGAAGTACTGCTGGATGTCGCCCATCACCTTGAGGCTGAACTCGGTGGAGAAGATGCAGGTGTTCTGCCCCTGGTCTTCCTTCAGGATGTCGGCCTGCACGGTGCCGCGCACATTGCACAGCACCCAGGCGCGGATCTTGGCCGCCTCGTCGTCGGTGGGCTCGCGCCCGTTGTCGACGGCGAACTTCTCCAGTTGCTGGTCGATGGCGGTGTTCATGAACATCGCGAGGATCGTGGGTGCCGGGCCGTTGATGGTCATCGACACGCTCGTGCTCGGGCTGCACAGGTCGAAGCCTGAATACAGCACCTTCATGTCGTCGAGCGTGGCGATGGACACGCCCGCGTTGCCCACCTTGCCGTAGATGTCGGGCCGCAGGTCGGGGTCGTGGCCGTAAAGCGTGACGCTGTCGAAGGCCGTCGACAGGCGCTTGGCCGGCATGCCCTCGGACAGCAGCTTGAAGCGGCGATTGGTGCGGAAAGCGTCGCCCTCGCCGGCGAACATGCGCGTGGGATCTTCGTTTTCGCGCTTGAAGGCGAAGGTGCCCGCGGTGTAGGGAAACGAGCCCGGCACGTTTTCCAGCAGCAGCCACCGCAGCAGCTCGCCGTGGTCTTCGTACGGTGGCAGCGCCACCTTTCTGATCTTCTGGCCTGACAGTGTGGTGTGCGTGAGCGCGGTGCGGATCTCCTTGTCGCGGATCTTCACCACGTACTCGTCGCCGGCGTAGGCCCGGCGCATCTGCGGCCACATGGCGAGCAGCTTGCGCGCATGCCCATCGAGCCCCGCCTCGCGCTCGCCGGCCAGCGCCTGCAGCGCTTGCACCGCGTTCGGCTCCTCGCCCGAATCGCTCAGCATGCGGGCGCTTTCGCGCAGCTGCTGTGCCTCGCGCGCCAGCCGGGCCTGTTCACGCGAGCGCTGCTTGTAGCCGCGCACCGTGTCTGCGATGTCGGCCAGGTAGCGCACACGCGACGGCGGCACGATCGGCACCTGGTGCGTGCTGTGGCGGGTGTGCACCACCGGCAGGCGGCCCTCACGCACCGGCAGGCCCAGCGGGGCCAGCCGCGATTGCAGCGCCTGATAGAGCGCCGTCACGCCATCGTCGTTGAAGCGGCTGGCCATGGTGCCGAACACCGGCATGTCCTCGGGCTGGGCGCCGAAGGCCTCGCGGTTGCGCTGCACCTGCTTGGCCACGTCACGCAGCGCATCGGCCGCGCCCTTGCGGTCGAACTTGTTGATGACCACGAACTCGGCGAAGTCGAGCATGTCGATCTTCTCCAGCTGGCTGGCCGCGCCGTACTCGGGCGTCATCACGTACACCGGCACGTCCACCAGCGGCACGATGGCCGCATCGCCCTGGCCTATGCCCGAGGTCTCGACGATGATGAGATCGAAGCCCGCCACCTTGCAGGCGGCCAGCACGTCGGGCAGCGCGGGGCTGATCTCGCGGCCGGTGTCGCGCGTGGCGAGGCTGCGCATGTAGACCCTGCTTGCGCCGCCGGAGATGGCATTCATCCTGATGCGGTCGCCCAGCAAGGCCCCGCCGCTCCTGCGCCGTGAGGGATCGATGCTGATCACCGCCATGGTCAGCCGGTCGTCCTGGTCGAGCCTCAGGCGGCGGATCAACTCGTCGGTGAGGCTGGACTTGCCCGCACCCCCGGTGCCCGTGATGCCGATCACCGGCACGCGCAGCGACGTCGCCTTCTCGTGCAGTTCGGTCTTCAGCGGCTCGGCAGCACGTCCGTTCTCCAGGGCAGTGATGAGCTGCGCCAGCGCGCGCCACGCGGCGGGGCTGCCGCCTTCGATGGCTTCGAGTCGCTTGGGCGCGTAGCCGGAAAGATCGCCGTCGCAGCGCATCAGCATCTCGCCGATCATCCCGGGCAGGCCCATGCGCTGGCCATCCTCCGGGCTGTAGATGCGCGCCACGCCGTAAGCCTGCAGCTCGGCGATCTCCGCCGGCACGATGACTCCACCGCCGCCGCCGAAGACCTGAATGTGCGCGCCGCCGCGGGCCTTGAGCAGGTCGACCATGTACTTGAAGTACTCGACGTGCCCGCCCTGGTACGAACTCACGGCGATGCCTTGCACGTCTTCCTGCAGCGCGGCGGTCACCACCTCCTCCACCGAGCGGTTGTGGCCGAGATGGATCACCTCCGCACCCATGCTGATGAGGATGCGCCGCATGATGTTGATCGCCGCATCGTGGCCGTCGAACAGCGAGGCCGCCGTGACGAAGCGGATCTTGTGCGTCGGGCGGTACTGGGCCAGGGCCTTGTATTCGGCTGAGAGGTCGGTCACGGCATGTCTCCTGGGCGGCGGGCCGTGCCGGGGCGCCGCCGCGAGCCCGTCCGCCGCCCTACTGTAGACATACGCGGCCGTTTGCGCGATGAGGAAGACACCGACCGCTCTGGCGTTTTGAGCGCCCCCAGACCTGCCGCTTCGCGTCAGGCCCCGCGAAGGGGGTCAGGGAAACCGGGGAGCGTCCCGGCGTTTCCTTGATGGACCGGATGCGTCGGATCCCGCCAAACCAAGCGCGGCACAAGCTGACGGGGATCGGCCCCTGATGTAAGGACCGATGCAACAGGTGTATGCGTTCGACCAAAGGCAGGACGCCGCGGGACTCGCTTCCTAAGATCCGCGGCACTTCGATGCCTGCCTTGACCGCCGGCCCTCTGCACCCCATCGCGACCGCTTCATGCCGTACATCCATCTGCCTCGCGCTGCCCTTGTCCGACTCGTGCCTGCCCTGCTGGCCGCTGTCACCCTCCCCGCCATTGCGCAGACGACCACGTGGACCAGGATCGCCGCCGAAGGGCAATCGTTCACGGTCAACGGTTCGCAGACGGTGCGCTATGGCGCGGGCTTATCGTGGCTCACCAAATCCGTCACGAACAGCGGGCAGTGCACCAACGCGTTCTTCGGCGGTGACCCGGCCTACGGCGTCGTCAAGCAATGCGAGCTGGCAGCCAGTACGACCGCAGCACCCACGACTGCGCGCATCTGCACGCCACCCATCAGCTTGGCCAGCACCTCCAGCGTGGCGCCCAGCGTGGGCACGGGCACGCCGCAAAGCTGCACCGAGGCGGCCCTGCGCTCGGCCGTCGCCTCGCATTCAATGGTGACCTTCAACTGCGGCGCCGAGCCCGTGACGATTCCGATCACGCGCACCATCGACATCCCGACCGACCGCAACATCGTCATCGACGGCGGCCACAAGGTCACGCTGGACGGCGGCGGCACCACGCGCATCTTCAGCCTGGTGCGGCCGAACTACCGCACGAACACCTACGGGCTCAAGGTGCAGCGCCTCACCTTCGCCAACGGCCGTGCCGCGGGCACGAAATACGTACCGCCCGACCCGTCCAACCCGGCCTGCGCCTACGGCTATACCGAAGGTTCCGGCGGCGCGATCCAGGTGAGGGACGCGAAGTTGTGGGTGATCGATTCGGCCTTCCGCAACAACAAGGCAGCCACACCGGGACCGGACGTGGGCGGCGGCGCCATCCACGCGCTGGGCTCGCTCGACGTGACCATCGTCGGCTCCACCTTCGACGGCAACAGCGGCTCCAACCATGGCGCGGTCGGCCTGCTGCAAAGCGACGGCGGCTTCTACAACAGCGTGTTCACAGGCAATGTCGCGAACGGCACGGGCCAGAACACCTACGGCGGCGCGGCCATGGGCTGTCCCGGCCTGGGCCACCCCAACCAGGGCGGCGCCGGGGGCAGCGGCGGCGCCATCGGCATCGACGGCAAGGACGACACCGACATCATGGTGTGCGGCTCGAAGTTCGTGGACAACCGCGCCAACGAGCTGGCCGGCGCCATTGGACGCACGGCGAACGTGTCGCCGCGGCGCTTCACCATCGACCGCTCGCTGTTCCAGGGCAATCGCGCCAAGCAGGGCGGCGCCTTGTTCCTCATGAACCAGAACCCGCTGGAGGTGCGCGCTTCGACCTTCAGCGCGAACGTGGCGCGCGCCGCGGGCGCGGCGCAGTTCCATTCGAGCCGGCTCGACATGGTCAACAGCACCTTCGCGGGCAATGAAGCCACCGCGGGCATCGGCGGGGCGCTGATGCTCAGCAGCATGAACGCCACGGGCGTGATCCGCAACGCCACCTTCACCGGCAACAAGTCGAGCGCAGGCCAGGGCTACTTTGCCGCGGCGGTGGCCGGAAACATGAACTTCCCCGTCTACAACACGGTGTTCGCCAATAACGTGACGGCGGACGGCGGCTCGCCGATGCAGTGCTACTTCACGCCCGCGAGCGGCTCCTACAACATGCAGTGGCCGCGCTACCGCGTGGTGGGCGGCGCCGCGGACACGGCGTGCGTGAACGGCATCGTGTTCGCGGACCCGCAGCTCGGTGCACTGGCCGCGAATGGCGGGCCCACGCCGACGGCACGGCCTTCGTCCGCGAGCCCGTTGCGTGGGGCCGGACGCAATTGCCCGCCGACCGATCAGCGCGGGTTGGCGCGCAGCACGACGCAGTGCACGGCGGGGGCGGTGGAGTAGCGGCTTATCTCTGTCGAAGGACGGGGCGCCGGGCGTTCTCAGCACCTTTCGTCCTGAGCCTGTCGAAAAGGACAGGCTCAGCGTCTCGAAAGCCCTGGGTCGGAGTGCGCAGCCCTTCGACAAGCTCAGGGCGATCGGGGGATCGATGGTCCTTGGCGACGGCCCTTCGACGGGCTCAGGGCGAACGGAGC
>CBFHAS010000204.1:0-4907 GCA_965653625.1 uncultured Burkholderiaceae bacterium | reverse complement strand
AGCGCACCAGCCGTTCCACCCCGGACCGCGAGAGCACCGCGTCGGCATCGACTTCAGCCCACGCGCCGCCGATCTGCGGCGCGTGTCGCACGGCGGCGAACAGCAGGCCGGGCAGGCGCACATCGATACCAAACTCCGCGCGCCCCTCGCTTTTGGCCGGCACGTCCAGCCGCGGCGCACTGCGACCGATGAGCCGCCACTCGGAGGGCGGCTTGGGCTGCGCGGCGCCCGGCCGCGTGGCGGCGGCCTGGGCGGCGAGCTCGCCGTAATGAGCCCTCATGCCCGAAGGGTGGCTCACCACGCCGTCCTCCACGGTCAGCTCGGCCATGGGCAATCGCCAGCGCAGTGACGCCGCGCCCAGGAGCTGACCGCGCGCGATGGCGGCGGCGCGGCGCAGCGGATCCCAGGCATCGGCCACGCTGGAAGAACTGCCGGTCACGTTGATGCCCAGCGTGCGCGCGCCCTTGCGCATCAGCCAGCGGTCGGCGCGAACCCACGCATCTTCCTGGCCGGGCTGCGCCAGACGCGGGTCGATGGGCAGCGCGGCGACCGACGCGGCCACATTGCCATACAGGGTGTCGTGGCCCGCGGGCACCAGTTGCACGCTGGCCAAGGGCACGTCGAGCTCCTCGGCCGCGAGCATGGCGAGCGCGGTGTGTACGCCCTGGCCCATCTCGCTGCGGTTCATCGCGAGCATGACGCGGCCGTCCTGCCCGATCTTGATCCAGCCGTTGAGGCTGACCTCGCCTTCCAGCGCAGGCAGCAGGCTCGCGCGGCCCACGCGCCCGCGCGGCGGCAAGAGGCTCCACCCCACCAGGAGTGCACCCGCGCCGCCAGCACCTGCCAGCAGCAATGTGCGGCGCCTCATACCGACCTCACCGTGCCGGGCGAGCCCGCCGGGTGTTTCGTGCCTCGCAGCTCGTGCGCCGCGGTCTTGATGGCTTGGCGGATGCGCGGGTAGGTGCCGCAACGGCAGAGGTTGGTGATGGCCGCGTCGATGTCGGCATCGCTGGGCGCCGGGTTCGCCGCCAGCAGCGCGGCCGCGGCCATGAGCATGCCGCTCTGGCAGTAGCCGCATTGAGGCACCTGGTGCGCCACCCAGGCGCGCTGCAGCACATGCGGACGGCCGGGGCCGCCCAAGGACTCGATGGTGTGCACCGCCTTGCCCGCCACGGCGGCGAGCGGCACCACGCACGAGCGCATCGCCTGGCCATCCACATGCACGGTGCAGGCGCCGCAGGCGGCAACGCCGCAGCCGAACTTGGTGCCCGTGAGATGAAGCACGTCGCGCAGGGCCCACAGCAAGGGCATGTCGGGCGCAACCTCAGCATCGGGCAGCTGGCGCCGCTCACCGTTGATCGAGAGTTCCATCGCTTTCCTCTCACCCCAAACTCGGCGGCGCATTCTGCGGGAATTACGGGCGTGCGGGCCCCGCACACTGTGGCGCGGACGAAACGACCTTGTCCTGATGCGTCGGAAAATCGGCGGGTCCGACCGCGGCGCAGAATTCCGGCCGGCCGCGCACTGCGATGCTGGCGCCACACCATCCCAAGGAGCTTCCCGATGTCCCGTTTCCCCATGCTGCGCACGGCGCTGACTGCCGCCTGCCTCGCCGCGGCGAGCGCCGCGGCGGCGCAGGAACTGCAGCTGCATGGCCTGCTGGACGTGTCTGCCGGCCGCTTCCAAAACTCGGGCGCGCCGGCCGACTGGCGGGTGGACAGCGGCAGCATGAGCACCAGCTTCATCGGCGTGCGCGGCAGCGATGATCTCGGCGGCGGGTTGAAGGCGCGCTTCGCGTTCGAACACTACCTGCGGCTGGACAACGGTCGCACCGGCCGGTTCGACGGCGATGCCTTCTGGGCACGCGACGCCTACGTCGGCCTGTCGGGCGCATTCGGCACCACCGTGCTCGGGCGCAACACCACGCCGCTGTTCATGTCGACGCTGCAGTTCAACGCCCTCGGCGATTCGTATGCGTTCTCACCCAGCGTGCGACAGGTGTTCACGCCGGCACTGCTGCCGTTTTTCGGCGACAACGCCTGGAACAACTCCATCGCCTACGCCAGCGGCGACGAGGACGGCAACGGCTTCAGCCAGCACGTCATTGCCGCCCTCGGCGAGGGCGCGACCGGCTCGCGCGGCACCAATTACGGCGTGAGTCTCGCGTACGAAAAGGGGCCCCTGAGCACCGTGCTCGCCTGGCAGCGCGTACGCCATGGCGAAGGCATCTCGCCGCCGTCGCCGGCGCTGCCGGCTGGATTTGCCCGGCAGGACACCTGGCAGGCGGGGCTTTCCTACGACCTGACACTGGTGAAGTTGTACGGCCAATACACCCGCATCCACACCCGGGATCTCTCCGGCAGCCGCACGGAGATCTGGGGACTGGGTGCGGCACTGCCGTTGGGTGCCGGGCGCGTGCTGGCGCAGTACGGCTACGCGCGCGCCCGCTCGGCGGGCATCGAGCCCTCGCACACCACCGTGAGCCTGGGCTACGACCATGCGCTGTCCCGGCGCACTGACGCATACGCCATCTACATGAACGACCGCGTAAGCGGCGAGGCCCGCGGCAACAGCCTGGCCGCGGGCCTGAGGCTGCGCTTCTGACCGCTTTCCCGATCTGAAGAACCCGATTCGTGTGACGACGCACGTCGTCAGCGGCTGTGCCGTCAGTCTGGAACCTGGTCTGTCGGGTAGCGCCAGAAGTCCTTCAACAGGTAGCTCATGCTCATGTTGAGATTTCCGCCGTTGGGCGGAATCGGCGTCTCGAACCAACGCGCATACAGCGCCTGCGCCTCGTGCGTGGCAATCAGACGCTTCATTTCGTCGTCGACCATCTTCTTGAACGCCGCATCATGCTTGGACAGCATGATGGCCAGCGCTTCGATGGTGAGGAACTTGCCGACCACCTTGAATTTCGCCGGATCCGGCTGACCGGCAATCAGTCCATAGAGCAACACGTCGTCCATGACGAAACCATCGGCTTGTCCTGTTGCCACCATTTCAATGGCGCGCGCATGATCCGGCGCTTCGATTACCGTGATGCGAAGCAGCCGTTCGCGGTTGAGCTGGTTGATGGCCTTCAGTGGCGTGGTTCCTTTCGATGACACCAGCCGCTTGCCTTCGAAGCCGCTCAAATCCTTGATGTTGCTGTCGGCGCGTACAAGGTAGCGTGCGCCGGTGATGTAGTGAGGAACGGTGAAAGCCACCGTCTTGCGGCGCTCGGCGTTGTTCGTGGTGGAGCCGCATTCGAGATCGGCGCGTCCTTCCGCGATGGCGGCAATGCGGTTTGCCGGCGTCACAGGCAGGTAGTTGACCGTAATGGGCTGATTCAGCTTTTTCTTCAGCGCGTCGACGATACGCAAGCACAAGTCCACGGCATAGCCCACGGGCTTCTTGTCCGGCAGCGCGTAGGAAAAGGGAATCGAGGAATCGCGGTGGGCAATGGTGACCTTGCCGGTTCTGCGAATGCGATCGAGCACTTCACCAGCCCGAGCATCGACGGACGCGGCAAGCAAGGCAATTAGAAGAAGTGGCAGAAGACTCGATCGAATGCGCATGGTGCCTGCCGGAAGTGGAGTAAACGCATTTTGTTACCCAGGTTGGGTCGGGGAGCTCCATCCAATTGAGAAATCGCATCCAGCGTTAAGTCGGACACGTCAAATCCTGCAATCTTCACATGGCCCATTGCTCTGGATTAAGGATCCGACAAATGTTCCGAAGCAGGACCAACGGTGGGTAGTTCCGAACTTCCGTCCATCAATGCTCCAGGGGGGAGTCAGAGTGATGACCATGCCGTCCATTCGCCATCGGCTCCTGGCCGCCTTCGGCTTGATGCTCCTGCCGCTCCTCGCGGTCGCCGTGGCCGGGGGCCTCGGCGTCATCAACGCACGCAGGTCACTGGAGACCCTCATCAACCAGGTGCAACCGCTGCGTGACCATTCGAGCCTCGCGCTGCGTGCCGCCTTGCGTGCCCGCGTGGAGGAGCAGACCATGGTTGCCCACAACCTTGACACTGACGCCATCACGCAGCACAAGAAAATGTGGGTGGCCGCTCTGAATGACAGCCGGCGCGAGCTGGCCGAGGTCCGCGGCAATCTGGACGGTACCCAGTCGTTTGCAGAGGTCGATGCGATTGCCAGCCGCATCGGTGCCTACCACACCGCCTTCGAGGCGTTCTACAAGGATTTGGCCGGTTCGCGCTTTCCCGACGCCAAGGAGGCCCAAGAAGCGATGGGGCCGGTGAACGCAGCCTTCGCTGCCTTGGAAGCCGGGTTCGCCGCGCACCAGAAGAACCTGGATTCGGTCGTGCGCGACATTCAGTCCGGGGTGGCGCAACTCGTGGCCAAGGTAGCTCTGGCTCTCGGCTTGGTCGTGGTGGTCGCCGTGGCGCTGGACGTCCTGATGGCTTTCACCCTTACCCGCTCCATCGTGAAGCCGCTGGCTGAGGCGCAAGCTCAGGCCACGCGCATCGCTGCCGGGGATCTGACCCACGACGTGAGTGTCCAAGGCCAGGATGAGGCCGCGCGAACGCTGCAGTCGCTGCAGCAGATGACCGTGGCCCTGCGTCGCATCGTGGCAGAGGTGCGTGCCAGCGCCGAGAGCATTCAGACCGCCAGCAACGAGGTGGCCGCCGGCAACCTCGACCTGAGCCAGCGCACCGAGCAGGCGGCGGCCAGCCTGCAGCAGACCGTCGGTGCAATCGGCCAACTCACCGGCAACGTGCGGCAGTCAGCCGACTCGGCGTCCACGGCCAACCAACTCGCCACCGCCGCGTCAGCGGTGGCCCATCGTGGCGGCGACGTCGTCGCACAGGTCGTCACCACGATGGACGGCATCCAGGCCTGCGCCAGGAAGATCGCCGACATCATCGGCGTGATCGACGGCATCGCGTTCCAGACCAACATCCT
>CBFHAS010000203.1:0-5002 GCA_965653625.1 uncultured Burkholderiaceae bacterium | reverse complement strand
GCCGCTGGCGATGGCCGCGCCCACCGGGTCGGCCAGTACCGCGAAGCGGCCGAGGCCGGGGCTGTTGCGCGGGCCGCTCAGCACCTGCCCGCCCAGGCCGAGCGCGTGCTGTGCGGTCGCATCGCAGTCGTGTACCGCCACATAGGGCAGCCACATCGAAGGCGCGCGCGGCTCGGCCGAACGCATCAGGCCAGCGCGAGCGAGCCCGTGCTTGCGGAGCACGAAGTAGGTGCCGTGGGGGCCGAGGTCCATGCTGTCGTGCGCGTAGCCGAACACCTGCTGGTAGAAGGCCAGTGCCCCCATGTCGTCGCGGGTCCAAAGCTCGTTCCAGTACCAGTCGCCCGCTGGCAGAGGCGACACATCAGGGCGGTCGCCCTCTGCGTCGGCCCACAGTGCGAATACCGCGCCGCTGGGGTCGGCCAGCGTGGCTGTGCGCCCCACGGGCAGGTCGGCAGGCGCATGCACCGCATGCGCGCCGGCATCCAGCGCGGCTTCGAAGGTGGTGTCGACGTCGTCCACCGAGAGGTAAGGCAGCCAATAGGGACGTGGCGCGTCCAGCGTGCCGCGAAAGCCGCCGATGCCCTGGCCGCGGTTCATGACCATCGGGTATTGCCCCGCCCCCATGGGAAGCGCTTCGGTGTGCCAGTGGAACAGCGGGTCGTAGAAGTTGCGGGCGGCCGGGATGTCATTCGAGATGTGCTCGAACCAGACGAACTTGCCGGGCAGGCGATGCATGCGTCGATCTCCTTGCGTGTCGTGTCAGGCCACGATAGGGCGACAACGCTGCAGCCGCAAGGCGGCCGGTGCGCAAACCTCAGTCCGCGAGGGCTGCCGAGCGTTTAAGAGCGCTCGAAATGCATCTCGGTGTCTTCGACGGGCTCAGCGCCTTCGCGAGGCGATGCGAGCGGCAGGCCTGCGGCGGACCTTTCCTGCACGCGGCGTTCGCGCCGCCAGCCCTCGAAGTCTTCAGGGAAGTGCCGTTCGTTGGTGGCACGCCAGGCGCGATAGTCCTCGTCGATCTCTTGCAGGTGCGCCTCGCGCCAGCGGGCGAAGGCGAAATCGGGGTCGTGCGCTTCAACCGGCGCGGTGTCGGCCTCGCCGACGTGGCGTTGAAGATCGTCTGCACGTGGGTTCATGGCGGACTCCTGTTGCATGCACGGGCGCGATGCCCTTCGTTGCATGCAGCAAGCCGCGTTCCCCGCTGCGGTATGCGGGGGGGCGGAGCTTCAGGAAGCGGCGCGAGGGATGTCGGCGCGGTGGCTGGCCATCAGCGCACCGGCCAGCGCGGCCAGGTCGCGGCCGCCATGGCGAAGCGCGAATGTGAAGCGTTCGCGCGCGTAGATGCGGTCAAAGGCCATGGCCGACACATGGGCCGGCCAGCCCTTGCGTGCCATGAGTTCCGAGAAGCGCTCCAGCGCCTTGACATCGGCCCGCAGGGGGCGGTACGAGCCGGGCAGCAGCTCGCCGATGACCAACATGGCGCAGGCGTGCTGCACCATCTGCGCGCGGGGCCCTGTGCTTGGCAGGCATGGGGTTCGGCTGTCGTGCGGTCTCATGCCTGCACGATAACCGCGACGCTGTCGTGGTTCACAGGGGCTCAGCGGCCCTGCGCGGTATATCTCACACGATGGCATCACGCCGTGGTCACGCCGTTCCGGCCCCGGGCCGGTTGCTCCTCCGCGGAGAAGGCGGCGGACACCACGGGCGCGGGGCGCACGGATGCCCTGTCGTCCTTCAGCCCGGAGGCGGGGCGCCGGAGCATGGGGCGGTCCCACACCATGCCGGCCGCCTGGTCGATGGCGGCCATCACCTGACCGGGCGCGACGTGGTGGATCATGTGGCCGCTGCCTTCGACGAGCCGCAACCAGCTTCGCTCCAGCCGCTGGTGCAATCGGGCAGAGTGGAAGCGGGTACTGAGATGCCGGTCGCTCGCGCCGGCCACCAGTACGGCGGGCACCTGCAGACTGGTGTAGCGGCCGCGCAGAGCCAGGGTGGTGGATGCCATGGCGGCCATCTCGGCCGCTTCGGCGTGCAATTGCGAGGGCCGAAGCGCCATCCAGACGGGAAAGCGCTGGCGGAACGCCTCGGTGACCGGGGCCGGCGCAAACATGCGCTTGATCATGAGAGGAAGCACGAGCCGCCCGAGCAGCGGCGAAATCGTGTGGCGCATCAGCGTGCCGATCCCGGGAACGGCGGGGCCTGCCAATAACGGCACGTCGAGCCGCACGGTGGGGAAGTAGTAGCCGGCGGCAAGCACGAGGCTGCCCACGTCGTGCGCATGGCGCAGGCCCATGGCGAGCGCGACCAGCGCGCCCCAGGAGTGGCCGAGCACGATGGGATTGGCCACTCCCAGGCGGCGCAGCGCGGCGTGCAGCAGGTCAGCTTGTTCCTCGGCTGTCCACTGGCGCCCGTGCGGCGGTTCGCTGTGGCCATAGCCAGGCCGGTCGAACACGACCACGCGGTATCGCTCGGCAGCCAGCTGTGTGAGCCCGCTGATCTGGAAGTCCTCGCCCAAGCTGGTGTTGCCATGCAGCAGCACGACGGTCTGTGCGCGGTCGTCGCGGCCGTGCACGGTGAAGTGCAACCGCACACCGTGGATGGTGACGAAGCGGCCTTTGGGTGGGAAATCGCGCTCGGCGCGTTGCGTCTGGCGCCGAACCACTACGGCACAGCCGGCCAGCACGGCCGTCGTGGCGGCGGCGATGGCGATCCAGCGGCCGGCCCGGCGACCCGGGGCTGCGCGCGAAGCGGAGGCGACAAGGGGATGGGATGAATAAATAGTCATGTGGACACCCCGACTGACAAACAACGCCGTCCGGTTGGCAAGTGGTGTTCCTGCGGCGGCGCCTGCCTGCGCGACGGCAGGCACATGGTTTGCGCTCGGCTGGTCATGCATGACCCTCGCGCCTGGGACGCGGATGCAGTGCGTGCCGAACTCCACAGCTTCCTGCGCCAATCCCGCTACATGAGCCACGGCGCGGTGATGACCGACCTCGACGGCACGGCGGTGCATGAGATCGAGGGCCGCGTGATCCTTCCGCCCATCGTCGAGTACGGCTTGAAGCGCGTACACGATAGCGGGCGTCGCGTGATCATCAACACCATGCGGTTTCCGCAATCCGTGCTGTCCGCCTTTGCTGGGGAGTGGTATCGCATCACCGGCGAGGCGATTCCGCTGGTGGCGCTCAACGGCAGCCAGATCGGCCACGTCGTGCCCGGGCCCGAGGGCGTGCTGGTGTTCGAGGAACTGGAGGCATTCCCGCTCTCCGCCGACGAAATCGACGAGTTGCTGCAAGGCGTGCAGGGCGCGGTGGCGCAAGGCGCCGAGGACCTGCTGATGTTCTTCTACCCGCGAGACTGGCGCGTCGGCGAGGTGCTCTGGACACCCGATCCTTCACGCGTGGCAGCCACGGCGGCCAGGTATCGCAGCGCGTCGGAGGTGTTCTCCGGCCCCGTGCAGGCGGTTGCCGAACGCATGGCCGCAGCGCCGGTGTGCCTGGTGTTCTTGCTCGACGATGCCCCCCAGGACAGGCGCATGGCCTACCAGCACACGGAGCGCACGCGCTTCGTCACCCATGCCGGCGTGGACAAGCGGCACGGTGCCATCCGGATCGCGCAGCACCTGGGCATCGACCTGGCGCATTCGGTCGGCGCGGGCGATGCACAGACGGACACCTTTCTTACCGCGGTGGGCATGGCGGCCATCGTGGGTAACGCGGATCTCGAGTTCAAAGGCATGGTGAGCACCCTAAGGCTGCCGGATCCGCTGGTTTGGGGGCAGGTGCTGTTCGAGCTGGGGCAGCCGGGTGGCGCGGGGGGGTAAACCCACCCCGGCAGGCGCGCAGTTTGCCAAGAAGAACGTCATGCGATTTCGCACCCTCTTCCTCTTTATCGTGCTGGCCTTGACCGTGCTGTTTGCATTGCTGAACTGGCCGGCTTTCACGGCGCCGGCCACGCTGTCGCTGGTGTTCGGCACGGTGCAGGCGCCCGTGGGGCTGGTGATGCTGGGCGTGGTGATCCTGCTGGGCGCCATGTGCCTGAGCTACCTGATCTACCTGCAGGGCAGTGCGCTGATGGATTCGCGTCGCCACGCGCGCGAACTGCAGGCGCAGCGCGAGCTGGTGGACAAAGCCGAGGCCTCGCGCTTTACCCAACTGCACAGCTTCATCACGGCGGAGCTGCGCCGCATCGAAGATATGCATGCCGACACGCGTGCACTGCTGACTACGCGCATCGAAGAGATGGAGCAGCGCACGCGGCGCAAGTTCGAGGACACGGGCAACTCGCTGAGCGCCCACCTCGGCGAGCTGGAGGACCGCATGGACCGTGCGCAGCCCATCACCCAGGCGCGCACGCCCCCGGCGTACTGACTGCGCAACGGAATGCGCAAGCGCGGCCTACATGCCTGCGCCGGGCACGCCCTTGATGAAGGCGAGGGCGGCGCCTTGCGGATCGAACATCGCCGCGATGCGGCCCACGCCCGTCACGTCGGTGGGCGGCATGAACATGGCGGCGCCCTGCTTCACGGCCAGCGCCGCGATGGCGTCGCAGTCGGGTACATGCACGTAGGGCATCCACATGGGCGGCGTGCGTTCGTCGGGTGACTGGAATACGCCGCCGCGCAACTGATCCTGACTCTTGAGCAGGTAGTAGGTGCCTTGCTCACCCATGTCCATCTCATCATGCGTGTAGCCCAGCACCTGCTCGTAGAACGCCACCGCCCTTTTGGCGTCGGGTGTCCACAGCTCGTTCCAGTACCAGTCGCCCATGGGCGTGTGGTCTGCATCAGCGCGGTCGGCCTGGTGGCTGCGCCACAGGCTCAGCTCGGCGCCAGTGGGGTCGAGGAAGGTTGCGCCGCGTCCCACCGGAGGGAAGTCGGTGGGCGGCATCGCGCCACGGGCCCCCGCGGCCCGCGCCGCGGCATAGGAGGCCTCGACATCCTCCACCCACACGAAGGAAGACCAACGGGCGCGCTCGCCCGTTGGGGCGGCCACGAGCCCGC
>CBFHAS010000202.1:0-5058 GCA_965653625.1 uncultured Burkholderiaceae bacterium | reverse complement strand
TCTGCGCGCGCGACGGGGGGGTGGGGGGGGGCCGGGCGCTTCGACAGGCTCAGCGCGAACGGGCGGTGGGTGGGTGTCGGGCGCTTCGACAGGCTCAGCGCGAACGAACCAGGGGAATCGACACGCGCGCCTTCCTCCCGACACGGTATTCCTCCCTTCCGTTCGGGCTGAGCCTGTCGAAGCCCCTGCGCGAACGCATGCGGGCACTTCGACAAGCTCAGTGCGAACGGAGAGTGGGTTGGCGAGCCCCACTCCGCCACCCGCGCCAGCCACACCCACGCCAGCCACACCCACGCCATCCGCACCCACGCCATCCGCACCCACGCCATCCGCACCCACGCCATCCGCACCCGTCCTGCAGCACTGCACCATCTGCGAACGCGAGTACGAGTCCGACGACATGGCGTATTGCCCGGCCTATCTCGGCCACATCTGCTCGCTGTGCTGCTCGCTGGACGCGCGCTGCAGCGACATGTGCAAGCCCCACGCGAGCTGGTCGGCCCAGTGGCAGGCGGCGGCGCGCGCGCTGCTGCCGGCGGGGTGGTGGCGCCGGCTGGATACCGAACTGGGACGCTACCTGCTGCTCATGTCGGCCCTTGTGCCCGCGCTGGGCCTGCTGTTCTACGCCGTCTACCTTCACGAGCTGCGTCAGCTGCTCGACATGCCCGACGCCGCGCGCGAGGCCATCGCCCAGGCCGTGGGGCTGGGCTTCATGAAGGTCTATGCCACCCTCGTGATCCTGTCGGCCATCGTCACTTGGTGGCTGGTGCTCACGCATCACAGCCGGCAGGTCGCGCAGGAAGAGAGCAACCGCCAGACGCAGGCGCTCAATGAGCAGGCGTGCGCGCTGCGCCACGAGATCGAATCGCACCAGCGCACCGACGAGGCGCTGCAGCACGCCAAGCGCACCGCCGAGCAGGCCAACCGGGCCAAGAGTCGCTACATCTCGGCCATCAGCCACGAGCTGCGCACGCCGCTCAACAGCATCATCGGCTACGCCCAGCTGCTCGACGAGGACGAAAGCGTGCCGCCGCACCGCAAGCAGGCCGTGAGCGTGATCCGTCGCGGGGGCGACCACCTCCTCTCGCTCATCGAGGGCACGCTCGACATTGCGCGCATTGAAGGCGGCAAGCTCACGCTCGACGTGAAGCCGTTGCGCTTCGCCGAGGGCGTGCAACAGATCGTGCGCATGTTCGAGCTGCAAGCGGCCGGCAAGGGCCTCGCATTCCGCCACGAGGTGAACGGCACGCTGCCCGAGGTGGTGCGTGCCGACGAGAAGCGCGTGCGCCAGGTGCTCATCAACGTGCTGGGCAACGCAGTGAAGTTCACCTCTTCCGGACACGTGGTGTTCCGCGCCAGCCATGCGCGCGAGATGGCAGTGTTCGAGATCGAAGACACGGGCCCCGGCATCGCGCCCGGCGAGATCGAACGCATCTTCGAGCCCTTCGCGCGCGGCTCGGCCAGCGGCAGCACGTCGGGTGCCGGCACGGGGCTCGGGCTCACCATCAGCAAGATGCTCACCGACCTGATGGGCGGCGAGATCACGGTGCACAGCACGCCAGGTGCCGGCACGCTGTTTCGCATCCGCCTGTTCGTGCCCGAGGTGCGCGTCGAGGCGGAGCGCGAGCTGCCCCGCCTGCAGCGCATCGGCTACACCGGCGAGCGGCGCAGCGTGCTCGTGGTCGACAACGAGGAAGTCGACCGCGACCTCCTCGTCAACGTGTTGACGCCGCTGGGCTTCGATGTGCGCCGCGCCGCATCGGGCCACGAGTGCCTGGCGCTGCTGGCTGAAAGCCAGCCCGACGCCATCCTCATGGACCTCGCCATGCCGGGCATCGATGGATGGGAAACCATTCGCCGCATGCGCGCGCAGGGGCTTTCGCGCGCACCCGTGGCCATCGTCTCCGCCAACGCCTTCGACAAGGGCCTGGACAACGACGTGGGCATCACGCCGGAGGACTTCGTCGTGAAGCCCGTGCGCAAAACCGACTTGCTCGATTGGCTGGGGCGCGCGCTGGCGCTCGAATGGTTGCATGCGCCGCAGCCCGTCGCCCCGCCTGCAACGCCGAGAGCTGCGGGCGAGGCATGGGTTCCTCCGAGCGAGACGCGCCTGCGCGAGTTGCAGGAGATGGTCGACCTCGGCTACTTCCGCGGCATTTTGAAGCTGCTCGATGCCATCGAGGCCGAGACGCCCGCCTGCGCCCCGTTCGTGGCCCAGCTGCGTGGCCTGGCGCGCCAGTTCCAGCTCGATGCGATGACCGGTCTCCTACGAAAGGCACGCGATGCACGCCCTGTCGAATGAACTCCCCGTGGCCGCGGGCATGACGCCCGCTCTGGACCGCAGCGCCGCGGATGTCGTGCTCATAGTGGACGACGTGCCCGACAACCTCTCCCTGCTGCACGACGCGCTCGATGAAGCCGGCTATGCCGTGCTGGTGGCCACCAGCGGCGAGGCCGCGCTGCAGCGCGCTACGCAGGCGCTGCCCGACATCGTGCTGCTCGATGCAGTGATGCCCGGCTTGGACGGCTTCGAAGTGGCCCGCCGGCTGAAGGCCGGGCCGGACACCGCGCACATCCCCATCGTGTTCATGACCGGCCTCACGGACACCGAGCACGTGGTCACAGCCTTCCAGGCCGGCGGCGTGGACTACGTGACCAAACCGATCCGCCCGCGCGAGGTGTTGGCACGTATGTCTGTGCACATGCAAGGTGCCCGCCAAGCCAGGCAAGCTCGCAATGCGCTCGATGCCTTCGGCCACGCCACCATGGCCATCCACATTGGCAGCGGACGCGCGGTGTGGCAGACGCCACTCGCGCGCAACCTGCTGCACGACTACTTCGACGATGCCCCCGTGGCAGCGTCGCAGCAGGTGTCTGTGGCGTTGCTGCAATGGCTTCAGAGCCAGTCGGCGCTCGCCGAACAGGGCCAGGCGCCCCGGCCGCTGGCGGTGGTGAAGGGCTCGCGCCAACTGGTGCTGACGCTGCAGAACCGCACCAGCGACGAGGACTGGCTCATCGTCATGCGCGAGATCTCCGACACCGCGGTGGTCGAAGCCATGGTGCAGGCATTCCGTCTCACGCTGCGCGAGGCCGAAGTGCTGTACTGGGTGACCCAGGGCAAGACCAACCGCGACATCGGCGACATCCTCGGCTCCAGCCCGGCCACGGTGAAGAAGCACCTGGAGCACGTCTACGAGAAGCTGGGCGTGGAAACGCGCACGGCCGCCGCCCATCTGGCCATGGGCAAGGTGGGGCACCTGCTGCAGCGGTGACGTTGCGGGTCTTTCCCTGCGTGCGGTGGGGGAGCGGCCGACGAGCGATCATTTCGCGTGCACGTACGAATGGCCGCCATGCCCGACCTTCCCGAAAACGACCCTCGCCCCATCGAGCCCATTCAGCCGGATCTCGATGCCTGCTGCGGCAACGGCTGCGAGCCGTGCATCTTCGACATCTATGGCGCGCAGAGGGAGCGCTATTTCGCCGAGCTGCGTGCCTGGGAGGAGCGGCAGGCGCAGCGAGGTGAGTTCAGCGGGTGAGCTCGCTCGTCTTGCGCATCAAAGCTGCAACTATCGGCCCCCACAACACCGACCGGTGGCGGCGCGCGATGCGGCGGCGTTCCGCAGGCGGCCTGCGCTGCGCGAGTGGCTCGCCCCGGCGGTGACGCATCAAGGCGCCGGCCATCGCGGCTGATGCGGCGCCTGCCAGCATGGCGCCGCCCACCCACGGAACTGGGTGGCTCTCCAGTCGATCACGCAGTCTTGCCAGCAGGCCATGGGGCCGCGTCGACACGGTGCCTGGCGGCTGCGGCGCCACGGCCGCAACTGCTCGGGGTGTGGCGCGGGGTGCGGCGTGGCTGGCATGCGCCGCGCCCGCCGCGAAACCCGCGCCCCTTGGCGCATGCGGTGTGGGCGCGGCAGTCCGCGCGGCAGAGGTTGCCACCGCAGGTCGCGGCGGCCCCGACTCCACACCCGCAGCCCGCGCACCGACAGCTTGATCGCGCAGCGAGCCATGCGTGCGCGCGTAGACCGCCGTGAATTCCGCTCCCAACAGGAAGATCTGCGCGGAGTAGTACACCCACACCAGCAACACCACCAGCGAGCCGGCGGCGCCGAAGCCGGAAGCCACGGCGCCCTTGCCGATGTACAGCCCGATCAGGTACTTGCCCACGGTGAACAGCAGGGCGGTGACAGCAGCACCCACCCACACGTCATGCCAGCGAACGCGCACGTGCGGCAGGAACTTGTAGATCATCGCGAAGAGCGAGGTCACCAGCGCAAAGCTCACCAGCAGGTTGAACACCGTGGCGAGCGCCTCCCAGCCACCGAACATCGGATCCCAAAAGCGGCCCAAGGCGGTGATTGCCGTGCTCACAACCAGCGACACGAGCAGCAGGAAGCCGATCCCCAGGACCATGCCCAAGGTGACGATGCGCGAGCGGATGAAGCCCCACACGCCGCCGGGCCGGTCACGTTCGGGCGCCTGCCAGATGGTGTCCAGGGCGGTCTGCAACTCGGCCAGCACGGTGGTGGCACCCACCACCAGCAGCGCCACGCCGATCAGCGTGGAGATGATGCCTTCGGCCGGCTCCGACGCACTTGCCAGCAGCTCTTCAACGGCGCGCGCGGCGTCCTCGCTCACCATGCCTTGCAGCTGCTGCACCAGCGCGCCCCGTGCGGCGTCCTGACCGAAGACCAGGCCTGCCACCGAAATCACGATCAGCAGCAGCGGTGCGATCGAGAACGCCGTGTAGTACGACAACGCGGCGCCTTCGCTCCATGCGCGGTGTTCCACCCACCCGGACACCGCCTTCTTCAACACGCCCCACGTCTCGCTGGCATTCATGTGCCTCTCCGTGCCGTGCATTCGTGGGCTGGCCAGCAACCGCCGTGCCCATGCCGGCGCGATCGCGGCGGAATAGGCGCCCGTCAGCGCCGCGGCGGCCTGCCGCGGTGCTCAGGCCCGGCGTGCGGTCTCGCGCCGCCGGGCCGGGGCGGCGCCTCGCGCGGCCGCGCCACGCGTTCGCGCCTTGCCGGGGCGAGCCGCGCGTCCAGCGACTGG
>CBFHAS010000201.1:0-5067 GCA_965653625.1 uncultured Burkholderiaceae bacterium | reverse complement strand
ACAAGGCACAGCATGCTTGCATTTCGAGTCCAACTTAACGATCAGCAGCCAGCAATTGGAGGGGCAGATGATTTGGGTGTTCTGACGACAACCATCACTGCTGTTGGCAAGCTTGGGTCTGCAAGCCGCCCTCACAGAGCCGTCGACGACGTTGACATTCACCTCCGTCTTGGTGGGCTTACTTCGCGGGGCCCCGGTATCCAGGACGACCATCTAGTCTGGTTTGAGGCCCACGACCTCAAACCGGGAGACAAGGTGTCCTTGGAGGTCATCGAAGTCGCTGCAGCAGATCCTGTCCAAAGCGGGGAGCCGGCTCGGCAAAGAGCGGATGACGAGCAGAACTACTACGAGCATTGCAAGCGGGTGTACTTCGAGTTGAAGGAGAAGTACGACGGCACCGCCTAACTCAACCTTGAAGAGCATGTCGCCCAATATGATGGGCTTAGCCTTCAACCCAGTACGTCGCTTCTGAGCACCCGACATTTGGAAATAATGAGGACCACTTGGGGCCTCTTTTCGTTGGCCGCGCGGGAGGCTACAGTCGGCCAACTGCGGACTTTCGACTCCAGCTCCCGAAGCCCGTGCGCACTGACTGGTAGTCTCAGAACTCCAACAGAGCAGCGAAAGGAGTCTTGCTGAAAATGCCTAGCAATCCCGAGATTGTTGTATCCATCGTCGCCGGCGTCTTCCTCCTTATCTTCGGGGAGGCCATCGCAAATATCTTTGGACTGCTTGTGTTCGCCATCTTGACACTCGGTTTCATCAGAGTGCAGGGCCCAGAAGACCGCGAACGGGTCTTTCCATGGCATGGCTTCGCAAGGAATGAAGCCGGCAAACTCGTCGTTCAGACTGAGATGGCAGGAGGAATCGGAATGATTACGGGAATAGCTGTGTGTGTGTTTCTTTGGCGGTACGGGGTCTTTACGCGCGAGCGGCCAGAACCGGAAGTTCGAAGCGTCTTCTCCTGAAACAACCTATAACGCCCGCGCTCAACGCAGGGACTCTATCAATAGCAAAACCTCGAGAAAATTTGCGATGAAGACGTCGATGGAGCGACTTGAAAAATGGTTGGAGATTAATCTTCCAGAGCTGCACGCGGACCTTGCGCCGGGATGCGCAGAAGATGTCATCGCCGAGTTTGAGGTCCAGGTAGGCAAGGCCCTTCCCGAGTGCTTCAAGGATCTATACAGGGCGCATGATGGGCAGAGAGGGGCTATCAACACCGGCCCCTTCTACGGCCTGATCTTCTTGCCGATCGCGGACGCGAGGAGCCATTGGGCGGCTTGGAAAAAAATCGTTGAAGACACCTCGCCTGAGGACATGAAGGGCGCGAGCATGTTCTCGAAGTCGGCAATGGCCGGCGCCGTCAAGGAGATCTACGCGAACGAGTACTGGATTCCGTTCGCATATGACTACGGCGGAAGCCACCTCGGGGTTGACCTGGACCCTGGACCACGCGGGACGTTTGGGCAGGTCATCAACTTCGGTCGAGATGAAGATGAGAAGTTCGTAGTTGCAAGCTCTGTGGCAACGTTCCTTGAGTGGCTAGCCAATCAACTGGAGTCGGGAAACTCAAACATCAGACGCGAAGATGATGGCGGACGGAGCCTCAGCACGAAGGCACCCGAGAAGCTTCATTTCTTGGACTCGGTGAAGATCCTATTTGCTCCACAACATGGCACCTGATTTTCACTGAATCAGGAATGCATCAGGTGGCGCCCGATGGGCCACGGACCTCACAGCCCATGCACCGCAACCGTGAATGCGGCAGTCCAGGATCCATTCGCTTTCGGCCTCTTGGCGGAAGTGAGGCACAAAAACCTAGTCCGATGGAGCGTTTGAATGCCTGCTTAAGAGCAATGCGTACAGCCGGTTTGGGCCCTTCTCGACGACAACGCATCCGGCTACAGTCGGCCAAGACCGGACCTTGCGGCAACAGTCAGAATCTGGCCCGATTCAAGGGCCTGGGGGGTTTCCGAAGTGCACAGTACATCCTCAGAATCGGTGGTGTAAGAATGAAGGTGATTTCCACAGAATCGTTCGATGGTCTTCAGCAAGCATTGACGGCCGAGCTCATCAGGGCCATCAAAGGCGAGCTTGAGAAAGTCGACGCACCGGAGGACCTGGTTGAACAACTTACCGGGAGCATTGCATTTGCGGTGACTTCGGTTTTGGACGACGTCGCAGGCTTCAAGGCGAACGGCCGTTCCGTGTCGCCCATGCTGACGTTCCGAACCGACGATGAAACGCTGGAGGGCGCTGGAGGCAACTCGTGGATGCATGAGTATGTGCGTATTTCGGCGAACGTGACCGGTCATTTCGGCCATCGTGACCGACGCCGCTGAGGGCGTCGGTAAATGTCGTTTCGGTATCGTGACCGCCCGTTTCGGCGATCGTGACCGCCGGTGCGGCGGCAGGTGTTGCGTAGAGGGTGGAGTCTAGGGTAGGCGGCGTGGGGTCAGGTCAAGAATTGGCCTCCTGAGTTGTCTTATTCGACTTGTTTGCCATACCAGCGTTGCGTCCCGTGCGGCGGGATTCACCGTCGAGCGTGAAGCGCCGGCAGTGCTGCATCAAGCGATCGAGGATCGCGTCTGCAACAGTCGGGTCACCCAGCCACGCGTGCCAGTGCTCAATGGGGAGTTGATGCGTGATGATCGTGGCCCGCTGGGCGCTGCGGTCGTCGACGATCTCCAGCAGGTCGGCCCGGGTCGCAGCGTCAATGGCGCCTGTTCCCCAATCATCCAAGACCAGCACATCCACCTTGGCCAACTGCTGCAGCCAGCGCCGGAAGCTGCCCGCGCCGTGCAGGATGCGCAGCTCCTCGGCCAGGCGCGGCACGCGCAGGTACAGCGCCGAGTGGCCCTGGCGGCAGGCGTATTGCGCCAGCGCGCAGGCCAGCCACGTCTTTCCCAGCCCGGTGGCGCCGGCGAAGCAGATCGTCTCGCCACGCTCGATCCACGTGGACAGCGCCAGGCCCATCAACGCCGAGCGATCGATGCCGCGGATGCCCTGGAAGCTCGCATCCTCCAGCGTCGCGGTCATGTACTTCAGCTGAGCCCTCTGCAGCAGCCGGGTGCGCTTGCGGTCACCGCGAGCGTGGACCTCCCGTTCGACCAGCAGAGCCAGGCGTTCATCGAAGGACAGACCCAGGCAGTCGGCTTGCTCGTGCTGCTGTTGCAGCGCGTCGGCGAAGCCTTGGAGTTTGAGGGAGCGCAGTTGGGCGATGGTGGCGTTGTTGAGCATGGGGGTCAGAGTTCGGTGGTTTGCAGGGGGCGAAGGCGTCACGGCAGATCGCCTCATTGGTAGTAGTCCGGGCCGCGCACATTGGCGTGGACGGGACTGGTCCATTCGGCGGGCGCCTCCTGGGCGAGGAGATCGCGGTTGTTGGCCAGCAGGTCGCGCACGTGCCGGTAGCGCACGGTCCCCAGCGCCAGGGCGCGTTCGCACGCCGCCTCCAGCCGCTCACGGCCGTAGCGCCGCGACAGGCTCAGCAGTCCCAGGCAGGAGCGGTAACCATGCTCCGGATGCTTGTAGGTCTGCAGCAGCCGGGTGACGAGTTCGCCGCAGGCCATGCCGATCTGCTGGCCCCACTCGATCAGGCGCTGGGGCGTCCATTGCAGCTGCGCCCGGTGCGCCGCAGGCATGTGAGCTTCGACCGTGGTGTAGCTGCCGCGCCGGTCGTTGCGCACATGGGCGGCAACCCGCTGGCCGCGCAGCAGCAGCTCCACGCCGTGCTTCGTGAGCCGTGCCTCCAGCGTCTGCCCCACCAGTGCGTGGGGCACGCTGTAGCGGTGGCCATCGACCTCGATGTGATAGTCGATGTGGACCTTCACCGTCTTGAAGCGTGCGAGCTCGTAGCGCTGTGGCGGCAGCGGCATCAGCGCGGGCGCATCCAGTTCGGCGAACACGCTGGCGCGGCTGCCGGGCAGCTTCTGGAAGGGCCGCTCGTTCACGCTGGGCAGCAGTCGGGCGATAGCCGCGTCCACCTGCGCGACGGTGTCGAAGCGGTGATGGCGTAGCCGCGCCAGCACCCATCGACCGATCACCTGGACCGAACTTTCTGCGGCGGCTTTGTCCTTTGGCGAACGCGGGCGCGCTGGGAGCACCGACGTGCCGTAGTAGCGGGCGAAGTCCTGCACCGTGTCGTTGGCGCGCGGCTCGTAGCGGTCGGCGCAGGCGATCACGGCCGTCGCGTTGTCGGGCACGACGAGCGCCGGCACACCTTGGTAGAAGTGCAGTGCCCGCACCATGCCCTCGATCCAATCGTCCAAGCGCTGCGTGGGCGTCGCGCAGGCGAACACACAGCTGGACGCGGCCATGGCCGAGACGAAGATCTGGGCGCGGGCGCCGTCGCTCAGCGCCACCGTGGAGCCGGCGTAGTCGATGAACATCTTCTCCCCGGCGCGCCGGTGCTGGCGCATCGAACGCTTGAGCGTGGCGGCGAAGGCCTTGTAGTGCTCGCAGAACTGCGTGTAGCGCCAGGTGCGGCCCTGCGGGTGGGCGGCCACGTATTCCTGCCACAGCAGCATCAGCGTGACGCCCTTGCGATCGAGCTCACGGTGGATGCGACCCCAGTCGGGCACGACGATGGGCAGCGAAGCCGCCGAGCGGGGTTGAAGGGCCGTCCAGAGCTGCTGTTCGCTCCAGTCCTGGACGGTGTCCCAGTTCAGACCCGCGGCGGTGGCCAGGCCCACGTACTTGGCGACGACGCCCTTGGAGATCTTCAACGTGGCGGCGACTTGCTCGTGTGAGAGCTGCGCGTGCCACTTCAGGCGGAGGACATCTTTGATCATGCGTAGAGAGAGTTGTTGCTTGGGCATCCGCGGCTCGATGGCAAAAAAAGCCGTCGAGGGTAGGAGACCCGGGGTTGCGTTCTCTACGCAGCACTGCCGGCGGGACCGGCGCCGCTATTGCGGGGCGCCGCCACGGCGGTCACGATCGCCGAAATGGGCGGTCACGACACCGAAACGCTCGGTCACGATGAGCCGAAATTGAAGGTCGGTCACGATGTCCGAAATGCGCGGTCACGATGCCGAAATCAGCGGTCACGATGCGCCGAAATACGCA
>CBFHAS010000200.1:0-5150 GCA_965653625.1 uncultured Burkholderiaceae bacterium | reverse complement strand
GCCCATTCGGCCGCGCGCTCGCGCAGCGGCAGCAGGAAGCCGGGCAGCGGCTCCGCCGGCTGCAGGCGGTTGTCGTCGAAGTCATAGCTGCTGCCGAAACTGGCGATGCGACGGCGTGCGGTGTAGCCCTTGTAGCGCGCCTCGGCCAGCGGCAGGGCAGCGATGGCCGTGAGCAGCGCCGCTTCCTCGGCGGCGCTCACGAAATCCTCTTGGTATTCGAAGCCTTCGGGAAGCGCCAGCCCGAACAGCTCCTGCTGCGCTGGCATCCCAGGCGTCTCGGAAATGTGGGGCGGCGCACCGCCAGGCGGGTGCGCCGCGCCGGCGCGGGTGAGCGGGAACCGCCGCCTTGCTGCTCGCGCTTGGCGGGGTTCTTCTTGGGGGTCGACGTGGCGCGCTCGCTGCTGGTTTTCTGGGCCTTGGACTTGTTGTTGGACTCTTTCCCCTGCGACTTGCTGCTGCTGCTTGAGCTGCTGCTGTCCTTGCGTTCCATGGTGAAGTCCTTTCTGTCGTTGCGGCTCGCCATACGGAGCCGGCCCACGCTGGGCAAGCGACGTGCCCGGCCTTCGCCGCACGGCCTTTTTTCCCCGCCGCAGCTCGCACCGCAGAGCGTGACCCATTGCCTTGAGCGCCGTGTCTGGGCCCGCTCGTGGGACTGACCTGGGGATATCCTGCCCGACGCGCTTGCGGAACACTTCGCACGTTTTTCGAATGACGCAACCCGCATCTTCCACCCCTGCCACAGGCCAAGACCCGCCGCCGGGCGACGCTTCCGACCCGGAGCTCGCCGGCCAGGTCGCGGGCGAGCAGCTGCGCATGATCTTCGCGCACTCCACCGTCGGCACGGTGGTGGCGACGGTGTTCGCGCTGTTCCTGGCCTCGCATGTCAGCGGCTTGGTGCCGCAGCATGAGGTGTTGCTGTGGGTGGTGCTGAAGGTGGCCGTGGTGCTGCCGCGCACCCTATTGGCCCACCTGTACCGGGTGAGCGGGCGTCCGTCGCAGGCGGTGTGGCACCGCTGGACGGTGGCGCTGCTGGCGGTGGACGGCGCCTGCTGGGGCCTGGGCGGCGTGCGGGTCATGGGCGGGCACACCGAGTTGGTCCCGGTCGTGGCGGCCAGCCTGTCGTGCGTGGCCTCGGTGGCCACCTTCGGGTTGCAGGTGCGGTTGGCGGCGACGGCCGCCTACGTGGTGCCCATGATTGCGCCCGCGGCGCTGGCGCTGCTTGCGCGCGCCGATGACTTCGGGTTGTTCGCCGGCATGGGCTTGCTGATGATCCTCGGGATGCTGCTGTCGAGTGCCAGGCGCTCCGAGAGGCGGCTGGCGGAAGTGTTCCGGCTGCGTTTCCTCACTGACCGCATCGCCGCCGAGCGCGCGCAGGCCCTGGCCCTAGCGCACAGGCAAAGCGCGGTGAAAAGCCAGTTCCTGGCCACGATGAGCCATGAGTTCCGCACGCCGCTGCACGGCATCCTCGGGCTCACCCGGCTGGCGCGCGCCGAGCATCCGGACCCGGCGCTGCAGCACCGGCTGGGCCTCATCGAACACTCGGGCGAGCACCTTCTGCGCCTCATCAACGACCTGCTCGACGTCTCGCGCATCGAGGCGGGCCGGGTCGAGCTGGAGGAGGCACCGTTCGACCTGGCCGCCGAATTGGACGAACTGTGCGACCTTTATCTGGTGCGCTGCGACGAGAAGGGGCTGGAGTTCGCGTCGCGCATCGATCTGCCCTCCCCTTGCTGGGTGCTGGGCGACGTGACCCGCGTGCGCCAAGTGCTGCACAACCTGCTCGGCAACGCCATCAAGTTCACCACCCGTGGGCGCATCGAGCTGCAGGCCAGCCGCCACACCGACGGGCCGATGGAGTTTCGGGTGCGCGACTCCGGCCCGGGCATCGCGAAGGAAGACTTGCCGCACCTCTTCGAGGCCTTCTGGCAGGCGCCCGAGGTGCAGGCCAAGCGCGGCTCGGGCGCGGGCCTGGGCCTCAACATCGCGCGCGAGATCGGGCGCGCGATGGGCGGGGACATCGAGGTGGCGAGCGAGCGGGGCCGCGGCACGGATTTCCTGCTGCGGCTGCCGCTGCCGTCGCAGCCGGCTCCTCGGGGCACCGGCGTGCTGATCGACGCCATGGAGGAGCCGCAGCGCGCGCTGTCGCAGGCCCGGGTGCTGCTGGCCGAGGACAACGACGTGAATGCGCTGGTCATCCAGGCCATGCTGGCTCGTCATGGATGCGTGGTGGTGCGCGTCGCGCACGGTGCTGATGCGGTGCGCCAGGGCATGGCCGAGAGCGTGCGGCCCGACGTGATCCTGATGGACAGCCAGATGCCGGTGATGGACGGCCTGGAGGCCACACGCCGCATCCGCGTGCTGGAGATGGCGCAGGGCCTGCGCCGGGTACCCATCGTGGCACTGACCGCCAACACGGCCGACGACGACCGCCAGCAGTGCCTGCAGGCGGGCATGGATCACTTCGTGGGCAAGCCCTTCACCGAGTCCGAACTTGTGGCGGTGCTGACCGCCTGCCTGCCGGCCACGCGGACGGCGTAGGGGTCGGGATCGCTGGTCCCTCCTTCCATCTCCGACCGTCGCCGACCGTCGCCGGGGCGAATGCACTTGTCGGGGCGATGCGGCGGGCAAAGGCACGCGCTGTGGCGGCACCGCGCGAGCCGATGTCCCGAGGCGCCGGCAATTCCTCCGGCGGTGCCGGGGTCAGGCGGCGAGCGCCAGCGGCACACGCACCGGCCGGACTTCCGGTTCAGCGAACAGCTGGATGTCCGGGTGGTAGGTGCGCACCATGAACTCGTAGAAAGGGTGTCGCACGGCATGCCAGTTGCGTTCGGCGGCGGACACGTCGAACCCGAGCACGCGGTGTGGCAGGTTGCCGGCATGGGCGAGCGGCACCAGCTCGCCAGCGGGCAGGAGATCCGTGAAGCCCAGGCGCCGGTACTGGCGGATCAGCGCCTCGCAGCGCGCGCCGATCACCATCCATTGCACCTGGCGGGCCATGCTGCACAGGTAGGTGGCCTTCATGAGCGCGAGCTTCACGCGGGGGTCGTCGTGGCCGGGCAGTACGGCCAGGCGGGTCACCTCGGCGAGCATGCGGTCGCACAGGGACTCGGGCAGCATGGTGCTGCGTTCGATCTGCAGCGGTGTCCGTGCGTTGGTGGCCAGCCTCGCGGTGCCGACTGGCTGGCCGCTCTCCTTGTCGAAGGCCACGAACACGCAGGTGTCGGGCAGTGTGTCGAGCGCATCCGGCTCGGCGAGTGAGTCTCCCAGACTGGGCAGGTGGTGCCCGTAGGAAGCAGAGCGCACGCGGCAGGCGGCTTGCAGGTCCGCCTCCGAGCGAGCCACACGAAGGGTGAAGCGAAGAAGTTGCATGGACATTTCGAAGACCTTTGTGGAGTTGTGAAAGTGGGTCTTCTCCCGAACGCGGCGCCGAGTGACGCCTGTTTGGGCCCGACCCCCCGACTGAGCGAAATGCCTCGAAGCGAACGCCATACCTGCTTCGTGCTCGTGCGGTAATCGCAAAGCATGCACAAATGCCAAAAAGATTCCATGCGCGTAAGCATGGTTGGCTGTGCGCAGTGCCATGGAAAGCGGTTTTGCGACGGCATTGCGTCGAGACGAAACGCTGCTTCGTCAATCGCACCGTCCCTCACCCCGATTTCTTCGTCGCAGTGGACTGGGCACGCAGACTGCCCCGGCACGCATGTCCGAGGCTTTCACAGGAGGCTCCACATGCCCGACGATTCCCCTCGCCAGGGTGGCGCCGGCTCTTCTGACGCCACTGTCGAGAAGCAACGACGCATCCAGGCCGAGCAGGACCAACGCGACGCGGCGAAGTCCCGGGAGGGCAAGCCGCAGGCGAAGGGCTCGCCGCAAACGAGCATTCGCCGGCAGCCTGAGGAGTTGCCCGCGCAGCACATCGCCAAGCCGGGCCTGGAAGCCGAGCTCGATCTCAAGCCGCGCTTCGCGGCGCCCGACTACAAAGGCAGCGGCAAGCTGCAGGACATGTCTGCCATCGTGACCGGTGGCGATTCAGGCATCGGCCGCGCGGTGGCCGTGCTGTTCGCTCGCGAGGGTGCCGATGTGGCCGTGCTCTACCTCAACGAGCATGAGGATGCCGAGGAGACGCGGCATTGCGTGGCGGCCGAAGGCCGGCGCTGCCTGCTGATCGCGGGCGACGTGAAGGACCCGGCGTTCTGCCGGCGCGCGGTGGACGAGGCGGTCAAGACCTTCGGCAAGCTCGACATCCTGGTGAACAACGCGGCGTTCCAGGAGCATGCCGATTCGCTGGAGGACCTGACGGACGAGCGTTTCGACGAGACGCTGCGCACCAACGTGTACGGCTATTTCCACATGGCGCGCGCCGCGCTGCCGCACCTGAAAGCGGGCTCGTCCATCATCAACAGTGGTTCGGTGGTGGGCCTCAAGGGCAGCCCGAAGCTGCTCGATTACTCCACGACCAAGGGCGCGATCCACGCGTTCACCAAGTCGCTGGCAGCCAACCTGATCGACAGGGGCATCCGCGTCAATGCAGTGGCGCCGGGGCCGGTGTGGACGCCGCTGAACCCGGCGGACTCGCCGCCGGAGCAAGTGCAGCAGTTCGGCAAGAGCACCGCCTTCAAGCGGGCGGCGCAGCCGGAGGAACTGTCGCCGGCGTATGTGTTCCTCGCCGCTCCGGCGTGCGCGAGCTACATCACCGGCATCGTGCTGCCGGTCACCGGCAGCGTGGGTGCGATCTGAAGTTCGTGGAGTTCATCGTGGCCGCCTGCCGAAGAAATGGGCGAAGACCTGCGGCTCGATGACCTCGCGGATGGCCATGCCGCGCAAGGGCTCCTCGAAGGGCTGCGAGGGCCGCGGGGTGTCCAGCCCGGCGGGCATGGTGATGTCCCAGGGCGACCCGCGCAACGCAGGCTGCTGAGGGTCGGTGGGGGCCGCGGCAGGCCAGGCTTGATCTCGTTTCATGGGTGCTCACGATTCGTTCTCGATGTGCCAAGACTATCGGCTATCGCACATCGACCATGAATCGAAAAAGCGGCCGTGCCACGGCCAGTTCCAGTGCGAGTCCAATGCTCAAGCCGCCGTGGCCTCGCTGATGGCATCGTCCACCGCTTGGGCGGCCGCGGGCGCAGGCTCCATGATGGCGATGGCCGCGC
>CBFHAS010000199.1:0-5198 GCA_965653625.1 uncultured Burkholderiaceae bacterium | reverse complement strand
ATTCCGAAGGGCCGGACCTACAAGGTGCTTGGGACCGACGGCTTCGGCAGAAGTGATTTCCGCAGCAAGCTGCGCGAGCACTTCGAGGTTAACCGCCACTACATCGTGGTGGCCGCGCTGAGGGCACTGGCCGATGAGGGCGCGGTGCCGGTGGCCAAGGTGGCCGACGCCATCAAGAAGTACGGCATCAACGCCGACAAGATCAACCCGCTGTACGCCTGAAGAAGAAAGCGGAGAAAAAGCAACATGGCATTGGTGGAAGTCAAGGTTCCGGACATCGGCGACTTCAAGGATGTGGAGGTCATCGAGCTGCTGGTCAAGCCCGGCGACACGATCAAGAAGGAGCAGTCGCTCATCACCGTGGAAAGCGACAAGGCTTCGATGGAGATTCCTTCGTCGCACGCAGGCGTGGTGAAGGAGCTGAAGGTCCGGCTGGGCGACAAGGTGGGCGAAGGCGCGCTGGTGCTGGTCCTTGAAGGCGCCGATGCCGCGGCACCCGCTCCGGCGCAGGCCAAGCCGGCCGAGACCGCTGCAGCCCCGAAGGCCCAGGCACCTGCGCAGCCTGCTGCCTCGGCTGCGCCGCCTGCGGCAGGTGCGGGCGGCGGCACCACGGTGGAGATCGTTGTCCCCGACATCGGGGACTTCTCCGAAGTGGCGGTGATCGAGGTCTTCGTCAAGCCGGGTGACACCGTCAAGGCCGAGCAAAGCCTCATCACCGTGGAGAGCGACAAGGCTTCCATGGAGATTCCATCCTCGCATGCCGGCGTGGTGAAGGAGTTGAGGGTCAAGCTGGGCGACAAGGTCAGCAAGGGCACGCCGTTGGCGGTGCTAGAAGCCGCGGGCGCACCCGTGCAGCCTGCCGCCGCGGCCCAGCCGCCATCGGCCGAGCCGCAGGCCGAGCCCCGGCCCGCCATGCCTGCGCCCGAGCCTGCCAAGGCCGAGGCCGCCGCCCCTGCCGAGCGGGTGGCCCCCACTGCGGCACTGCCCGCCCACGAGCCCGCTGTGCCGCACCGACAACTGCCGCATGCGTCGCCCACGATTCGCAAGCTGGCCCGCGAACTCGGCGTGCCGCTGGAAGAAGTGAAGGGCAGTGGACCCAAGGGCCGGATCGTCCACGACGATGTGAATGCCTTCGTCAAGGGCGTGCTGGCCGGTACGCTGCAGACCAAGGCGCAGCAGGCAAAGGCGCCGGCGGCGGCGGCTGCCGGAGCCGCGTTCCCGGGGTTGCTGCCCTGGCCGCAGGTCGACTTCGCCAAGTTCGGTCCGATCGAGCGCAAGGACCTGTCGCGCATCAAGAAGATCAGCGGCGCCAACCTGCACCGCAACTGGGTGGTCATTCCGCACGTGACCAACCACGACGACGCCGATATCACCGAGCTTGAAGCCTTCCGCGTTCAGCTCAACAAGGAGAACGAGAAGTCGGGCGTCAAGGTGACGATGCTCGCCTTCCTCATCAAGGCCAGCGTTGCAGCCTTGAAGAAGTTCCCCGAGTTCAATGCCTCCCTGGAAGGCGAGCAGATCGTCCTCAAGCAGTACTTCCACATCGGCTTTGCCGCCGACACGCCGAACGGCCTGGTCGTGCCCGTCATCAAGGATGCCGACAAAAAGGGCGTGTTCGCCATCTCGCAGGAAATGAGCGAGCTGGCCAAGAAGGCGCGCGATGGCAAGCTCGGCCCCGCCGACATGAGCGGCGGCTGCTTCTCCATCTCCTCGCTGGGCGGTATCGGCGGGCGCTATTTCACGCCCATCATCAACGCGCCTGAGGTTTCGATCCTCGGCGTGTGCAAGTCGAGCACCGAGCCCAAGTGGGATGGAAAGACCTTCCAACCGCGATTGATGCTGCCCTTGTCGCTAAGCTGGGACCACCGTGTGATCGACGGTGCCGCGGCGGCGCGCTTCAACTCCTACCTTTGCCAGATCCTGGCCGATTTCCGTCGCGTGCTTCTGTAAAGAACAAGACGAAAGGAGCGGCGCATGACGACAGTGGTGGTCGCCCGCAAGGGCAGCCAGGTGGCCATTGCCGGCGATACGCTGGTGACCTTCGGGGACACGCGGCTGGGCCACGGCTACGAGCAGAATGACAAGCTCTTTCGGGTGGGCGAGTCCTGGGTCGGCATGTCGGGCACGACGGCGCACTTTCCGGTGCTGCGCCGCGCGCTCAACGGGCTGACCCCCGACGAGCTGAAGCTGGGTTCCCGCGACGAGGTGTTCGACACCTTCTTGCGCCTGCACCCCAAGCTCAAGGACAACTTCTTCCTCAATACCAAGGAAGAGGATTCCGACCCCTACGAGAGCTCGCAGTTCACCGCGCTCATCGCCAACCCCTCGGGCATCTACGGCGTGTATTCCTATCGCGAGGTGTTCGAGTTCGACCGCTTCTGGGGCATAGGCACCGGCCGCGCATTCGCATTAGGGGCGATGTACGCGGCCTACGACAAGGCCCGCAGCGCCAAGGAAATCGCCGAGATCGGCGTGCGCGCCGGCTGCGAGTTCGACAAGAACTCCAGTGTGCCGGTGCGGGTTCACATGATCAAACTGAAAGATTCGAAAGACTGACATGGCCCTCATGGACATCAAGGTTCCGGACATCGGCGACTTCAAGGACGTCGCGGTCATCGAAGTGCTGGTCAAGCCGGGCGATACGGTGAAGGCCGAGCAGTCGCTCATCACCGTGGAAAGCGACAAGGCATCAATGGAGATTCCTTCCTCGCACGCGGGCGTGGTCAAGGAAATGAAGGTCAAGGTCGGCGACAAGGTCAGCGAAGGCTCGGTGATCCTGTCGATCGATGCCGAAGGCGCTGCGGCCGGCGTGCCGCAGCCTGAGGCGGCAACACCCGCGCCAGTGGCCGCTCGTCCCTCAGCCCAGCCGTCTGCCCAGCAGGCAGAGGGAGCGGTCGCGCCGCAGGCGGCCAGCTACGCGGGAACGGCGGACATCGAGTGCGAGATGCTGGTGCTGGGCGCCGGCCCGGGCGGCTACTCGGCTGCTTTCCGCGCTGCTGACCTCGGCATGAAGACTGTGCTGGTCGAGCGCTTCCCCACGCTGGGTGGCGTGTGCCTGAACGTGGGCTGCATCCCCTCGAAGGCACTGCTGCACGTGGCCGCTGTGATGGACGAGGCGAAGCACTTCGACGCCTACGGCATCGCCTTCGCCGAGCCGACTGTCGATCTCGACAAACTGCGCGCGCACAAGAACAAGGTTGTTGGCAAGCTCACCGGTGGCCTGGCCGCCATGGCGAAGATGCGCAAGGTGACGGTCGTCACCGGCAGGGGCGAGTTCGCCGATCCGCATCACCTCACGGTGACCACGCCCGAGGGCAAAACACAGACCATCCGCTTCCGGCACGCCATCATCGCGGCGGGCTCCGAAGCGGTGAAGCTGCCTTTCTTCCCGAAGGACGACCCACGTATCGTCACCTCGACCGGCGCGCTGGAACTGCGTCAGCGGCCCAAGCGCATGCTGCTGGTAGGCGGCGGCATCATCGGCTTGGAGATGGGCACGGTGTACTCCACGCTCGGCGCGCGGCTGGACGTCGTGGAGATGCTTGACGGCCTCATGCTGGGCGCGGACCGTGACATGGTCAAGGTGTGGCAGAAGATGAACGCGCCGCGCTTCGACAACATCATGCTGAAGACCAAGACCGTGGGCGCTGAAGCGCGGCCGGACGGCATCCTGGTTCGGTTCGAGGGCGAGGGTGCACCCAAGGAGCCGCAGCTCTATGACCTCGTGCTGCAGGCGGTGGGTCGCTCGCCCAATGGCAAGCGCATCGGCGCCGACAAGGCCGGCGTGATCGTCGGCGAGCGCGGCTTCATCCCCGTGGACATCCAGATGCGCACCAACGTGCCGCACATCTTCGCCATTGGGGACATCGTCGGCCAGCCCATGCTGGCGCACAAGGCGGTGCACGAGGCGCACGTGGCCGCCGAATCGGCCGCGGGACACAAGGTGGCGTTTGACGCCCGGGTGATCCCGAGCGTGGCCTATACCGACCCGGAGGTCGCGTGGGTCGGCGTCACCGAGGACGAGGCAAAAGCGCGCGGCATGAAGGTGAAGAAAGGCCAGTTCCCCTGGACGGCCTCCGGCCGCGCCATCGCCAACGGCCGCGATGAGGGCTTCACCAAGCTGATCTTCGACGAGGAGACTCACAAGATTGTGGGGGCCGGTATCGTGGGCACGCACGCCGGCGACATGATCGGCGAGCTTGCGCTGGCCATTGAGATGGGCGCCGACGGTGTGGACATCGGCAAGACCATCCACCCGCACCCCACGCTGGGCGAGAGCATCGGAATGGCGGCGGAGGTGTACGAGGGCGTCTGTACCGACATCCCGCCCGCGCGGCGCTGAAACGGTGTGCACGCCGTGCCCGCGTGAGCGTGTGCGGCGTGCTGGCTATGGCCGGCGCGGCGCAGGCGGCGCGGTGCTTGTCGCGATGGCCCGTGCGCGTTCGTCGAGCACGGCGCGATCGGTGCCTTGCACCGCGGTGGCGAGCACCGGGCAGCGCCCGGGCGCATCTTCGCCCGCGGCCCAGCCAGCAACTTCGTCGGCCGCTTCCTGCCGAGCGATGCCCAACTGCGAGGTGAGCTGGTTCATGGCTGCGTGCGTGCGCGCGTGTGCGATCAGCAAGTCGTACTCGGCGTTGGCGTAAGCGCGCTTGGCGGTGTAGAGCTCGTTCTCCGCGTTGAGCAGGTCGAGCAGGCTGCGCTGGCCGATGTCGAACTGCTGACGGTAGGCGTCGCGCGCCTTCTCGATGGCGAGTGTGTTGCGGTCGAGGAGCTGCACCTGTTCGGCGAGCTTGCGCGTGTCGTTGAATGCGATGGCGGTGAGCTGGCGAGTGTCGCGGCAGGCACGGTCGCGCAGGTCGGCCGCCTGGTTCACGAGATTGAGCTGCTGGCGAACGCGGGCGTGGTCGGCGCCGCCGTCGTACAGGTTCCAGCTCAACACGATCTCGCCCGTGCTGTTGCGCTTCTGGTCGCTGACGCCGTCCAGGTGGCGGCCCGCGGCAGTGCGCAGGCGGGCATCCACGCGGGGCTGGTCGGCCGATTCGCTCAGCGCGGCGGCCGCGCGCGCGGCGCGCAGTGCCTCGATGCTGGCGCTGATCGCCGGGTTTCGGCGGATGGCCGCCTCCATGGCTTCTGTGGTGCCGGCGGGCATGGCCTGCGCGAGCGGCCCGGCTGGCGGCATCTGCGCGGGCGGCGGCTCT
>CBFHAS010000198.1:0-5226 GCA_965653625.1 uncultured Burkholderiaceae bacterium | reverse complement strand
GCCGACCACCCGCCGAAGGCTGACAGCAGTCCGCGCGGGGCGTCGGACGACGCACCGGCCAGCGCCACCAGGCGCTCCAGCGCGCCCTCGTTACGTTCGCCGATGAGGCGTACCCCCAGTGCAAACACCTCGCCCGCACCCGGCCGCTCCAGCGCGGCCGTGCACAGCGACGTGCCGCAAGGCCCCGCCACGGCCAGGCCGTCAAGGTGGGCCGCGATGCGGTCGTCAAGCCGGCGCAGCTGCCGCAGGTTCACGTGCGGCGCGCGTACAAGCACCGAGCGCACGTGCCGTAGCATGGCGCTCTCTTCGGCGTGCTGCTGCACGACCATGGTGATGGGCACGCTGGATGGGTTCACGGTTTCTGGGTCGAAAGGAGGGGCGATGCTCGCGAGCCACAGTCTCGGCGGCAATGACCAAAAGTCATCCGCCGCGCCGGATCTTCTGGGGGACACTCCGCCGTGCTGGCACGCGACCGGCTTGTGGCCGCGTGTCCAGAAGCCACTTCGACGCCCATGACCCACCAGCGAGTCGCTCTGCTGTCCGTTTCCATCGCCTTGCTGACCGGCTGCGCTCAGCTGTCGTCGATGGGCGGGCATGCCTCCGAGACGGAGCCGGGCGCCGTCGCCCCGGCGCCGCAATCACCCACGGAACCCGCGCCGCCTGCGCTACCCGCCGGCCCGGTCACGCCCGCCCTGCAGCAGCAGGCCCAGCGCATCGCCATCGGCGCGGCCGGCCTGCTGGAAAGCGGGCAGGAAGATCAGGCCCGGGCCGAGCTGCAGCGAGCGACGGCCACGGATCCCAACAACCGACTGGCGCACAACCTCATGCGCCAGATCACGGCGGATCCCCTGGCCACGCTCGGCCGCGAATCCTTCGCCTACACGGTGCGGGCCAACGACACCATGTCGATCATCGCCGGGCGCTTCCTGGGCGACATCTACGCGTTCTACATCCTCGCGCGCTACAACAACATCGCGGTGCCCCGGCTGGTCGCCGGCGGCCAGACCCTGCGCATCCCGGGCAAGGCGCCGCCGCCGTCCACCCTGCGTGAACCGCCCCGCGCGGAGCCCAGCGTGCCAGCCCCGGCGGCAGTTGCGATCCCACCCGCCGTATCCGCAGCGCCTGTGCACCCGGAGCCCACGCCCGGGGAGCGCGCCCTTCGCGCCGCCGAGGCCGCCGAACGCGGCGGCGACCTGGAACGGGCGCACACCGAGTACCGCCGTGCGGCGGGCCTCGACCAGGTGGGCGCCGAGGTCAAGGCCGAGCAAGTACGCAAGCAACTGGTGCAGCGCTATGCACTTAGTGCCCGCACGGCCTTCGCACGCCAGGATCTGGATGGCGCCATCCGCGCCTGGGACCGCGTGCTCAGCGTGGACCCCACCAACGACACGGCCAGGCTGGAACGCCAGCGCGCGCTGGCGCTGAAGGAAAAGGTGAAGAAGTTGTAGCGACGGCCCCGCGGCCCCTACTCCTTCGGCCGCGCGTTGATCGACCGCAGGTACATGACCAGGTCCTTGGTCTGCTCGTCGGTCAGCTCGGCGCCCCACGGCGGCATGAACGGCGAGCGGCCTATCGCCTCGCCGCCCATACGGATGATGAGGCCGAAGTAGGCGTCGTTCTTGTCGCTCATGCGCAGGTTGGCGGGCCGCGGGTTGTACAGCCGCGCCGCGCGGCCGTTGCCGTCCGCGTTGAAGCCGTGACAGGTGACGCAGTAGTTCGCGTAGACCAGCCCACCGCGGAACACGCCGGCATCCTTGCTGTCGCGTGGCAGCACCGCGCCCTGGGCGGTCCCGTCGGCCGGTGCATCGGCCGCAGTGGTGGGCACGCCCACCAACGCCAGCAGCGCGAAGCACCAGGCGGGGCCCCACCATGCCCGCACGCGCCCGACTGCCGGCACTGTCACTGGGCCACCTCGATGACCAGCTTCATGTCCGGGTGGACCGCGCACTCGACCTCAACGGTGCCGGCCTTGTCGAAGCTGATGCTCTTGGCGGCACCCTGGCCGTAGGAGCCGAGATCGAAGCTCTTCACGTCGGACAACGAAAACACGTTGTGTGAAAACGGGTCCTCGTTGAGAAACTTCACCGCGTCTCCCAGCTTGATGCTCATCTTCTTGGCAGAAAACGCCTTGCCCTTCTGCACGACGACGTGCTCCGCGGCGTGCACGGAGCCCGCCGCCAGCAGCGTCAGTGCGCAGGCCCATTTGATATCGATACCGAACTTCATGACTCAACTCCTGGGGAAACTCATCGCATCACCGACGCGAGCCGGCGCAACATGCGAGAAGAGGTGTCCGACAGCGCGTGCGCGGTGCCGTCGAGCAGTTGGGCGTGCGAGTGGCCGGCCTGCAGCGTGCCGTCCAGCGAGCCGACCTCGCCGTCCATCGCGCGCACGCGGCCGGTCTGTCGCTCGAACGCGGTGCGAAAGCCCTGCACGTCGCCGGCCATCGCTTCGACCAGTTGGCGGTTGTGCGCGGCTGAGGTTTCCAACGCCGCGATGCGGCGCGCGCAGTCGTCCATCAGCTCGCGGGTCTTCGTCACCGACTCTTCCGTGGTGGCGAGCTGCTCATCGATGTCGTCGCTGGCGCGGCGGATCTCCACCGCCGCCGTCTGCGTGTCTTCGGACAGCTTTCGGATCGATTGCGCAACAACATTGAAGCCGCGCCCCGCATCGCCGGCACGTGCCGCCTCGACGGCGGCGTTCATCGATAGCAGCCGCGTCATCGACGAAATCCGGGTGATGCTCTCGGTCAGGCCGGCGATCTGGGTGCGGCTGCGGCCCAGCGCCTGCGTCACGTCCTGCAGTCCCTGCATCTGCGTCACTGTGGCCTTAACCTGCTCGGCAACGACGTTGGCGTCGCCGGCTTGCTGGCGCGACGTGGCCATCGAGGTGTGACAGGTCTGCGTCAGAGACTCCAATTCAGCCAGCGCGCGCTGCGTGTCGCTGCCCATTGCACCGAAGGAGTCGCGGAAGCGGCCCACCATCGCGGTCAGCTGCTCGTTGGCCACGCGCATGTCGGCATTCAGTTGCGCCAACTGGCGGCCGTCGGTGTCCAGTCGCTGCGCGCTCTCGTGCACCTCGCCGAGCAGGGTTTCGACCTCGTCGGTGCGCGACAGGCGCTTCATCAGCCGCCAGTAGAACAGCAGCCCAGCGGCCACACCGCCCGCAGCCGCGGCCACCAGGCCGACGAGCATGCGTTGGAAGCTGGCCTGACGTGCCTCTGCGCTGCGCTCGAGCTGGGCGCTCTGCGCCTTCTGGATCGCCGTCGATAGCTCGTCGATACGCTTCAGAGGCTCGGCAATGCCGGACAGCGTTTGCAGCGCCTGTTCGTTCTCTCGCTTGCGCGCGGCGACCACCACTTTCATCCGCGGCGACTTCACGCTCTCGACCAGCCGCGCCATCTCATCGACGTCCGCGTTGCCGGGCAGCGCCTGCTTCAGCGAGCCCACCGAGTCTTCCAGCCGTGACGCCGCGGCGATGGACGCGACCGCCGCGCCACGCACCTGTTCGGGGTCGCTGAGCGCGATCGCCTGCAGCAGCAACCGGTCGACCTCGAGGAGTGCCTGACGCGTCGACGTGGCGGCGTGCATCTTCGCGTCGCCGTCGCGCTGCGCATGGGCGACGTCGCGCAACATGCGCCACATCAGGGCTCCCGACGCGCCCGCGACACCAACGACCAGCAGCATCATCAGCATCGCGAACACAGTGACCTGGCGCTTCCACTGGGAAACGCCCCCCGCGGAGCGGGCGGTGGCAGCCATGGCGGGTACTTCCCTTGCTCTTTACTGCGGCAGATTCGGTACGGTGATTGCCTTGCACTGACCGGTCAGCGCCTTCATGAAGGCGACCAGATCGTCCTTTTCCTGCTCGGAGAGTGTCAGCGGCTTCATGGTCGCCGACAGGTTGGAGCGGTCGTCGCCCCCGCGCACGTAGTGCTCGACCACGTCGCGCAGCGTTTGCGCCGAGCCGTCGCGGAAGTACGGCGCCGTCAGCTCGATGTCGCGCAGGCTCGGGGTCTTGAAGGCGCCTTGCATGCTGGCGACCTTGCGAATGCCGTAGCGGCCGGGGTCCGGGTCACCCTTGCTGGCAATGCCGATGTTGTGGAAACCGTTGTCGGTGAAGTTCGGCGCTGCATGGCAGGCGGCGCAGTTGCCCTTGACCGGATCGACGAATACCTTGTAGCCGCGCCACTGCTGAAGCGTCATGGCGTTGCGGTCGCCGGCCAGCCAGCGGTCGAAGGCCGTGTCGTTGACGATGACGGTGCGCTCGAAGGCGGCGATCGCCTTCGCGATCGTCTCCTCGCTGACGCCTTCGCCGGGGTAAGCCTTATCGAACATCGTGACGTAGCCGGGCAGGGCCTTCAGCCGGGCCAGCGCCGCGGTGAAGTCGGTGTTCATCTCCTGCGGCGTCTTCATCGGGCCCAGCGCCTGGTCTTCGAGCGACTTCTTGCGACCGTCCCACATGAACTGGGTGTTGTAGGCGGTGTTCAGCACCGTCGGGGTGGCCCGGCCAAGCACCTGCCCGCCCCACCCCACCGCCGTCTTCAGGCCATCGGACCAGCCGAGCGACGGGTTGTGGCAGCTGGCGCAAGACATTGCGCCGTTGCCCGACAGGCGAGGGTCGAAGAACAGCGCCCGGCCCAGCTCGATGCGCGGCGGCGTGCTCATGTTCTCTTTTGGCATCGGCACCCGCGGCAGCTTCCATGCCTTGTCGACGCCGGTGGGCGCCGGCGCGTGAGCCGGCGTGGCGAACGCCCCCGAAGCGAGAACGAAAAACGATGCAGCGAGCGCAATCAGGGGCGCGACATGACGAACCACGACGAAGTCTCCTCCAGCCGATCAGTGGCTGACCCAATTGAATTCCGCCGACGCTCTAGCGGCATCGGCTCCTGGGATTCTTCGGCCAGACGGCCTCGGAACTTGAGGCGAAAAGTGCCTGAAAGCGCGGCCTTATCTCATCGTCATCGCCTGACTCGGCGCCGGGGGCTAACGATGGCCTCGGCTCGGTACGCGGCATGGAAGGAACTCTCTGATCCGTTCGCACTGAGCTCGTCGAAGTGCCTGCATCGAGGTGCACGCTGGCTTCGACAGGCTCAGGGGCGAACGGGGTTGGGAACGTGCGTGGACGGGGGTTGGGGGCGTGCACGGGCCGGGGTTGGGGGTTGCGTGGATCACGCGTGGCGGGTTCACCCACCTTCCGTTCGGGCTGAGCTTGTCGAAGCCTCTT
>CBFHAS010000197.1:0-5381 GCA_965653625.1 uncultured Burkholderiaceae bacterium | reverse complement strand
TGCTCGACAGGCCGAGCGGCTTGTCGAGCAACAGCACGCCATGGATGGCGCGACGAGGCGGGCGTGGAGGAATCATGTCGTTGGTCGGCGCGCAACACCGGGCCACGCCGGCGACGGCTGTCCGGCGAGACGCCGGGCTACTCCTTCGCGCGCGTCGCGTTGGCCTGGTTGATCAGCATGTTGAGTTCCGCCGCATGCTCGGTGGTGCGGTCGAACAGGAAGTGCAACGTCGGCACGGTGTGGATTTGCAGCCGCTTGAAGAGGCTGTTGCGAAGGTAGCCTGCGGCCTCATTGAGCGCGGCCTCGCATTCCTGCGGGTCGCCCACCAGCAGCGAGAAGTACACCTTGGCGTGCGCGTAGTCCGGCGTCACGTCCACCGAGTTAACGGTCATCATGCCGATGCGGGGGTCCTTCAACTCGCGAATGAGCTCCGCCACGTCGCGCTGGATCTGGTCGGCCACGCGATAGCTGCGGTTGGGAATGGAACGCTTGTGTCGCATGGTCTTCTCTTGCCTCTCAAACGAGAACCCCGCCGTCTTGTGGAGGGCGGGGTTCGGGGGTGAGGACCCGCGCCGCCTCCTACAAGGTCCGCGCGACTGCCTTCACTTCGAAGAACTCCAGCTGATCACCTTCCTTGATGTCGTTGTAGTTCTTCAGCTTGATGCCGCACTCGAAGCCTTCCTTGACCTCGCGCACATCGTCTTTCATGCGGCGAACTGATTCGATCTCGCCCGTGAACACCACCACGTTGTCGCGCAGCAAGCGGAAGCGCGCGCCGCGGCGCACCACGCCGGCCGTGACCATCGAGCCCGCGACCGTGCCGATCTTGGAGGCCACGAACACCGTGCGGATCTCCGCCGTGCCGATGACCTCTTCCTTCTGCTCTGGCGCCAGCATGCCGGTCATGGCAGCCTTCACCTCGTCCACTGCGTCGTAGATGATGTTGTAGTAGCGAATGTCCACGCCGTTGCTCTCGGCGAGCTTGCGGGCGCCCGCATCGGCGCGCACGTTGAAGCCAATGAGGACCGCCTTGGAAGCGATGGCAAGATTGATGTCGCTCTCGCTGATCCCGCCCACGGCAGCGTGCACGATCTGTACCTTGACCTCATCGGTGGACAACTTCTGCAGCGACTGCGACAGCGCCTCCTGCGAGCCCTGCACATCTGCCTTGAGAATCAGCGCGAGCGTCTGCACCTCGCCGGCGCCCATGCTCTCGAACATGTTCTCCAGCTTGGCGGCCTGCTGCTTGGCAAGTTTGACGTCGCGGTACTTGCCCTGGCGGAAGGTCGCGATCTCACGCGCACGCCGCTCGTCGGCGAGCACCATGAACTCATCGCCGGCCTGCGGCACCTCGGTGAGGCCTTGGATCTCCACCGGCAGTGAAGGGCCGGCCTCAGTGACCGGCTTGCCGTTCTCGTCCAGCATGGCACGCACACGACCGTAGCTGGAGCCCGCGAGGACCACGTCGCCGCGCTTCAGCGTGCCCGACTGGACCAGCACCGTGGCGACCGGCCCGCGACCCTTGTCGAGCTGAGCTTCGATCACCAAGCCCTTGGCCTGCGCGTCGACCGCGGCTTGCAGTTCCAGCACCTCTGCCTGGAGAAGCACCTGCTCGAGCAACTCGTCAATGCCCTGGCCGGTTTTGGCCGACACGGGCACGAAGGGAGAGTCGCCGCCGAAGTCCTCGGGGACCACCTGCTCTGCCACCAGCTCGCTTTTGACTCGCTCGACGTTCGCTTCAGGCTTGTCGATCTTGTTCATGGCCACGACGATGGGGACGCCCGCCGCCTTGGCATGGTGAATGGCTTCTTTGGTCTGCGGCATCACGCCGTCGTCCGCAGCCACTACCAGGATGACGATGTCGGTCGCCTTGGCACCGCGCGCACGCATCGCCGTGAAGGCAGCATGGCCCGGCGTGTCGAGGAACGTGATGGTCCCTCGCGGCGTGTCCACATGGTAGGCACCGATATGCTGCGTGATGCCCCCCGCCTCACCCGCGGCCACGCGGGTACGGCGGATGTGATCGAGCAGCGAGGTCTTGCCATGGTCTACGTGGCCCATGACAGTGACCACCGGCGCTCGCGGCAGCAACTCGTGTGTGGCCTCGGCCTGCCCTTCCTGCAGGAAGGCCTCAGGGTCGTCTAGCTTGGCCGCGAAGGCTTTGTGACCCATTTCCTCGACGAGGATCATCGCCGTTTCCTGGTCGAGCTGCTGGTTGATGGTGACCATCTGGCCCAGCTTCATCAGCTGCTTGATGACCTCGGAGGCCTTCACCGACATCTTGTGGGCGAGGTCGCCCACCGAAATGGTTTCGGGGATGTGGACCTCCTGCACTTGCTGCTCCACAGGTGCCATGAATCCGCCGCCCATGCCGTCGCCACGCTCGCCGCGGCGGGCGCCGCCGCGCGGAGCGCGCCAGCCGGCGCGCGCGCCGGCCCGCGGGGGGGGGGTGCGCCCTGTCACGGCGCGCGGGGTGGCGGCGTCGGCGGCCCAAAACGACGACCGCGTCTCGGACGGGAGAGCCAGCATGTCGGCCGGCTTGGCGGCCGTGGCCGGTGCAGCCGCCGTACCCGGTGCAGCCGCTGCCTTGTGGATCGTGCCTTTGATGCCTTCCTTGCCGGCTTCTGGCTTGGGCTCTTCGGGCTTCTTGGCCGTCAGCACTCGCTTGGGCTGCGACATCATGGCGCGGATGGCGGCCGCCTCGTCCTCGGCGGCCTTGCGGCGCTTGGCCAGGTCAGCAGCGCGCTGCTTCTCCTCGTCGACCACGTCGGCGGCCTTGATGACGCGCAGGCCGGGCTTGGCGGGCTCCGCTGGAGTGGCGGGCGCCGCTGGCGCAGGTACGGCACCTTGCGCGGGCGCGGCTCTCTTGGCGGTGACGGCAGTGGCCTTGGCGCCCGATGCGGCGACCTTCGGCTCTGCCTCCGCAACCGCGGCGCTCGCCTTGGCGGCTGCAGCAACCGCGGCAGCGGCCGCCGCAGCTTCAGCTTCGGCCGCCGCCTTCGCGGTCGCCTCAGCAGCCTCGCGCTGGCGCGTTTCCTCAGCTTCGCGCTCCAGGCGCTCCTGCTCCTCGCGCTGGCGGCGCTTCTCCTCCAGCTCCGCCTCCTGGCGGCGAAGCAGCTCGGCGTGCGCCTGTGCTTCTTCCTGACGACGCTTCAGCTCCACTTCGTCGTCAACCCGGGGCGCGCGCGGTACCTGCGGCACCGGCGGTGCCGGTTCGTCGCGCTTGACGAAGGTGCGCTTCTTGCGCACCTCCACTTGGATGGTGCGCGCTCGACCACTGGCATCGGCCTGCTTGATCTCGCTGGTCGACTTGCGGGTGAGCGTTATCTTCTTGCGCTCGCCCGCGGACGTGCCGTGCGCGGAGCGCAAGTGGTCGAGCAGCCGCTCCTTGTCCGCGTCGGTCAGCGTGTCGGCCGTCGACGCCTTCTTGACGCCGGCCGACTGCAACTGCTCGAGCAGCGCCGAGGCTGAGCGGTTGAGCTCTGCGGCGAACTGGGCGACGGTGGTCACAGCCATTGTGGAATCCTTGCTTTCGTCTTGCGCTGCGCGTTCGGGGTGTACCGGGGCTCTCGGACTCAGGCCGTGAACCAATGTTCGCGCGCCTTCATGATCAACGCCTTCGCGTGAGGCTCGTCGACACCAGTCATCTCGGTCAGCTCGTCCACGGCCAAATCGGCCAAGTCATCGCGCGTATGAATGCCGCCATCGGCCAGCTTTTCGATGAGCTCCGGCGTCAGGCCTTCGAGGTCACGCAGATCCTGCGACACATCCTCGACCTTCTCTTCGCGGGCGATCTCCATGGTGAGCAGCGCGTCGCGGGCACGAGTGCGCAGCTCGTTGACGGTTTCGTCATCGAAACCCTCGATCTCAAGCATCTCCTGCATCGGCACGTAGGCGACTTCCTCCAGGCTTGCGAAGCCCTCGGCAATCAGGATATCCGCCACCTCGCCATCGACGTCCAGCTTCTCGACGAACAGCTTGCGCAGCGAGTCGCTTTCGGCGGCCTGCTTGGACGCTGATTCCTCGGCCGTCATGATGTTGATGCGCCAGCCGGTGAGCTCCGAGGCGAGCCGCACGTTCTGGCCGCCTCGGCCAATGGCGATGGCGAGATTCTCCTCGTCGACCACCACGTCCATGGCGTGCCGCTCCTCGTCAACCACGATCGATTGCACGTTGGCGGGAGCGAGCGCACCGATCACAAACTGGGCCGGATCCTCGGACCACAACACGATGTCCACGCGCTCGCCGGCAAGTTCATTGGTGACCGCATTCACGCGCGATCCTCGCACGCCCACACAGGTGCCGATCGGATCGACGCGCTTGTCATGGGAGAGCACCGCGATCTTTGCCCGGCTGCCCGGATCGCGGGCGCAACTCTTGATCTCCAACAACCCCTGCTCGATCTCAGGCACCTCCTGGGCGAACAGCTCCACCATGAAGCCCGGGGCGCTGCGCGAGAGCAGGATTTGGGGTCCACGCAACGTCGGGTCCACCTCGGCGAGGTAAGCCCGGAGGCGGTCGCCGGAGCGCAGGTTCTCCTTGGGGATCATCTCGCTGCGACGAAGCCGGCCTTCAACCCGGCCGCACTCTACGATCACGTCGCCCTTGTCCAGGCGCTTGACGGTGCCGACAAAGATCTTTTCGCCCCGCGAGAGGAAGTCGTTGAGCAGCTGTTCGCGCTCGGCGTCGCGAATCTTCTGCAAGATGACCTGCTTGGCCGCCTGAGCGCCGATGCGGCCGATAGACACCGACTCGACCGGCTCCTCGATGTAGTCATCGACCTCAATGTCCGAAATCTGCTCCTCTGCCTCGAAGAGCAGGATTTCGGCGTCGGCGTTTTGCAAACCGGCCTCGTTCGGCACGACGTGCCACCGACGGAAGGTTTCGTACTCGCCGGTCTCGCGGTCGATGGACACGCGAACGTCGACTTCGCCGCCGTGCAGCTTCTTCGACGCCGATGCCAGCGCCGCCTCAACCGCGCCGAACACCACTTCGCGGTCGACGCTCTTCTCCCGGGAGATGGCGTCCACCAGCATCAACAGTTCGCGATTCATTGTTTTCGACCTCCAACCTCGTCATCGGACTGCGGCTCATCCTGCCCCGCAGCCACCGGAGCCGGCGCGAACCGGCGCCCCTTGAAATCGAGCACCGGCACCAGCCTGGCCTCGCGCACTTCCTCCAACGAGAAATCCAGCGCCTGATCGCCCTTGCCGTCGTTGAACACGATGCGCCAACCGTCTCCCGACTCGCACGTCGCCAGCACACCGCGGTACTTGCGGCGACCCTGGAACGGCTGCCTCAGTGTGAGTTCCACATCCTGACCGACGAAGCGGGCATAGTCCGCCGGCTTTTTGAGCGGTCGGTCCAGGCCGGGCGAGGAA
>CBFHAS010000196.1:0-5468 GCA_965653625.1 uncultured Burkholderiaceae bacterium | reverse complement strand
ACGCGTCGCACCGATCAATCGGACTCGCTTGGGCTCAAGTCCGACAGCCTCCTAGAATCCGCCACCACGATGACGCGCCCCCGCCGCCATGCCGCGAACCCGCCGAGCCCAGGACGCCGCCGAGAAGAACCGGCCGCTGATGGAAGACATCCGACTGCTGGGCCGCATCCTCGGCGACGTGATCCGCGAACAGGAAGGAAAAGCCGCCTTTGAGCTCATCGAGCGGGTGCGGCAGCTGTCGGTGGCCTACCGGCTCAAGCGCGATGCGCAGGCCGGCCGTGCGCTGGACCGGCTGCTCAAGAATCTTTCGGGTGACCAGACGGTCAGCGTGATCCGCGCGTTCAGCTACTTCTCGCACTTGGCGAACCTCGCGGAGGACCGGCATCACGTGCGCCGGCGAGACCATCACGAGCGCCAAGGGCACCTGCAGGAGGGCTCGCTGGCCTTGTCGCTGGAACGGCTGGCCGAGGCGGGCATCCGCGCCACCGAGGTGGCCCAGACACTGCAGAAGGCCTACATCTCGCCGGTGCTCACCGCACATCCCACCGAAGTGCAGCGCAAGAGCATTCTTGATGCGGAACGCGCCATCGCCCAGCTGGTGGAGGCGCGCGAGACGCTGCCCACCGACCGCGACCGCGCGGAGAACGAGGCGCTGATCCGCGCTCGCGTCACGCAGCTGTGGCAAACCCGCATGCTGCGCACCGCCCGGCTCACCGTGGCCGACGAGATCGAGAACGCGCTGTCGTACTACCACGCCACTTTCCTGCGCCAGATCCCCCGCCTGTACGCCGAGATCGAGGCCGTCATGCCCGGCCATGAAATCGCCAGCTTCCTTCGCATGGGCCAGTGGATCGGCGGCGACCGCGACGGCAACCCTTTCGTCACCGCCGACACGCTGCGCATGGCGCTGGCGCGGCAGGCGGAGACCGTGCTGCGCTTCTACCTCACCGAAATGCACGAGCTGGGCGCGGAGCTCTCGGTGTCGGCCACGCTGGCGCCCGTGACGCCCGAGATGCGGGCGCTTGCCGCCGCATCTCCCGATCAGAACCCGCACCGCGAGGACGAACCCTATCGCCGTGCCTTGATCGGCATGTATGCGCGCGTCGCCGCGACGCTGCATGAGTTCACCGGGACCGAGGCGCTGAGGCACGCCGTGGCGCCGCAGAAGCCCTATCGCGCGGCCGATGAACTGCTGGCGGACTTGCGCGTGATCGACACCTCGCTCGTCTCCTACCACGCCGAGGCCCTGGCGCGGCCGCGCTTGAGGCCGCTCATGCGTGCGGTGCAGGTGTTTGGTTTTCACCTCGCCACGGTCGACCTTCGGCAAAGCTCCGACAAGCACGAGGAGGTGGTGGCCGAGTTGCTGCGGGTGGCGAGGATCGAGCCCGACTACCCGGCGCTGGCAGAGGGCGAGCGGCGCGACCTGCTGCTGCGCCTGCTCAACGATGCGCGACCACTGCGGGTGCGCGCCGCGAGCTACGGCGAACTGGCGCAAAGCGAGCTCGCGATCTTCGAGACGGCGCTGCAGATGCTGCAACGCTACGGTCGCCAGGCGCTGCGCCACTACATCATTTCGCACACCGAGGAAGTGAGCGACCTGCTGGAGGTGCTGTTGCTGCTCAAGGAGGTGGGCATCCTGCGCGGCACGCTGGACGACTCGGCCGAGGCCGACCTCATCGTCGTGCCGCTGTTCGAGACCATCGGCGATCTTCGCCAGGCGGCCGGGATCATGCGCGCCTTCTACGCCCTGCCCGGCATCGCCCAGATGATGGTCCGCTCGGGCCGCGAGCAGGACATCATGCTGGGCTACAGCGACAGCAACAAGGATGGCGGCACCTTCACCAGCAACTGGGAGCTGTACCGCGCCGAGATCGCGCTGGTGGAACTCTTCGGCGACCTGGGCCGCGAGCATGGGCTCACGCTGAGGCTGTTCCACGGCCGCGGTGGCACGGTGGGGCGCGGCGGCGGGCCGAGCTACGAGGCCATCCTCGCGCAGCCGCCGGGCACCGTGAACGGGCAGATCCGCCTCACCGAGCAGGGCGAGGTGATCGCATCCAAGTACGCCCACCCCGAGATCGGCCGGCGCAATCTCGAAACGCTGGTGGCGGCGACGCTGGAAGCCACGCTGCTACACCCCACCAAAAGCGCGCCCCGGACTTTTCTCGACGCCGCCGCGCAGATCAGCGATGCGAGCTACGCCGCCTACCGCAAGCTCGTGTACGAGACGCCCGGCTTCACCGATTACTTTTTCAGCGCCACGCCGATCCGCGAGATCGCCGAGCTGCACATCGGCTCACGGCCCGCGTCGCGCAAGGCTTCGCGCGCCATCGAAGACTTGCGAGCCATTCCCTGGGGCTTCAGCTGGGGCCAGTGTCGGGTAGCCCTGCCCGGCTGGTGTGGCTTCGGCTCGGCGATCGAGCGCTACCTGGCCGACCCGAAGACGCGCAACGAGCGCCTCGCGCTGCTGCAACGCATGCACCGGCAATGGCCCTTCTTCCGCACGCTGCTGTCGAACCTGGACATGGTGATCGCCAAGAGCGACCTCGCCATCGCACAACGCTACGTCGAGCTGGTGGAAGACCGGCGACTGGGCCGACGCGTCTTCTCGCTCATCCGGGCCGAGTGGGAGCGCACCAACGACGCGCTTTCGCTCATCACCGGCGAGAAGCAGAGGCTGGCTTCCAATGCGGCGCTGGCGCGCTCGATCGAACACCGTTTTCCCTACATCGACCCGCTCAACCACCTGCAGGTGGAACTGATGCGGCGCTACCGACAGCGGCGCGAAGGCGACTCAAGCATGGAGCGGGTGCAGCGCGGCATCCACATCTCCATCAACGGCGTGGCGGCGGGCTTGCGCAACACCGGCTGAACGCGCGCTGTCCGGCCTGCATCTCGCCGACGCGGCCCACCTCGACCAGGTGCGCCAGCGTGCGTCGAGCACCATCGCAACTCAGCATCTCCACGCCGCCGGGCATTTCAGCGGCAGTGGCCTTCGTCACGGCGTCGATCTCCACCTGCAGCGCATCCAGCCGCGGCGCTGGCCAGCCCAGCCGGCGCGCCATGCCCAGACCGACCACACGATCCGTGAGGGCTGTCGACCGCGTTGCCAGAACCTGCGCGATGTCGTCACACAGCTCGCGGCGCGCGGAGTCGCGCAGCGCTTCCTCGCTGCAGTAGGTGTTCACCGGCTGGTAGGAGGGCACCAGCGCTGTCGACTGCACGCCGATCACCTGGTTGACGAGCTTCATGACCGCCGGCAGCGCCGCATCCGAGGGCGGCACATGCGCGGCCAGAGCGCCCGGAACGCGGCCCCAGCCGCTGTCGCTGTGGGTCGCCTGCGCGATGCGCTGCATGGCCCGACCCAGCGCGGCCGTGTCGTTCCGCGCCTGCGCACCCGCCGCGACGAACACCCAGGGCACGGCGTTGGCCGGGTCGAGCTGCGCCCAGCGCTCCACTGAGAGCCCCCCGCAGGCGGCATCCGTGGTTGCGACCCCGCGGCAGGCACTCATCGCGAGCGCCTGCATGCGCGGGTCACTGCTGGCCTCAGCCATGCGCACCAGCGCCTGAAGCGGCTGATGGCGGCTGATGCGCCGCGCATCGTCGGCGGCGCAGCTTGCCTCTGCGCAGGGCGTCGAGCGGGCGCCCAGGGTGTCGATGAACAAGGCCGCCGCGGCCAGCCACGGGTCGCCGGATCGGCGCAGGTCGGCGAGCAGCGACTGGCGTGCGCGCTCGACGTCTGCGCCGACGAGCTTGGAGAAATCGGGCACGCCGTTCGTCACGAGCGGGATGGGCGTGCCGCCGCAGGCTGTGAAAACCTCCGTGCGCGAGGTCAGCGCGGATGCGGGCAGACTCGGTCCACTCGCGGCCTGCGCCGGAATCGAACGAGCGACGGCCGTGGCCGCCGCCACAGCCGTCGGTGCCGTGTCCGAAAACCGAATCGTCGGACGCGGCGGCTCGGGTACCGTTGGAGTGATAGGCAACGCCACGGCGAGCACCAGCGCCGCCCACAAACCGGCGATGCGCAGCACCCGGCCCCAACTGAAAGCCGGCGGGTCGAACCAGATGCGAAAGCCCTTCATGACACGTTCATCACAAGCCTGCCGCCACCAGCGCCTCGCGCACCGCCGTCACTTGCCGGCGCGAGACGGCCAGCCATTCGTCCACCGACGCCACGCGCACCGCCCAGCCTTCGCCTGCATCCTCGTCGCTGCCGGGGACGGCGCGGCGCTCCAGCGCGCGCACGGCGCGCTTGGCGACCAGCGCGTTGCGATGCACGCGGATGAAGCGGTCACCCAGGCGCTGCTCCAGATCGGACAGGGCGTCGTCGAGCACGTAGGTGTGCTGTGAAGTTCGCAGCGTGACGTACTTCAGCTCGGCCTTCAGGTACAGCACCTCGGACACGGGAACGTGCGCCACGCGGCCACGGTCGCTGACCACCACCACAGGCTCCGAACCCGCCGGCGTGGCGGGCGGCAGCAAGGCCAGCCGTTGCGCGACCCGCTGCAGCGCGGCATGCAGCCGCTCTCGGCGCACCGGCTTGGTCAGGTAGTCGACCGCCTCCAGGTCGAAGGCTTTGAGCGCATGTTGAGCGTGCGCGGTCACGAACACCACCGCCGGCGAAGGGGTGCTCTGGCGCAACTCCGCGGCCAGCTGTGTGCCGTCGCGGCCCGGCATGTGGATGTCGAGCAGCACCAGGTCGCAGGACTGGGCTTGAAGCCATACCAGCGCCTGCGCTGCATTGCCCGCCTCGCCCACCACGCGGCAATGCGGGCGGGCGCATTCCTCCACCAGGCCGCGAAGGCGCATCCGGGCCAGTTCTTCGTCATCGACGAGCAGTACGCGAAGTGGGGTGGTTTCGACGTTCATAGGGGCACCACGATCTGCACACGAAAGACGTTGCGGTCCAGGCGGCTGTCGAAATGCGCGGCGACATCGTGCATCAGCTGCAGCCGCTCACACACGTTGGCCAGCGCGATGCCGTTGCCCGGACGCGAAGGGGAAGGCGGCACGGTGTTGGCAATGGAGACCAGCGCGCGGCCATGCCGCACGCGAGTACGCACGCGGATGGTGCCGCCTTCGGCTGCCGGTTCCACGCCGTGCCGCACCGCGTTTTCCACCAGCGGCTGCAGCAGGAGCGGCGGCACGCGGGCCTCTCCGGCGGCAGGGTCAAGTTCCCAGCTGACTTTCAAGCGCCGACCGAAGCGGATTTGCTCGATGGCGAGGTAGCGCTGCGCGAGCTCCACTTCTTCGGCCAGCGAGACCGACTCACCGCTGTCGGTGAGCGCCACGCGGAACAGTTCCGCCAGGTCCTCGAGCACCTCCTCGGCGCGTGATGGATCAAGCCGGACGAGGCTGAGCGCGGTGTTCAAGGTGTTGAAGAGGAAATGGGGCCGGATGCGCGACTGCAGTTCGGCCAGCCGTGCCGTGGTGTCGGCCGGCACGCGGGCCGCTGCGCGCAGTTGCAACCA
>CBFHAS010000195.1:0-5483 GCA_965653625.1 uncultured Burkholderiaceae bacterium | reverse complement strand
CGGCTTCCCGCTGCTGTTCGAGACGCAACCGAGGCCTATTCCGGTCGACAACCCGATCGTCATCCCACGCAAGGACAACGAACCCCCGCTCGCCATGCCGGCCCCCCGGCGGGCCACACCGATGGCTGCAGCGCCGGTGGAGCCTTCAGCTTCGTCATCGACCGCTGAAGACCCGATCGAGACGTCGGCCGAAGCGGGCCGCGAGATGCCTGCACCTAAGGCGGCCCGTGCAACGCCGGAGAAGGGTGAACCGGCGCCCCGTGCAGCGGAGGCGGTGTCCAAGCCGGACGCTGCAAAGCCCGTCATGGCGCTAACCGAAAAGCCTTCGACCGCGCCCACCGCGCAGGGCGGGGGCGATGCCAGGCGTGCGCAAGCGCCAACCGACGGCAAGGTCGCCGACAAGACGCCGGTAGAAAGGGAAGGGCGCTACGTCGTTCAGGTCGGCGCCTTCGCTGAGAGCGTCGCCGCGCGTGAGGTGCGTCAGAAGCTTGAGAAGCTCGGCCTGAAGACCTATGTGCAAGTCGCCGAAACCGCGCAGGGAAACCGCGTGCGGGTGCGCGTCGGGCCGTTTGCCACGCGGGAGGAAGCGGACCGCGCGCTCGCAAAGATCAAGTCGTCGGGCGCGGCGGCCGTGGTCGTCACGCTCTAGGGCAGCCATGGCGGGTGTGGGCTGGGTTGACTGGGTTTTCATCGGCATCCTTGCGCTGTCGGTCAGCGTGGGTCTGATGCGCGGGCTGGTGTACGAGGTGATGTCGCTGCTCGGTTGGCTGGTGGCTTACTTCGGGGCGCAGTGGTTTGCGGCGGACGTGGGACGTTACCTTCCGGTGGGCGCCGCGGGGTCGGCAATCAACCACGCAGCCGCCTTTGCCGCCCTGTTCATCGGTGTGCTGCTGATATGGGCCCTGGTGGCGCGGTTCATCCGCCTGCTGCTGCACGCCACGCCGCTCAGCCTCCCCGACCGGGCGCTGGGGGCAGCTTTCGGTGTGGCGCGTGCCGTGGTGGTCATGCTCGCGATCACGACCGTCGTGATGCTGACTTCGCTGGCCCAGGCACCGGCGTGGCAGGGCTCGCGCGGCGCGGCCTGGATGCATGATGCACTGCGCAGCATGAAGCCCATATTGCCGTCGGCCGTCGCTCGCCTTCTTCCGCGGTAGCCGCCACGGGCTGCCGCTTCTTCGACTCTTCGGAACACTCTCATGTGCGGCATCGTCGGTGTGATCTCCAAGGCGCCGGTCAACCAGCTGATCTACGACTCGCTCCTGTTGCTCCAGCATCGCGGCCAGGACGCTGCGGGCATCGTCACCATGCTGGGGACCAAGTGCTTCATGCACAAGGCGCGAGGCATGGTGCGCGACGTGTTCCGCACCAGAAACATGCGCGCATTGCCAGGCACGGTGGGACTAGGGCAGGTGCGGTACCCGACAGCGGGCAACGCCTACAACGAGGAGGAAGCACAGCCTTTCTACGTGAACGCGCCTTTCGGCATCGTGCTTGTGCACAACGGCAACCTCACCAACGCACCGGCGCTGAAGAAGGAACTCTTTGGCATAGATCGGCGCCACATCAACACCGACAGCGACTCCGAGGTGTTGCTCAACGTACTCGCACACGAACTGGAGACGGCGGCACGCGACCTTCCGCTCACGCCGACCGAGATGTTCAAGGCTGTCCGCGCGGTTCACAAGCGCGTGAAGGGTTCGTATGCCGTAGTGGCGTTGATCGCCGGCCATGGTCTTCTGGCGTTTCGCGACCCGTTCGGTATCCGGCCTTTGTGCTACGGCGAAAGCACCACTGCCGAAGGGCGTGAGGTGGTGGTGGCAAGCGAATCGGTGGCCATTGAAGGCACCGGCCACCAAGTGGTGCGCGACGTGGCGCCGGGCGAAGCGATCTTCATTGATCCCGAGGGCCGCGTTCACCAGCAACAGTGTGCCGACCAGCCGTCCCTCAACCCCTGCATGTTCGAGTTCGTCTACCTCGCACGGCCGGACTCGATCATCGACGGCGTGTCGGTCTACCAGGCACGGCTCAACATGGGGGAGACGCTCGCGCAGCGCGTGATCTCGACCATGCCGCCCTCGGAGATCGACGTGGTGATTCCCATTCCGGAGTCGAGCCGGCCGTCTGCCATGCAGCTCGCGCAGAAGATTGGCAAACCGTATCGCGAAGGCTTCGTGAAGAACCGCTACGTGGGGCGCACCTTCATCATGCCCGGGCACGCAGTGCGCAAGCGTTCAGTGCGGCAGAAGCTCAATGCCATCGGAGTGGAGTTCAAGGGCCGCAATGTGCTGCTGGTCGATGATTCCATCGTGCGGGGCACCACCTCGAAGGAAATCGTGCAGATGGCGCGCGAGGCGGGCGCGAACAAGGTCTTCATGGCCTCGGCCGCGCCGCCGGTGCGCTTTCCGAACGTGTATGGCATAGACATGCCGACCAAAGATGAGCTTATCGCGCATAACCGCAGCATCGAGGAGATCCGCCGGTTCATCGGCGCCGATGCCCTGATTTACCAGGATGTTGCCGCCATGAAGCGCGTGGTGGCGCAGCTCAACCCCAAGCTGAACGGTTTCGAGGCCTCGTGCTTCGACGGCCACTACATCACCGGCGACGTGACGGCCGCCGATTTCGACGCGATCGCCGCACAGAGGGAGCAACAAGGCGACGACGAAGACTCGCCCGATCGCTCGCGTCTCGCGCTGCAGAACGCGGCCAATCAGGACGGCAGGTGACCATGAGCATGGATGGAAAGAAGATTCCGCGCGTGCCGCTGCCCGAGGGCCTGCGGTTGGACACGATCGCTGTGCGCGAAGGCCTCCCGTCCACGGCCTGGGGCGAGAACTCCGAAGCTCTTTTCCTCACCAGTAGCTTCGTGCAGCCTGATGCGGCTACCGCCGCGGCGCGCTTCGCCAACGAGGAGGAGGCGTTCATCTACTCGCGTTTCACCAACCCGACCGTCACGATGATGGAGCGGCGGCTGGCTGCGCTCGAGGGTGCCGAGGCCTGCATTGCCACGTCGAGCGGCATGAGCGCCATCCTGCTGTTGGCCATGGGGTTGCTGAAGGCGGGCGATCACTTGATCTGCTCGCGAAGCGTGTTTGGCTCCACCATCATGCTGCTGGGCCGCGAGTTCGCGAAGTTCGGCGTGCAGACGAGCTTCGTGTCGCAGACCGACGTGGACGAATGGCGCCGCGCTGTCCAGCCCAACACACGGCTCATGTTCGCGGAATCTCCAACGAATCCCCTCACAGAGGTCTGCGACATCCGCGCACTCGCCTCGATCGCCAAGGACTGCGGCGCGCTGCTGGCGGTGGACAACTGCTTCTGCACGCCGGTGCTGCAAAGGCCCTTGGCCTATGGAGCCGACCTCATCATCCACTCGGGCACCAAATACCTCGATGGTCAAGGCCGCGTGCTGGCCGGCGCCATTTGCGGCAGCGAGCAAATGATCAGCGAGAAGTTCGTGCCCGTCATGCGCAGCGCCGGCATGTGCTTGTCGCCGTTCAACGCCTGGGTGGTGCTCAAGGGCCTGGAGACTCTCTCGATCCGCATGCGCGCCCAAAGCGAACGGGCTCTTGCGCTGGCCACCTGGCTGGAACAGCGGGAGAAAGTGCAGCGGGTCTACTACCCGGGGCTGCAGTCGCATCCGCAGCACGACTTGGCGATGGCGCAGCAGTCGGGTTGCGGTGGCGCTGTGGTGTCCTTCATCGTCAAGGGCCAGGCTACTGGTGGTTCGGCGCAGGCGCGCAAAAACGCGTTCCACGTGATCGACCGCACCCGGATCTGCTCGATCACGGCCAACCTTGGTGACACCAAGAGCACCATCACCCACCCGGCCAGCACGTCTCACGGCCGGTTGACTGAGGAGCAGCGCCTGTCGGCGGGCATCACGCAGGGCATGGTCCGCGTGGCCGTCGGGCTGGAGGATGTGGAAGACCTAAAGGCCGACCTGCTGTGCGGGCTCGGCACCCTCTGACGCATTATTCATGACAAGAACAATTCGCACGCGCATCGCGCCGTCGCCTACCGGCTTCCTGCATCTCGGTACCGCGCGCACGGCGCTTTTCTCCTGGGCTTTCGCACGCCATTTCGGCGGCGAGTTCATCTTGCGCATCGAAGATACCGACGTGGCGCGCTCCACGCAGGAGGCGGTAGACCAGATCGTCCAGGCCTTGCGATGGCTGCGGCTCGACTGCGACGAGGGCCCCTACTTCCAGATGCAGCGTATCGACCGCTATCGGGAAGTCATCGCCGAGATGCTGGACACCGGGACCGCGTATCACTGCTACTGCTCGCCTGAAGAACTGGAGATCATGCGAGAAGCGCAACGGGCGCGCGGCGAAAAGCCTCGCTACGACGGCCGCTGGCGCCCCGAGCCCGGCAAGGCGCTGCCTGCAGTCCCCGAGGGCGCGCAGCCGGTGGTGCGCTTCTGCAATCCGCTCGACGGCGAGGTGACGTGGCAGGACATGGTGAAGGGGTCCATCACGATCAACAACCGCGAACTCGACGACCTGGTGATCGCACGCGCGGATGGCACGCCCACCTACAACTTCTGCGTGGTGGTCGACGACTGGGATATGCGCATCAGCCATGTGATTCGCGGTGACGACCACGTGAACAACACGCCGCGGCAGATCAACATCCTGCGCGCACTGGGCGCCGAGTTGCCGGAATACGGCCACGTGCCCATGATCCTTGGGCCCGACGGCGACAAGCTTTCCAAGCGCCATGGCGCTGTCAGCGTGATGCAGTACGAGGAGGCTGGGTACCTGCCGGACGCGATGGTGAACTACCTGTCGCGTCTGGGCTGGAGTCATGGCGACGACGAACTGTTCACGCGCTTACAACTCGTCGAGTGGTTCGACGGAACGCACCTGGCCCGCAGCCCGGCGCAGTGGGATGCGGCCAAGTTGGGCTGGGTCAACGCGCACTACATCAAGACCACGGACGAGTCCGCGTTGGCGCACGCGGTGGTTGAGCAGCTGGGTCGTCGCGGCATCACGGCGAGTGCTGAAGATGTGCGCCAGCGGTGCGGCCTCTTCAAGGACCGCTGCAGCACTACCGTGGAGCTGGCCGAATGGCTGAAGATGTACTTCACTGAGGTGCAGGCGCGGGCGGAGGATGTGGCGGCCCACGTCACCGACCCGGTGAAGCCTGCGCTCCTGACGTTGCGCAACAAGCTCTCCTCGGTCGAGTGGAGCAAGGCATCCATCAACGCGGCCTTCAAGGAGACCCTCTCCGCGCACGGTCTCAAGATGCCGCAAATCGCGCACGCCGTGCGCGTGCTGGTGTGCGGCCGCCCGCAGACACCTTCCATCGATGCGGTGCTGGAACTGTTTACGCGAGAGACTGTTTTGGCCCGTTTGCGCGACATCTAAAAATCTATCTATAATCGCGGTCTTGCTTGAACGGCGCGACACCTCGGTGAGGCATACGGGGGTATAGCTCAGCTGGGAGAGCGCTTGCATGGCATGCAAGAGGTCAGCGGT
>CBFHAS010000194.1:0-5508 GCA_965653625.1 uncultured Burkholderiaceae bacterium | reverse complement strand
ACTGGCGCTGGGCGCCGCGCTGGCCGCGCTGGCGCTGCGGCTGCTGGCCGGCGTGCTGGGCGGCGGGTTCTTCCCCGGCGTGGCGCCGGCGCGCGAGGTCAGCCGTGTGCCCACCCTCGCCTACGGGACTCTCGGGGTGGCCGCGGCCGTGGTGGGCGGTTGGCTGCCGGCCCGGCAGGCCCAGCGGCTGGTGCCGGCGCAGGCGCTCAAGGGCCTGGGCAGCAACGACGCGCGGGCGGCTTGGCCCTGGCTAGGCCCGGCGCTGCTCGTGGCAGGCACGGGGCTGGCCCTGTTGCCGGCGGTCGGTGGCGTACCGCTGGCGGCCTACCTCTCGGTGGCTTGTCTGCTCCTGGGCGGCATCGTCTGCGTGCCGGCCGGCGTGGGGCTCTTGCTCACTGCGATGCGACCCCCGTCGCACGCATTGACGCTGCTGGCGGTGGAGCGTGCACGGCGACAGCGCCACACCGCGACTATCGCGGTAGCGGGCGTAGTGGCGAGCCTGGCGCTGTCGGTCGCGCTCACGGTCATGGTGTCGAGCTTTCGCGACTCGGTGTCGCAATGGCTGGACAACCTGCTGCCCGCCGATCTGTACGCGCGCGCCGCCGCAGGCAGCAATGCCAGCAACGATGTCGTGGTGCTGCCGCCCGTGGTGGTGGAGCGAGCGGCGCGCGTGCCCGGCGTGATGCGCGTGGAAGGCCAGCGCGCGAGCCCCATGCTGCTTGATCCCGCGCGCCCCACGGTGGCGCTGATCGCGCGCCGCCTCGCTGACCCCGCCCGCGACTTGCCCCTGGTGGGCGAACTGCTGCCCGCGCCTGCGGGCCAGACTTCTGCGTACGTCAGCGAGGCCATGGTGGGCCTCTACGGCGCCCGACCCGGTACGCGGCTGGACCTGCCCTTGCCCGGCGGCCGGCGGACTCGGGTCTTCGTGCGCGGCGTATGGCGCGACTACGCGCGCCAGCATGGCGCAGTCGTCATGGACTTGGCGGACTACCGCCGCGAGAGCGGCGACGAGCGCGTGAACGACCTCGCGCTGTGGCTGGCGCCCGGCACCGACCCGCTGGCGGTGCAGCAGGCGCTGCGGCATGTGGCCGAGCAGGCCGGCCTCGCGCCCGAGCTGCTGGAGTTCGCGTCGCCGGGGCAGATCCGCGCCATGTCGCTGCGCATCTTTGACCGCAGCTTCGCCGTCACCTACTGGCTGCAGGCCGTGGCCATCGCCATCGGCCTCTTTGGCATCGCGGCGAGCTTTTCCGCGCAGGTGCTGGCGCGGCGCAAGGAGTTTGGCCTGCTCGCCCACCTGGGGCTCACGCGCAGGCAGATCCTCACGGTGGTGGCGGCCGAAGGCGCGGTGTGGACGGCCGCGGGCGCGGTGGTCGGCCTGCTCCTCGGGCTGGCGGTGAGCGTGGTGCTGGTGCACGTGGTCAACCCGCAAAGCTTCCACTGGACCATGGACCTGCTGCTGCCCTGGGGCCGGTTGGCGCTGCTGTGCGCCGCGGTGGTGGCCGCCGGCACCGTCACGGCTTGGTGGGCGGGGCGCAGCGCAGCCGGCGTGCAGATGGCCTTGGCCGTGAAGGAAGACTGGTGATGCGGGCGGTGCCACGATGGCGGGCATGAACCTGCTCTTCCCCGCGCATCGACCGGTGCATGGGCCTACGCGCCGCGCCTTGTTTTGCGGCGGGCTCGGTGCGATGGCCTCACTGGCGAACGTGACGGCATACGCTTCTGCGCTCGGCGTGCGGCCCCGCGCGCTGCGCTTCCCGGCGGACTTCGGCGCCCATCCTGACACCCGCATCGAATGGTGGTACGCCACGGGTGCACTCTCCGGCGCCGGCCGGATGCACGGCTTCCAGGTCACCTTCTTCCGCTCGCGCACGACTGTCCCGGCGGCCCACCCGAGCCGCTTCGCAGCCACGCAGCTGGTGTTCGCGCATGTAGCGCTCACCGACCTGCGTGCGGGCCGGCTGCGACACGACCAACGCCTGGCGCGCACCGGCTTCGGCATCGCTTCAGCCGCCGAGGCTGACACCGACGTCAAGCTGCACGGCTGGTCGCTGAGGCGTGAAGGACTCGCCGCGCAGAGCATGTACCGGGCGCAACTGCACAGCGAGCCGGCCCGCTTCGGACTCGACCTGACACTCGCCACCACGCAGCCGCTGCTGCTGCAGGGTGACGCAGGCTACTCGCGCAAGGGGCCACGGCCGGAACAGGCCAGTCACTACTACAGCCAGCCCCAGCTCGTCGTGCAGGGCACGCTCACGCTGGACGGCGAACGGCTGCCCGTGCGGGGCCGCGCCTGGCTGGACCACGAATGGAGCGATGAGCTGCTCGACCCCAACGCCGTGGGCTGGGACTGGATCGGCATGAACCTCGATGACGGCAGTGCACTCACGGCGTTCCGCCTGCGCCGCGCCGACGGCAGCGCGCTGTGGGCAGGCGGCAGCTTTCGGGCGCCGGGCGGGGCGGCCCGCATCTTCGCGGCTGGCGACGTGGCGTTCACTCCAGGCCGCACCTGGAGCAGCCCGACATCGCGCGCCCGCTACCCGGTGGAGTGGACCGTGCACACGTCCGCCGGCCGCTTCGCGGTGAAGGCCCTGCTCGACGCGCAGGAGCTCGACAGCCGCGCAAGCACCGGCTCCATCTATTGGGAAGGCCTGAGCGAGCTGCAGGACGAACGCGGCCGGCGCCTGGGCCTGGGCTACCTCGAGATGACCGGCTACGCCGGGGCGCTTCGCCTGTGAAGAATAGACTCTCGCCCCATGTCCGCTCCGAATGCCCTCGAAGCGCCGGCCGCCGCCGCGCCGCGCGCTGATGCCCCCGCTCCCGCCAAAACCGTTCGCTCCCTTGGCGGGCTGACGCCCTTTCTTCGTCCCTACAGAACGCGCATCGCGCTGGCCCTCCTGTTTCTCGTCGGCGCTGCCTTGAGCACGCTCGTATTTCCCATCGCCCTGAAGTCGCTCATCGACCAGGGGCTGATCGCGGCCGATCCCGGCGCGCGGGTGATGGCCCTGCGAGAGCACTTCTTTGCCCTCTTCGCGGTGGGTGCGGCGTTGGGCCTGTTTTCCGCCCTGCGCTTTTACATGGTCACCTGGCTCGGCGAACGCGTCACAGCCGACCTGCGCGACGCCGTCTACGCGCGCGTGGTGCAGCAAAGCCCCGAGTTCTTCGAAACCACCCAGACCGGCGAAGTGCTTTCGCGCCTGACCACCGACACCACACTGGTCCAGACCGTCGTGGGCTCCAGCCTGAGCATGGGCTTGCGCAACAGCGTGATGGGTTTGGGCGCGATGGTCATGCTCATCGTCACCAACCCCTATGTGATGTCGCAGGTCATGGGCATTCTCGTGCTCGTGGTGCTGCCCTCGCTGTACTTCGGCCGGCGCGTGCGCAAGCTCAGCCGCGCCAGCCAGGACCGCGTGGCTGACTCCAGCGCCATTGCCGCCGAGGTGCTGAACGCCATCCCCGTGGTGCAGAGCTACACGCAGGAAGGCCGCGAGGCCGAGCGCTTCCGACAGTCCACGCAGAACGCCTTCACCACCGCGGTGAAGCGCACCCGCATGCGCTCGTTCCTGGTGGCCTTCATCATCACGGCGACCTTCGGCGCGCTGCTGTGGGGCCTGTACCAGGGCACGCACGCGGTGCTGGAAGGCCGCATCACTGCAGGCCATCTCGGACAGACAGTGGTCTTCGTGATCATCCTCGTCTCGTCGGTGGCGGTGCTGGCCGAGGTTTACGGTGACCTGCTGCGCGCCGCGGGCGCGACCGAGCGACTGATGGAGCTCATGTCGGCGCGCTCGCCCATCGCCTCGCCCACGCGTGCGGTACCCATGCCGCCGGCGCGCGGCGGCTCGTCGGTGGAGCTCGACCGCGTGACCTTCCGCTACCCCTCGCGACCGCAGCAGCCAGCGCTGTCGCAGTTCAGCCTGCGCGTAGCGCCGGGCGAGACGGTGGCTCTGGTGGGCCCCAGCGGCGCGGGCAAAAGCACCGTGTTCCATCTGCTTCTTCGCTTCTACGACGCCACCGAGGGTCGGGTGGCTGTCGATGGCGTGTCAGTGCGCGACACCTCGCTCGCCGAGCTGCGCCAGCGCATTGGCATCGTGCCGCAGGACAGCGTAATCTTTTCCGCCAACGCGATGGAGAACATCCGCTATGGCCGGCCCGACGCGAGCGACGAGGAAGTCATCTCCGCCGCGCGCGCCGCGTTCGCCCACGACTTCATCGCCGCGCTGCCCGAGGGCTACCAGACCTTCCTCGGCGAGCGCGGTGTGCGGCTGTCGGGCGGGCAGCGCCAGCGCATCGCCATCGCCCGCGCCATGCTCAAGAACCCACCCCTGCTCCTGCTCGACGAAGCCACGAGCGCCCTCGATGCCGAGAGCGAACGCATGGTCCAGGCCGCGCTGGAGTCAGCGATGAAAGACCGCACCACCCTGGTCATCGCGCACCGCCTGTCGACCGTGCAGCGCGCCGACCGCATCGTCGTCATGGAAGCCGGGCAGATCGTGGAGGTGGGCACGCATGCGCAGCTCGCCTCGGCCGACGGGCTGTATGCGCGGCTGGCGGCGATGCAGTTCGACATGCAAGTTGCATCTTGAGGCGCACCGCGTCCTCAGCTTCACGCGTTGTAGGCAAGGGCCGACACGCCGGGCACGCCGTGTCCGACAGACGCCCGCTCGCCTCGCGCACCACCATTTAATGGGCACAAAAGGAGAACACACATGATGAGACGCAACCAATTCCGTGCAGCTGCGCTGAGCATCACAGCCGCAGCCGTGATGCTCGCCGGCTGCGAAAACATGACCGAAACCCAGCGCGGCACCGCCATTGGCGCGGGCGTCGGCGCCGGCGTGGGGGCGATCGTAGGCAAGGCCACCGGCGGCAAGGCCGGCACGGGTGCCGTGGTCGGCGGCGCGCTCGGCGCCGTGGCCGGCAACGTGTGGTCCAAGCGGCAAGAAGAGCGGCGTGCCGCCATGGAGCAGGCCACGCGCGGCACCGGCGTTGAAGTGACACGCACCCAGGACAACCAGCTCAAGGTGCAGATCCCCAACGACATCTCGTTCGACATCAACAGCGCGGCCATCAAGCCACAGCTTCGCGGCGTGCTCGATCCGTTCGCAGCGAGCGTGCGCGACGACCCGAACGTGCGCCTGGTGATCGTGGGCCACACCGACAGCACCGGCTCGACGGCCATCAACAACCCGCTGTCGATGGAGCGCGCGTCCAGCGTGCGCGACTACCTCGCCGCACGTGGCGTGTCGCCGCAGCGTGTGGAAGTGGCGGGGCGCGGCGATCGCGAGCCCATCGCCGACAACCACCACGAGGCGGGCCGCGCAAAGAACCGCCGCGTGGAAATCTTCCTGCGCGAGCCGGCCGCTTGAACGCCTTTCAATAGCTCATTCCCAACGGCCCCGCGGGGCCGTTTTTTCGTCGTAGGAAGCCCCACGCATAATTCCGCGCACAGCCTAGTGTCGTGAGTTGGAAATACGTGGCATTTCGACGGGCCGAAACGGGGATGAG
>CBFHAS010000193.1:0-5533 GCA_965653625.1 uncultured Burkholderiaceae bacterium | reverse complement strand
TCGCGCCGAAACTCCGCTGTCCGTTCGCGCCGAAACTCCGCTGTCCGTTTGCGCTGAGACTCCCCCGTCCGTTCGCCCTGAGCTTGTCGAAGGGCCCGCACCACGCACCAAAGCTCCGACAAGGTCAGCCCAGCCCTTCGACAGGCTTTGGGCCAACAGAGGCGGAGAAAAACTCCGGGCGAGCGGAAGTCCGGCCTCGGCAAGCTCAACGGTGAGAGGTGCCCCGGACGACACCGTCATCGCCCCCCGCCACATCCGCTCGGCCACCAGCGAGCCGGCCTGGGTGAAATGGCTGCTCATCGGCACAGCCCTCGCCTTCCTCACGCTGTTCCTGTTCGTGCCGTTGGTGGCGGTGTTCGCCGAGGCGTTCAAGAAGGGCGTGCAGGTGTACCTCGCGGCCATCACCGAGCCCGATGCGATGGCGGCCATCAAGCTGACGCTCATCGCGGCCGGCATCTCGGTGCCGCTCAACGTGGTTTTCGGCGTGGCGGCGGCCTGGTGCATCGCCAAGTTCGAGTTCCGCGGCAAGAGCCTGCTGCTCACGCTCATCGACCTGCCCTTCTCCGTGAGCCCGGTGATCGCCGGGCTCATCTACGTGCTGGTGTTCGGGCTGCAGGGATGGTTTGGCGAGTGGCTGCGCGACCACGATCTGAAGATCATGTTTGCTGTGCCCGGCATCGTGCTCGCCACGGTGTTCATCACCTTCCCATTCGTGGCGCGCGAGCTCATCCCGCTGATGCAGGCGCAGGGCACCGAGCAGGAGGAGGCGGCGCGCGTGCTGGGCGCAGGCGGCTGGCAAGTCTTTCGCCGCGTGACGCTGCCCAACATCAAATGGGCCCTGCTGTACGGCGTGATTCTGTGCAACGCGCGGGCCATGGGCGAGTTCGGCGCGGTGAGCGTGGTGTCGGGCCACATCCGCGGGCAGACCAACACCATGCCGCTGCACATCGAGATTCTCTACAACGAGTATCAGTTCGCGGCCGCCTTCGCGGTTGCGTCGTTGCTGGCGGGCCTGGCGCTCGTGACGCTGGTGCTCAAGTATCTGGTCGAGCGGCGCGTGAAGGCTCAGCTCGCCGTACAGGAAGGACGCATGGAATGAGCATCGAAGTGCGAAACGTGAACAAGCGCTTCGGCCCCACGGTCGTGTGCGACAACCTCAACCTCGACATCCCGGCCGGCGAGTTGGTGGCGCTGCTGGGGCCCTCGGGTTCGGGCAAGACCACGCTCTTGCGCATCATCGCGGGGCTGGAGGTGCCGGACTCGGGCACCGTGCTTTTCCACGGCGAGGATGCCACGAACACCGACGTGCGCGAACGCCAGGTGGGCTTCGTGTTCCAGCACTACGCGCTGTTCGGCCACATGAGCATTTTCGAAAACGTGGCCTTCGGGCTGCGCGTGCGGCCGAAGGCCACGCGGCCTTCCGAAGCGGAGATCCGCCACAAGGTGATGGAGCTGCTCCAGCTGGTGCAACTCGACTGGCTGGCCGACCGCTACCCGCACCAGCTTTCGGGTGGCCAGCGCCAACGCATCGCGCTCGCCCGTGCGCTGGCCGTGGAGCCCAAAGTGCTTTTGCTCGACGAGCCCTTCGGCGCGCTGGATGCCAAGGTGCGCAAGGAACTGCGCCGCTGGCTGCGCCGGCTGCATGACGAGATGCACGTCACCAGCGTGTTCGTCACGCACGACCAGGACGAAGCAATGGAAGTGGCCGACCGTATCGTCGTCATGAACCGTGGCCGCATCGAGCAGGACGGCCCGCCTGATCAGGTGTACGACCACCCTGCGACACCGTTCGTGCTGCAGTTCCTGGGCGACGTGAACCTTTTCCATGGCCGTGTCGATCGGCCGGGCGAAGCTGCGCAGGCCATCTACGTGCGGCCGCACGAGCTGCAAATCCTGGGTGAGCCGCAGCAGGGCTCCATCCCCGCCACGCTGGCGCAGGCACTCACGGTCGGGCCGAACACCCGCCTGGAACTGAGGCGCACGGACGACGGAAGCTACGTCGATGTGGAGCTGCCCCGCGCCGAATACCTCTCTCTGCGCGACGGACTGGGGCTCAAGACCGGCTCCGCGGTGCACCTGCTGCCCCGTCGCGTGACCCGCTTCACCGACGGCCAGCTCGATCCTGCCGCCGCGATCTGAAACTTCCTCTCCCCTTCAAGGAGAGGCTCGACCCGCCTCGTCCATCTCTCCCCTTACCGCCTTCTCCACCACCTCCCGCGTGAGGGTCGGCGCGAAGGCCTCGATGAAGGCATACACGTACCCGCGCAACCATGTCCCCCGCCGGATCGCCAGCCGCGTCACGTTGACATCGAACAGCGACCCGGCATCGAGCGAGCGCAGCGTGCGGTCGCGCTCGGCATCGAAGGCGATGGAGGCCACGATGCCCACGCCCATGCCCAGCTCGACGTAGGTCTTGATCACGTCGGCATCCATGGCAGAGAGCACGATGCTCGGCTGCAGCCCCTGGCGCGCGAAGGCCTCGTCGATGTGTGCGCGGCCGGTGTAGCCCGCTTCGTACGTGATGATGGGAAAGCGCGACAGTCGCTTCAGCGTGAGCGGCTCGCCATCAAGCAACTCGTGCTGCGGCGGCACCACCACGCAGTGCGTCCAGCGGTAGCACGGCAGCGCGACCAGCGGCTCGTACTGCGCCAAGGCTTCGGTCGCCACGCCGATATCGGCCTCACCCGAAAGCAGCATCTCGGCCACCTGGCGCGGCGAGCCCTGGTGCAGGCTGAGCGTGACCTGCGGGTACAGCTGGCGGAAGTCGCGCACCACCGCGGGCAAGGCATAGCGCGCCTGCGAATGGGTGGCGGCGATCGACAGCCGCCCGCTCGATTGGGCGCTGAACTCCTCGCCGGCGCGCTTCAGATTTGCGCAGTCCTGCAGCAGCCGCTCGACGATCGGCAGCACGGTCTCGCCCGGCGGCGTAAGCCCGGTGAGCCGCTTGCCGGCACGCACGAAGATGGCGATGCCGAGTTCGTCTTCCAGCTCACGGATTTGACGGCTGATGCCCGGCTGCGAGGTGTGCAGCGCGGCGGCCACCTCGGTGAGGTTGAAGCCCCGGCGCACGGTTTCGCGCACGGCGCGCAGTTGCTGAAAGTTCATGGACGCATCTTCAGGTTCGGCAGCCCCTTCGCGGCGTCGCGCGGGGCTGCGATTCGCGCGGCTAGCAGTGCTCCCAGAACGCTTCGTTCCAAGGCCGCAGATCGAGTTTGCTCGTCCACGCCGTCCGGGGCTGTTGATGCAGCTGGAAGATGGCCGACGCACTCTTTCATCGAGCAAGCGCGACGCACGCACTGGAACGCCTGTGTACAAAGCCTCATCTGCTGAAACGAGACCCAGTGCCCTGGCGACACACGGCCTGGGGTGCGTTCGGCGAATTGCAATGCCATGTGCCGGGCCCGATGAGGAAGACGGGCTTGGATTCTGTCGAGCGCATCGGCACCGGCAAGGATGCTTTGTGTCTATCGATACACGGGCGGAGCATATGGGCGCGGCATTCGCCCCGAGCGAGAGCATTTCACGAGGCGAGCTGTCGCCTGGCCCGGTGCAGTCGCACGAACAGGTTCTCCTCGCTGATCGACAGCGCCCGGCACACAACCTCGGTCGGTTCATCGTGCAGCACGCGCAGCCGCATCGCCTCGCGCAGCGTATCGGGCAGGGCCTCGATGCGCGCCAGCGTGCGGGTCAAGGTCTGCCGCTGCTCGGCCAGCTCATCCGGCCGCGCCCGCGGGCATTCGATCTGGTCGGCGAGCGTGCCCTCGGCGTCGTCATCGCACACGCGCTCCAGGCTTTCCAGCCCCGCGCGCTGGCGCACCAGGTCGACGATCTTGTGCTTCAGGATCGCCGTGAGCCAGGAGCGCAGCGACGAGCGGCCGGCAAAGCTCGCCCGCCCGGCGATCACCGCCTCGAACACGTCGTGCACTGCGTCCTCGGCCAGCATGGGGTCGTGCAGTCGGCGCTGCGCGAAGCGCACCAGCGCCGCGCGGTACGAGACCATCTCGCGCCAAGGCACGGCGGACTGGCCGGCGAGCGCGGGGTGAAAGGCGGCGGCTTGGGCGTTCATGGGGCGGGCTCCGATGCATGGTGCGATGGGTATCACTTTGGTTGCCGCGCATCGCGCCAGGCTCGCGCAAGCTCACAGGACCATCACATTTGCGTAAGAAGCGGGTGGGCCAGCGCGACAATCCCGCATGGCTGGCACCATCCTCGTCGCCGAAGACCAGGCCGACATCCGCGACCTGATCGTCATGAACCTGCGCAGCGCCGGGTACGCCGTGAGCGCGGTGGGCGACGGCCGGGCCGCACTCGCCGCGCAGCTGGATCAACCGGCCGACCTGCTCATCCTCGACCTGATGATGCCCGGGCTCGACGGGCTGGAGGTGTGCAAGGCGTTGCGCGCACGCGGCTCGGCCACGCCCATTCTCATGCTCACCGCCAAGTCGACCGAGCTCGATCGCGTGCTGGGTTTGGAGCTGGGCGCAGACGACTACCTCACCAAGCCGTTCTCGCTGGCCGAGCTGCTCGCGCGCGTGAAGGCGCTGAGGCGCCGCGCCGAACTGCTGCAGGCCGCACAAGCGGGCGCCCAGGCGGCGCCGCGCGTCTTGCGCAACGGCGAGCTGGAAATCATGGCGGCCAAGCGGCAGGTGCTGCGGCGCGGCGAGCCGATCGAGTTCACCGCACTGGAGTTCGACCTGCTGCTGCACTTTGCGCAGCACCCTGGCCACGTGTTCTCGCGCGGGCAGCTGCTCAACGCGGTGTGGGGCTACACGCACGACGGCTACGAGCACACCGTCACGACGCACATCAACCGCTTGCGCGCCAAGCTGGAGGCCAATCCGATGCGGCCGCAGATCATCATCACGGTGCGCGGGGCGGGCTACAAGATGCGCGACGCGCCTGTTTGAACTGGCCCGATCGAGCAGGCCGATGACCGTCCGCTTCAAGATCGCCTGCACGATCTTCATCACCGGTGCCCTCACTGCGCTGGGCGTGATTGCGACCGTGCTGTTCGCCTTTCAGCGCTTCGAGCACGAGACCACCTATCACCGCGCCAACGCCTTCCTCGACCGGGTGGTCGGCATGTACGACCACATCATCGAGCTGCGCGAGCGGCATCCCGGGGACTTCGCGGCCTTCCTGCGCAGCCTGGTGCTGTTCGAGCCGGACGCGCAGCTGTACCTTCTCGATGCCGAGGGCACCGTGCTGGCCAGCAGCGGCGAGGTAACGTTGCCGCCGGGCTTCAAGGTCGCGCTCGGGCCGGTGAAGCAAGCCGCCGCACATCCCGACATGCCCTATGTGATGGGCGACGACCCGGAGCGCATGGATGCCGGCGCGGTGATCGCCTCGCGGGCGCTGAGGCGCTCGGTGATCCGCACCGAGCCCACGGTGGCCGGCTACCTGTACCTCGTGTGCCATAAGCGCACGCTGCCCGCGAACCCGTGGCCCGTGGTGGGCAACAGCTTCGCCAAGCCGGCATTGGCGGCCGTGGTCGGCGTGGGTGCGGTGCTGGTCTGGTACGCCGTGCAGCGCA
>CBFHAS010000192.1:0-5552 GCA_965653625.1 uncultured Burkholderiaceae bacterium | reverse complement strand
TGTCAAGGACGCCGTCACCGCCTGGAAGACTGGAAAGCCCGACAGCCTCCTAGGGGAAGGCGATGTCCTGGGTTTCGGTGGCGCCCGCGGTCAGCGTGAACGGGCCGACGGTCTCCACCGCGCTGCCGGCAACCGCCTGCACCGAGTACCTGCCCGCGGCCGCCGCATCGGCTGTGAACACCAAGGCGCCGGGTGCTGCCACGTAGGGCGCAACCAGCGGAGCCGCCACCGGCAGCGTGTAGGCGTATTCGCCGGTCAACGCATCAACCGGGCCGGAGGCCAACTCGATGGTGGGGCCGCCGGTGAGGGCTTGCAGCACGCGCACGTCCGCCAGCACCGATGAGCCGCTGACGGTGCCTTCGACGCTGCCGCTGGCGCTGGGCATGGGCACGATGGCCGACCCCGCGGTGTTGAGCGCAGTCACGGTGTCGCTGTTGACCACCACGCCGGTGACCACTTGGGTGGTCTGGCCGGGCGCACTGAACACCAAGTCATACGTACCGGGCGCCACGGGCTGCAGCAGGAAGCTGCCGTCCGCGGCGGGTGCGGTCGCCCGCAGCACCATCCCGTCTTGCTGCAGCGACACCTGCGTGCCAGTGGCCGGCCATGCCGCCGAAACCACACCGCTCACCCCCGAGACAAAGCGCGGGATCACCCGCACGACAGGCTTGAGCTGGTAACGCCCCGAGTTGCCGGCCCGCACCACCGACCTGCACGCATCGAAGTCGAGCACCAGGTCGAGCCGCTGGTCCGCCTCCACGGTGAGGTCGACGTTCATCTTGAGGCCCGTCAGCCCGCGCTCGTCCTGCCCGGAGGGCACCACCGAGTTGGCCATGGAGCCCGCGCTTGCGCCTTCGCTCAGCACCAGGCGCATCTGCTGATAGTGCCCTGGCTCCAGCGGCATCTCTCCCAACTCGGCCAGCACGCCGTTCTGCAGCGTGAGCAGATCGATGCGGCGAGCGGGGTTCAGCTCCAGCTCGGACCAGCCGCCATCGCTCTCGCTCGCGTCGCTGCTGCGATGTACGCGGATTTTCTGGACCGTGACGTTGACCGCGTCGTATCCGCAGGCCGGAGCGTCCGTCAGCGCCAGCCGCAGTGAGCCGGTCGGCGTGGAGGCGTTTCCCCCGCCGCCTCCACAGGCAAGGAGTGACAAGGACAAGGCCGCCGCAGCGGCATTCGCGAGCACACGATAGAGACTCATGAGGTTCCCCGGACTAAATGTGCTTTGTGCACTTTTAATTATGGCGAAGGATCCAAAGCCGGGCGCCGTAACGCTTCCTTTCATGTTGGGCGCATGGAAACGTCTCTTGGCACCGGCGCCACACGGGGCGAATATCGTGGACCTATCCGCCAACGACGTCCGTAGACGAAGGAGTACGCCATGTCACTGCGCATCAACGACATCGCCCCGAACTTCACGGCCCAAACCACGCAGGGATCGATCGATTTCCATCAGTGGATCGGCGACGGCTGGGCCATCCTGTTCTCGCACCCCAAGGATTTCACGCCGGTATGCACCACCGAGCTGGGCTACATGGCCCGGATCGAGCCGGAGTTCCGCAAGCGCAACTGCAAGATCATCGGCCTGTCGGTCGACCCAGTGGAAGACCACCAGCGCTGGGCCAAGGACATCGAGGAAACACAGGGCACCGCACCCAACTACCCGATGATCGGAGACCCGGACCTCAGCGTGTCCAAGCTCTACAACATGCTGCCAGCCAACGAGCCCGGCACGTCGGAAGGCCGCACCCCGGCCACGAACCAGACCGTCCGCTCAGTCTTCCTCATCGGGCCCGACAAGCGGATCAAGATGATGCTCACCTACCCGATGACCACCGGCCGCAACTTCGACGAGATCCTGCGCGCGCTCGACTCCATCCAGCTCACGCTGCAACACAGGGTGGCTACGCCGGCCAACTGGAAGCAGGGCGACGACGTCATCATCGCCGGCTCCGTGAACGACGAGGACGCGAAGAAGCTCTTCCCGCAGGGCTGGAAGGCGCCGAAGCCCTACCTGCGCATCGTGAAGCAGCCCGGACAGTCCAAGTAAGCGCAGAGGGCCGCTGACGCGGCCCCGCTCAGGTGCTCTGCCCTTGGGGGAAGAAGCGCTGCGTTAGCTCGCGAGGGCTTTGCTGCAGAAGGTCCTTGTCGACTTCCTCGGCGATGCGCTTCGCAACCTGGGGATCCAGCTGCTTGCGCAGCCGCCCGAGGAAGCGCGGCGCGGCGGCCAGGCGCAGCTCACCAAAGCGGTCTTTCTGGTTGGCCTCCAGGAGCCACTGCGCCACGCGGCGCGCGAACAGCTCGGCCTCGTGGTCGAGCTTCTCCTCACCGGCCGAGGTGATGGCGTTGCCGCCCATGTGTCGCCCACCCGTGTCAGCCGCATGGCCGCCGCCCCGACGGCCATAGGCATCGCGCCGCAGGTCGGCGTTGTCGGCATGCGCCGCTGCATCAGTGAGTTCTTCCACCTCGACCAGCTCGGCACCCGGCTCGCGCAGCGCAAGTATTCGGGCCCGGCCTTCGTCGGCCAGAACGATCCAGACGGGATCCATGGAACCTCCTTTGCCGCACCTTCGGTGGGCGCCATCCTCACAGCGCGGCAATCACCGTTCCCGTCCATTAGCGCCCCTGGCGTGGGGTTGTGCGATTTGCGCACAGCGTGACGAAGTGCCACCGCGGGGCCTCAGCCCCACCGCGGCGGGGCCGATAAGTTTTGACACATATGAAACAAACAGCCCAGCACACCCGGGCAAACGCGAGCGCCAAGCCCGCCACGCCCGTTCAGCGCCCGCCGCTGCTGCTCATGCCGTTTCTCGTCATCAAGCGCCTGCTGTCTTCGCAGGTGAAACTGCGACGACGCGACGGCGGGCTGCGGGTCGTGTTGCGGGCGGAAGGCGAAGCGACCATCCCTCCGCCTGCCGACCAGGACTTGGTGTCCACCGCGCCAGCTGGGCTGGCGGTCGATGCGGCAAAGCCGGCACACGATATCCATCGCATGCACGACGAGCTGGACCAGCTGCTGGCCCGGCATCACCACACGCGTCACTTCATGCGGTACTTGGCCTATACCGAGCGCACGCTGAAGCTGGGCGGCCCGGAAGCGCTCGCCCACATGCCGGTGGAGGTCATGCGCAAGACCCTCGAGCAGCTGCAGGAACTCGTGACCGACTGGTCCTCCGCCGGTCTGGCCGAATTGCGAATGCAGCTGGAGGTGCTGATCGCTGAGAAGGAAGAAGTTTCGAACCAAACCTTCGGATCCACGGACACGCCGTCCGATTTCGACACGCCGCGAAAGCTGCATGTCGAGGAGGCAACCGTGTCCCAGTTCCAGGCCGCCGAGCGCGGCTGGCAATCGCCGAACAGGCCGCCGTCCTGACCCGGCGTTACCCCTGCACACGACGAGGTTCTCCCGCGCGCGGCACCGCTCGACGCACCGCCACCACGCATGATGTGCGTCCAGGGGTAACTTGAGCGAGGCGGTTTCCGAGGCCGCCCGAGACCAGCAGGAGGGGAGCATGTCCCATGAGGGCAACCGTGCCCCGGCTGTGGGCTGCGTGCTTCGTCATGGTCGGCTGCGGCGGCGGATCTTCCGATAACGCAGTCGCTCCCGGGGCGAACGGACGGCCGATCCCGATCATCGAATCGCCAGCGCAGGGCAGCACCTATCAAGCCGGCGACGCGCTGCTGTTCTCCGCCAGCGCCACCGACGCCGAAGACGGCAGCTTGCCGGCCAGCGCCATCACCTGGTGGGTCGAGTTTCACCACGGCGACCACACGCATCCGTTCTTGCCGACCACGCCGGGCCGCAGCGGCACGCTCGCGATCCCCGTGCGCGGCGAGACGGCCGATGACGTGTTCTATCGGATCCACCTGCGTGCTACCGACAGCGCCGGCCAAACAGCCGAAATCACCAGAGACCTCCTGCCGCGCAAGGCGAGAGTCACTCTCGCTACGCAGCCGGCGGGCCTCACGCTCACGCTGGACGGACAGCCCGTCACCGGCCCGTCCAGCGTGACCGGCGTCACCGGCATCGAACGCGACCTCGGTGCGACGGATCAGACGGCAAATGGCCGCCGCTATCGCTTCGACAGCTGGAGCGACGGGCAGCCAGCCCGCCACACCATCGCCACGCCGGGCTCGGACACCACCTACACGGCGGCCTTCACCGACCTCGGCCCCGCCACACATCAGCCGCCCACCGTCAGCCTGAGCGCACCCTCCACCGGCACGGTGGGCGTGCCATTGAGCCTGGCCGCCACCGCCGGCGACGCCGATGGCCACGTGACCCAGGTCGATTTCTTCGTCGGCAGCACGCTGCTTCACAGCGACACCACCAGCCCCTACACCTTCAACTGGACGCCCACCTCGGGTGGCAGCGATGTGCTCACCGCCCGGGCCACCGACGACGGCGGCGCCACAACCATCAGCCAGGCGGTGACCGTCACGGTGAGCGCGGCAGGTGGCGGCGACGCACAGGCACCAACCGCCACGCTGACCTCACCCGCCGATCTGGCGCAGCACCTGGGTGGCACGCTGGCGCTCAGCGCCGACGCGAGCGACAACGTGGCGGTGGCGGCCGTCGAGTTTCAGGTCGACGGCGCCCCTGTGGGCGAAGATGGCAGCGCGCCGTACTCAGTGAGCCTGAACACCCTTGCCTATCCCCGAGGCCAGCACATCGTCCGGGCGCGGGCCCGCGACACCGCGGGCAATCTTTCCCTCTGGTCGCGCGCCACGGTGACCTTCCACTTCACCAGCCCGTCGCTGCCCGCGGGCTTCTCCAAGCAGGAGTCGTGGGTCACGGGCCTGGGCAACACGACGGCTTTTGCCCAGGCGCCGGACGGACGCATCTTCGTGTGCGAGCAAAGCGGTAGCCTGCGCGTCGTGAAGAACGGGGCATTGCTGCCCGCGCCCTTCCATCAGTTCACCGTCGATCCCAACGGCGAGCGGGGCCTGCTCGGCGTGGCCTTCCACCCGCAGTTCGCAAGCAATGGCTGGGTCTACGCGTACTACACGGCCACCACACCGTCGACTCACAACCGCATCAGCCGCATCGTGACCGGCGGCGACGTATCCACCGGCGCGGAAACCGTGCTGGTCGACCTGCCCACCCTCGGCTCGCAAACGCACAACGGCGGCGCACTGCACTTCGGCCCCGACGGCAAGCTCTTCGTCGCGGTGGGCGACAACGGCTCGGGCACCCGAGCGGCCAATCCGGCCGATCCCTTCGGCAAGATCCTCCGCTTCAACGACGACGGCAGCATCCCGTCGGACAACCCGTTCTTCGCCACCCACACCGGCGTGGCGCGCGCCGTATGGGCCTATGGGCTGCGCAACCCGTTCACCTTTGGATTCCAGCCGGGCACCGGGCGCATGCACATCAATGACGTAGGCCAGGCCAGCTGGGAGGAGATCAACCTCGGTGCGCGCGGCACCAATTACGGCTGGCCGGGTTCCGTGGGCCCGGACCGGGTAAGCGGCGGCATCACCGGTCCGCTCTTCGCCTACCGGCACAGCGCCACGGTTCCGGCGGGCGCTGGTCCGGGCGGCTTCCTCGT
>CBFHAS010000191.1:0-5596 GCA_965653625.1 uncultured Burkholderiaceae bacterium | reverse complement strand
CCGGGCGTTCTCAACACCGTTCGTCCTGAGCCTGTCGAAGGACCGGACTCAGCGTCTCGAAAGCCTTGCGTCGGAGTGCGCAGCCCTTCGACAAGCTCAGGGCGATCGGGCGTGGATAGTGCTCAGCAATCCAGCTCGGCCGCCGCCGTCAGCGCGCGAAGCTGCGCGCGATTGATCTCGCTCACGCTCATCATCATGTTGTCTGCCGCCGCACGGAAGTCGTACAGCGACTCGCCTTCGATGGCCTTGACCACCTCGAAGTACGGCTGGTAAGGCCCAGCGCCTTCCACCAGCGCCTGGTACACCCGCTGCGGCACGGGGATGGAGCGCATCAGTTCCGAGAACGGCTGCTTGAACATGCGATCGAGCAGCGAGAACACGCCACAGATGAACATCTCGCTGCGCATCTCGTCGTCGCCGCTGCTGCGCACCAGCTCTTCCATCAGCACGCCCCGGCGCACCGCGGCGAACATCACGGGCTTAAGGTTGCTGTCCTTGCCGGCCGTAGCCAGCAGCAGCGCCAGCCAGCGCTTCAGCCGCTCGTAGCCCAGCATCATGATCGCGTGGCGGAAGGAGCTGATCTCCACCGACAGGCCGAAGGCCGGCGAGTTGATGTAGCGCATCAGCTTGAAGGCCAGGGACGGATCCCGCTTCAGCGTGCCTTCGATCCGCTCGATCCCCTCCTGCTTGTCCACCCGGTTAATCAGCTCGACGACCACCTGCAGGTCGGTGTGGCCCGCGGGCTTGCCCTTGGCCACGGACACCGTCACCGCATCGTCGATGGGCCAGCCCAGCACGGCCGCGGCGCCCCGGGTGAAGCTGGCCTCCATCTCCGCCACGGAAGTCACGCCCGACTGCACGTGTGGAATCGTTCTCTCCACCCCACTTTCGATGGGCGGCAGGCTGTTCTCCGCGCGCCGGTCATCGGAAAGGTCAATGATCGAATACTTGAAGCAGGGCAGCACCTCGCGCGGCAGCTCCTTGAGCGGGCGGCCCTTCAAAAGCATCGCATTGCCGTGCTGGTGCAGCGCGATCAACGCCGCCACGTTCGCCTCGTCGCCCGCCATGAATGCGGGCACCTCGATCATCACGTTGGTCGCCGGCTCGGCCTTGAGCAGGTCCTGCAGCAGCGTTTCGCTCGCCACGTTGAGCGAGACGCGCGAACCGTTCTCCGGCCAGACGCTGCCCACCGCATGCAGCAGCTGGGCGGCATCGAGATGCGCGTCGGGCCGCAAGGGGAACACCGTGAGCCGGGTCGCCGCGACGGCGCGGTTGCGGTCGATGAAGGGCGAGTACCCCAGGGCCACATGGCCCAGGATCGCGTCAGTCAATTGAGTTCTCCTGGGGGCGCAGTGCCGCGGGCACGCTGGATGGGTTCACAGGCTCATTGGTTGAGGTACTGGAATAGCGACAACCGCTGCACCATCGCGTACGACTTCAGTGCGGCGTCGTAGCCGCCCTGCTTGGTCTGGAAGTCTGAGATGGCGTGCAGCATGTCCAGGTCTTCGGCATTTGATCGCTCGGATCGACCCGCCAATTTCTGCCCTTCCATGCGATCTGTCACACCATCGATGCGATTGAGCACGCCGCCGACCTCCGCGCGGGCCGCGGACAGCCGCTGCATCGACTGGTCGAGGTCGCGCAGCTGGAACACGCTGTCCTGGGCGCGCTGCGAGCCGCTGCGGCTGCCGATGGACAACTCGGTCACCGCCCGGTCGAGCACGTCGAACACGCTGAGCGTCGACGTGGCCGGCGCCAGCTCGAACTCGTCGCCCGCCGCCGGCGTGCCGCTCACGGTGACGGCCATGCCGTCGATCTCGATGGCCTTGCCCGGCTCGTAAGGTACGCCCGTCTGTGCCGTGGCGGCGCCATCGCGCAGGACCGAGTAGACCGGCCCGGCCGTCGTGCTGCTGAACTGGATGCGATAGGTCGAGCCGGTCACCGCCGACGGATCCACCACGCGGCCGCCGTCGATCCACGCGGCGCCGGTGCTCGTGACCACGCTCGACTCGAACACGCCGTTGCCGCTGCGCGCGGTGAGCCAGGTGGCGCCGCCGTCCAGCGAGATGGGCAGAGGTTCCTGCCCAGCGGACTGGCTTTGGCCGGCCGTGCCACGGTACTGCACGCCGCCGGGCGCATCGACGAAGGGTGGCTGCGTCGAGCCCTGGCCGCCGAAGAGAAAGCCGCCGGCACCGTCGTCGCGATTGGCCACGCCGAGCAACTGCTGTCGGATGCCGCGCAGCTCGGTGGCCAGGCTCTTGCGTTCGCCGTCTCCGTAGGCGCCGTTACCGCCCGCCACGAGCAGCTCGCGGGCGCGCTGCAGCAGATTGTTGGCGTCGCCGAGCGAGCTTTCGGTCTGCGCCATGAGCGTGCGGCTCGCCTCGACGCCGCGCTGATCGGCCTCGATGCGCGACACGCTGGCCAGGGCCCGCTCGGCCCGCGCGGCGGCGGCGGGGTCGTCGCTGGCGCGGTTGACCCGCGTGCCGTTGATGAGCTGCAGCTGGGATTCGTCGAGTTCGCCCTGCCGGCGCTGCAGCTGCTGCAGCGCGGAGCCAAATGCCTGGGCGGTGCTGATCCGTGTCATCGTGCGGCGACCTCGAGCAGGGTGTCCATGACTTGCTGGGCCACCTGCAGCATGCGTGCGGCTGCCTGGTAGCTCTGCTGAAACTGGATGAGACGCGCGGCTTCCTCGTCGAGGTTCACGCCCGTCTGTTCACCAACCGCGGCCTGTGCATTCTGGAAGACCGAGGCCGAGATGTCGGCCGACATGCGTGCGCCCTGCACGCGCACGCCCACGTCGGTCATCGCATCGGCATAGGCATCGGTGAGGGTCGCGCCGGCGCTGTCGGCCGCCACGCCCACGATGCGCGAGTCGCGCAGCGCCGTCAGGGCGCGGGCGTTGCCGTTGTTCGTGGCGGGCTGCGGAGTGCGCTGCACGAGCACGGTATCGCCGGTGCGCGGCACGCCGTTGAGATCGAGCTGCCAGCCGTTGAGCGTGATGCCTTGACCAGCCGTCCAGCTGCCCGAGCCGCTGGACACCAGCGCGTTGGTGCCCGCGTCTCGCAGCTCCCAGTCGTAGGCGCCGGTGTCGTTGGTGAAGGCGATGCTCGCCGTGAGCTGGGGGTTCAGCGTGGAACTCACCGCGTTGAGCGACGCCACCGACGCCGTGCCCGTGTTGTTCACGCCCAGCGAAGCGGTCACGGGCGCTGCCGCGGCAATTCCCTTGGGATCGTCGAGCACGCGCTTCATGTTGACGGCGGCCGTGCCCACCGGCTGCAGCAGGAAACGGTCGCCTGCCGCCGGCAGGGGCGCGGCCACGTCGAGCCGGAAGCCGTCGATCGTGGTACCGGAAACCACCGACACCTGCACGCCGTCGGACAGGCGGGTCACGAGGTAGTTGCCGGCCGTGGACGCATCGGGCCTCACCTCGTAGGCACTGCTGCGCAACTGCGTGGCATTGACGATCGTCAGACCCACGCTGGGCACCCGCGCACCGGCGCCGTCGATGTACGAGGCCACGGGCACACCGCCGGCCATGGCGTTGTCGCTGGCCGGCCGCACCCCGGGCGAGCCGGTGCTGAAGATGGGCGCGCCGGTGCCCGCGGGCTGGCGCAAGTCGAGCCCCAGCGCCTGCTGCGCATTCACCGTACCGGCCAGCGCCTGCGCCATCTGGCCCAGCAGGTTGCGCGCATCCTCGAGGTCGCTGTTCTGAAAGCGAAGCAGCCCCGCGATCGAGCCGCCGGTGACCATGCTCTCGGGCATCGCATAGGTGCCGCTCGCATCCGACAGGCCCAGCTGCATCCGCGCGGGGTCGAATCTGTCGGGCACGGCGGCCAGCGTGGCCGCCTCGCCGCCGAGCACGAGTCGCTGGCCACCGCCGATGAACAGGTTCACCGAGCCGTCCTCGGCCGCGATGGTGCTCACCTTGATGTGCGAAGCAATCTCGCCGATCAACTGGTCGCGCTGGTCGAGCAGGTCGTTGGGCTGATGGCCGGAGCCGTTCACCAGGGTGATCTGCCCGTTGAGATCGGCCACGCGCCGGGCCAGGGAGTTCACCGTGGACACGACGGCCTTGAGCTCGGCGGTGACGCCCGCCTGGAGGGTCTCAACATGCTCGCCGGCAGCCCGCAATCGTGAAGCCACGTCACCCGCCCGCGCCAGCGCCACTTGGCGCGCCGGAACATCTTGCGGGCGGCTGGCGACGTCGACGAACGCATTGAAGAACTCGCCTGCGGCATAGCCGATGCCCGACTCGCCGGTGACGAACACCGACTCCAACCGCTTGAGCTGCGCCGCGCGTACCTCGTCGGCCGAGGCCGCGGCCTGCGCGTTCACGGCCTCGCGAGCCAGAAACTCGTCGTGCGCGCGCGAGACCGTGGTCACGTTCACGCCCTTGCCGAAGAAGCCCGCGCCGCTGAACTGGCCGCCCGCGGTCTCCAGCTCCAGCGACTGCCGCGAGTAGCCCTCGGTGTTCGCGTTGGCGATGTTGTGGCCGGTGGTCTGCAGCGCCGAGTAATTGGCGAACAGCGCGCGCGTACCCAGTTGCATCAGGACGGAGCCGGCCATGGGTGATGTCCTATGCGAGGCTGCGCGACACGCGCAACGTGGTGTTGATGACGCGCGTCAGCTTGTCGGCATATGACGGGTCGGTGGCGTACCCCGCACGTTGCAAGCCCTGCGCGAAGGCTTGCGCGCTGTCGGCCTTCGCCACCACCTCGCGGTAGCGCGGGCTGTTCTTCATCAGGCGTGCGTAATCCTTGAAGGACTCATCGTAGGAGTCGTAGGCGCGAAAGCGCGCCGTCACCTTGCGCGCGACGCCGCCGATGACTTCGGTGGTCGTCGTTTCCGTGACCCGCCCTTTCCAGCCGGGCCCGGCCTTGATGCCGAACAGGTTGAACGAAGGCGAGCCGTCGGCATGTCGTATCTCGTGCCGGCCCCACCCGGTCTCGTGCGCGGCCTGCGACACCATGAAGGCGGCCGGGATGCCGGTCTGCACCTCGGCATCGCGCGCCGCCGCGGTATGTGCCTGGATGAAATCCGCCTGCCGCTGCGACACCTTGGCCGGGGGCTGCGCCGCTGCAGGCGCTGCCGGGGCCGGCGTGGCGGAGCCCCCCATGTGGCGCTCCAGCTGCCGAGCGATCGCCTCGCCCAGCCCGCCGGGCAGGCCCGTCATGCGGGTGGCGAACTGCGTATCCAGCATGTCGGTGCCCAGCTGCGACCCGGCGTTGTCCAGCATTCCGGCCGACATGGACTGCTGCGCCTGGCGCATGCTCTTCATCAGCTCCTGCATGAACAGCGCCTCGAACTGCCGGGCCACCTCCTGCACGGCAGCGCGCGGGTCCGCGGCTGCGCGCGCGCGCAGCGACTCGATTCCGTGGGTGTCCGAAGCCAGGCGGGCGGGGATCATGTCAGTGGCGCCCGGCCGCCCGAAGCCACTGACACTCCCCCTCGGGGGGCAGCGAACGAAGTGAGCGTGGGGGCTGTTTCATGTGAGTTGCTCCATTGCGCTGGGCGCCACCCTCGACGCATGAAACATCCGTTCGTTCGCCCTGAGCAGGGGACTGAGCTTGTCGAAGTCCCCGTGTCGAAGGGTCGG
>CBFHAS010000190.1:0-5653 GCA_965653625.1 uncultured Burkholderiaceae bacterium | reverse complement strand
ACCCTGGTTTCTGCCCACGCCGCGCAACCGGCTTTACCCCCCGCGCCAGGCAGGCTCATGCCACGAGCCACGACCGATGCGGCCGGGTGCCCATCCACGGCGGCGGCCAACAGCAGCACCGCGCCGGCCCGCCAGGACTCGTCCTCGGGCTTGCCCTGTGGCCACAGCGCGACCTCCACCTGCCGAGCCGCACACGCGAGCGCTTCGGGGCCCGCGGGGCCAATGCGAAAACGCGTGACGAAAGGCTGCATTTGCTCGTCGAGCGCGGCCAGGGCATCGGCCAGTTGCCGCAGCTCGCCGAGTCCTTCACGTTGCTGCAGGCGCACTTCCGCCGCGCGAGCCTCGGCGCGCTGCAGCGGCGCGAGAAAAGACTCGCGCACGCGCGCCAGGGCAGCATCGAGCCGCAGCGGCACGTGTCGCACGGGCACGGCGCGGGAGGCGTCCACCGCACCACACAGCCGTTCCCGCATATGCGCCTCGGCAAGCGCGCCATGCGCCGCGCACACCGCCGGCAGCACCGGCTCTGGCAAGCCGCTCAGCAAAAGGCCCGGGTCGGCAAAACGCTGGTCGCGGCCGGCCACCGAGTCATGCAGCCGCTCATAGGCCGGCAGCAGCAGCGCGATGGCCGCCAACGCAAGCAGCCATTCGATCAGCTGAGGCATCGCGCGAGCCACACGCCCAGGGCGTGCCGGCGAAACGGCCACGGTGGCGCTGGCGGATGTCATGGCTCAGTGCAGGCCGAACGCCGCGGTTTCAGTGCGCGGCCCGCGGGTCGGGAAGCAGATCGCGGTCGGCCAGGCGCACGCGCTCGCCCACCCTGAACGGCGGCGGCGCGCCATAGCGGCGAGTCGCCACGCCGTCGGGCAGGCGCACCACCACCTCGTACTCGGTGCGCGCCACATATCGCCGTTCGATCTCGCGGCCCGCATAGGCTCCGCCCACGGCGCCCAGGATGCGTGCCATGCGCCGGCCGTCGCCGCGGCCCACCTGGTTGCCGACGATGGCGCCGATCACGCCACCGGCGACCGCGCCGCCATAGCCGGGCTTGCCCGCCATCTCCACGGGGCGAATCGCTTCGATGACCCCGCAGTCGGCACAGCTGTGCACGGGGACGGCAGCCACCACAGCCGCCGTCTCGTCGGCCAGCATCAGGGGCTCTTCCAGCAACGCACTCGCAACGCTTTCGCCACGCCACAGCGTGGCGGTGGCGTGGCCTTCACGCGCAATGCGGTCATGCTGGCCAAGCACATATCGGCCTTCGTACACACCGGCCTGCACTTCGCGCAGCATCAGCCCCTCAGCCGCCCCGTCGATGCGTACCATGGCACTCGCGCCCGGCGTGCCGAACACGCTGAAGTACAGCGGCGTGCCCTCGGTGAGTTGGTCCACCTGCTCGACATCAAAGGCGTCGACGCGCATGGCCGTACCCACCGACGCATGAATCGTTCGCGGCTGCGCCACAACGGGCGGTGCGAACCCCACCAGAAGCATTGCAAATGCACCCACCCACAGCTGGCGCAGCATCTTCATGGCGTCTCCTCGGCAGCCGCCCGGCACAGGCGGTTGCAGGCCGGGAGACCTCACCCCCGGTCGGCCACCCGCCCTCCGGCGCGCAGGTCTGCACAACGTGCCGCCAGGCGGCCCGCGGACCTGCAGTGCCGGCCGTTGCGTTGATCACACTTTCTCATGATTGCTTCGCCTGCGTACATATCGCTTCCCGCGTGAGAAAGCGCACGGACTTCGCAGATCGCACGGCACCCCTTGACCAAGTGCCGAATAGCGCACCGGCACGCGTGAAGCGGACCACGCTCCAAGGCGATCGTCGTGTGGAGTCCCTTGTGCGGCACCCGTGGCTGCGGCAATCTGACGTCGGCAGGAAGAGGCATTCGAAAGGGTTGTACGAATGAGCGCAGTCGGGAACACCCTGCAGTCTTTGGGTGTAGAGCAGTACCTGCTCGCGTTCCTCTTCCTCGCCAGCTACTCCATGGCGCTCGGCCACTTCCGTACCGGGCGCGGCCGCATGTGCTCGTTGGCATGCACCTTCGCGGCAGCCATTGCTTTCACGGCCTTCACCGACCCGTGGGAACACGGCATCCTGCTCGTCGTGCTGGCACTGGTCGGCATGGGCTTCTTCGGCGCTGCCGTGTGGGCGATGTGGGCCATGCTCGGCTGGCCGCACGAAGCACCACCGGCAGACGAGCCTGAGGAGGCCGCGCCGCCCACTGTACCGGCCCCCCCTGAGGTCTCGACCAGCAACGCATGGCAGGCAATCTGGCGCTGGCCGCGCAAGCTCGCGCGGGACGGCGCGCAGCGTTAGCCTGCGGTTTCAGCCGAAGACGAGGCGCCCTCGAAGCTCTGTCTTTGAGGTATTCAGAAGAAGCGGCAGTTCAAGGTCAGTGAGACCTTGAACGAACGCGACCCCTCGGCGCCTGCCGCAGCCGGCGACCGGTGATGAGACGAGCGCACGAGCGTTGCGCACTCGCTGGCCGCCACTCCCAAGCCTCTCATGGCGTTGGTCGCCGAGTCGAAGCGAAAGCGCAGGGAGTGCCTTGGCCGCTGGCCCGGCACCCTGCTCATCTCGATGGTGGCGAAACGGCTGATCCCCGCAGAACCGGTGCCTGCGTTGAGCTGCTTCTGCGCGGGCATCGGAGCCGTCCATTGGGGCGCTGCGGACAGCGCGCCGTGAGATTCCTCACGCAAGGGCTGCGCATGCGTCGCCGCCACGAAGAGCGCCAGGCCCAGCGCTACCGACACCGCACGCCCGACGGGTGTGCGCGCACTTGCCGTGATTGCGTCCCTGTCCATCTCTGCCGCCTTGGAATTGCATCCTTGCGATAAGCCCTGATGCGCAATGCCCATGCCACCACGATGACGCGTGCCGAGCGCCACGCCGTGTCAGTTCCTCCCGAACAGACACACATCGCGAAACGCCGCGACACCAATGCCTCGCCTGTTGTGACAGAAACCGCCACGTGGCATGGGCCCTGCACGGAACGCCGGCCTACACTGGCCCACGCCTTTCTCCTTGCTTCAGGATCCGGGCCGACTCCGGGAAGAACATGCTGGACCAACTCGAAGCCTCGGCGCGCAAGGCCGCGCCCGCCGCGCAGCACTGGGCCGTTCGCGGCGTGGTGGAAATATCCGAAGAAATCACGGTGCGTCAGGGCGTCGCACAGGCGCCCAGCCGTACCCGCGATGCAGGCGCCATGGTCACGGTCATCGACCGCGGCGGGCTGGGCTACGCAGCCACCGCCGACACCAGCGAGGCCGGCCTAGCCAGGGCCTTTTCACGCGCACGCGAGCTCGCCCACGCTGGTGCGGGCCGCGCGGTGTTCGACTACGGCCGCCTCCCCGCGCACCTGGCGACCGGCCGCTACGCCAGCCGCGTGGAACGCCCCTGCGCAAGCGTGAGCCTGCGCGAGAGGCTCGACCTCGTCTGCGCAGTGAACGCCGCCACGCACCTGGACGATCGCATCGTCGACTGGCTGTCCACCTTGTGGACGGTGGACACGGAGCAGTTGTTCATCACCGGCGACGGCGGGCGCGCCGAGCAACGCTTCCACCACGTGATCCCCAACGTGCAGGCCACGGCCACCGTTGGCCGCGTCACGCAGACGCGCTCGGCGCACGGTCAATACAACGGCTTTTGCCAACAAGGCGGCCTGGAGGTACTCGACCGCGCGCGGTTCGCCACCGACGGCCCGCGCGTCGCGCGCGAGGCGCTGGAACTCGCCATGGCCCCGCAATGCCCCAGCGGCGAGATGGACGTGCTCCTGATGCCCGACCAGATGATGCTGCAGATCCATGAATCCATCGGCCATCCGCTGGAGCTCGACCGCATCCTCGGCGACGAGCGCAATTTCGCCGGCACGAGCTTCGTCACGCTCGACATGTTCGGTCACTATCGCTATGGCAGCGAACTGCTCAACGTGACCTACGACCCCACGCGAAGCGAGCAGCTCGCCAGCTTCGCCTTCGACGACGACGGCACGCCGGCCGAGCGGCAGTTCATCATCGAACACGGCGTGCTGAAGCGCCCGCTGGGAGGCCGCGTGTCGGTAGCCCGTGCCCAGGCGCTGCGGCCCGATCTGGAGGGCGTGGCCACGGCGCGCGCCTGCAGCTGGAACCGCGCCCCTATCGACCGCATGAGCAATCTCAACGTCGAGCCCGGCACGTCAACGATGAATGACATGCTCGGGAGCATCGAGTTCGGCGTGCTCATGCGCACCAACTGCTCGTGGAGCATCGACGACTCGCGAAACAAGTTCCAGTTCGGCTGCGAACACGGCCAGGTCATCCGCAACGGCCGCCTGGCCGAGGTGGTGCGCAACCCCAATTACCGCGGCGTCAGCGCCACCTTCTGGCGTTCGCTGGCCATGGTGGGCAATGCGTCCACCTTTGAAGTGATGGGGACGCCGTTTTGCGGCAAGGGAGAACCCGCACAGGTCATCCGCGTCGGCCATGCAGCGCCCGCGTGCAGGTTCACCCGCGTATCGGTGTTTGGCGGAGAAGGCTGAATGGAATCACCGCTCACCGACCGGGCCTTCTTTCTTGCGCTGGCCGACAGGGTTTGCAAACCCGTGCCGGACGCAGACCGCGTGACGCTTCATCTCGCCGCCGAAAGCTCCGATTTCATCCGCTTCAACCACGCCGTGGTACGCCAGGCCACGCATGTGAGCCAGGGCTATGCCACGCTGGCGGTCGTGCGCGGCAAGCGGCGCATCGAGGGACAGCTGTCCCTGGCCGGGCGCCTGGAACTTGACGCCGCAGCCCTGCTCGTGGAGCGGGCCGCGCTGCTGTCGCACTTGGCAGACGTCCCCGAAGACCCTTATCTGCTGCCGCCCGAAAGCGCCGTTTCCAGCAGCCGCCACGAAGCCGGAGCCCTGCCCGCCGCGGATGCCGTGGTCGCGGCGGTGACCGACATGGCCCGGGGCAGCGACTTCGTCGGCTTCTACGCGGGAGGGCCCGTGGTTCGCGCCTTCGCCGACAGCCGAGGCCAGCGCCATTGGCATCACGTGGAGAGCTTTCACTTCGACTGGTGCCTGTACCAACACGGGGACAAGGCTGTAAAGACGGCCTACGCGGGCACTCACTGGGACGCCACCGAGTTTGCACGCCGTGTGGAGGCCGGCGCACAGCGGCTGCCAATGCTGGCGCGAGAGCCACGCCACCTGGCACCGGGTGCCTACCGTGCCTACTTCGCGCCCACCGCCATGGCCGAGCTGCTGGGCACGCTGAGCTGGGGCGGTTTCAGCGCGCTCGAGCGGCGCACCGGCACCTCCAGTCTGAGTCGCCTGGAGCAACGAGACGCGAAGCTGCATCCGATGGTCTCCATGAGCGAAGACACCGCCCTCGGCATCGCGCCGGCGTTCACCTCCGATGGCTACGCCAGGCCGGCTCACGTGAGCCTGGTCCAGCGCGGGCTCGCGACCGGCACGCTGAACTCGCCGCGCTCGGCGTGCCAGTACGGTTTGCCGGCCAACGGCGCCGGCCCTGCGGAATCGCCCGAATCGCTGCATCTCGCGCCGGGTGACCTGCCCGAGGCCGAGGCGCTGAACACGCTGGACACGGGCCTGCTCGTGAGCAACCTCTGGTACTTGAACTACTCCGACCGGCAGGCCAGCCGAATGACGGGCATGACACGCTTCGCATG
>CBFHAS010000189.1:0-5667 GCA_965653625.1 uncultured Burkholderiaceae bacterium | reverse complement strand
CGCGTCGCACCGATCAATCGGACTCGCTTGGGCTCAAGTCCGACAGCCTCCTAGCCAGTCCGAGGGCGCTGGCCGGGGTCGGGCGCTCTCAAGGAAGCGCCGGGCCGCCCCCAAGTTTCCTTGACCCCCGCGGGGGGCGGGCTGGGCGCAGCCCGGCCCTGGGGGCGTTCAGAAGCCTGACCCCGGCTGGAGCAGGAAGGCTGCCTCCTTGGGCGTGCTGGTGCGGCCCAAGATGGCATTGCGGTGCGGGAAGCGCCCGAAGCGGACGACGATGTCCCGATGTCTCAGCGCGTAGTCGAGCGTTTCCTCCATGCCACTTGCCTGCGCAGCGAGCTGGGTGAACAGCCGCACCGATTCCTCCTGTGCGAGCCGGTCCTCTGCATGCTCGAACGGAAGGTAGACGAAGCTGCGACGGATCGGCGCAAGCTCCCGGTCCAAAGCGTGCTGCACCATCGCGCGGGCGGCGGCCAGTGCGAGGGTGTCGCCGGCAAAGGCTCGCGGCGTGCCACGGAAGATGTTGCGCGTGAACTGGTCCAGCAGCAGCACGCGCGCCAGCGCCGTTGACGCCCGCTCCTCCCAGTGCCGCAAATCGCCGGCCATCGCCCGCTCGACGTGCAGGCCGAAACGCCGGGCTACCTCGGCGTCGAACGCGGAATCCTTGCGGAACCACTCGGGTCGCGCCGTCTCCTGCGGGCCGAACCAGAAGTCGAGGATGTCCTGTGCGTCGCGGGGGATGCCGCTCATGGTTTCATCGTCCCAGCTGCTGCCACAGGAAGGTGAACTCCAGCGCCTGCAGGTGCGCACGCTGCTCGTGGTCGGCCGCGCCGCCGTGTCCGCCTTCGATGTTCTCGTAGTACAGCGGATCGTGACCCTGCTCCAGCATCCTCGCCACCATCTTGCGGGCGTGGGCCGGATGCACGCGATCGTCGCGCGTCGATGTGGTGAAGAGCACCCGCGGGTAGCGCACGCCCGGCTTCACCTGGTGGTAGGGGCTGTAGCGCGCGATGGCCAGCCACTCGGCCGGATCGTCGGGGTTGCCGTACTCGGCCATCCATGAGGCGCCTGCCAGCAGCGTGTGGAACCGACGCATGTCGAGCAGCGGCACTTGGCACACCACGGCGTTGAACAGCTCCGGCCGCTGCGTGAAGCTTGCGCCGACCAGCAGCCCGCCGTTGCTGCCGCCTTCGATGCCCAGGTGCCGCGGCGAGGTGATGCCCGCGGCGATGACATCCTCTGCCACGGCGATGAAGTCGTCGTAGCTCCTTTGCTTGTCGCCTTTGATGGCGGCGCGGTGCCAGCCGGGGCCGAATTCCCCACCGCCGCGGATATTGGCCACCACGTAGACGCCGCCCCGCTGCAGCCAGGCGCGGCCCAGGCTGCCGGAATACCAGGGCTGAAGCGACACCTCGAAGCCGCCGTACCCGTACAGCAGCGTGGGGTTGTCTGCGTCGGGCCGCGCGTCTTTTGGCCAGATGACGAAGTAGGGCACGCGCGTGCCGTCTTTCGACGATGCGAAGCGCTGCTCCACACGCATGCCGGAGGCATCGAACAGCGGTTCGCGCGACTTGAGCAGTTCCCGTTCGGGGCGCCCGGCCTCCGCCAGCAGCAGGGAGTCGGGTGTGAGGAAGTCGGTGTAGCTGAGGAAGTAGTGGTTCCCGAGCGGGTCGTTCTCGACAAGCTCATCGTGCAGCCCCGTCACGCCCAGCGTTCCGGGGAAGGGTGCCGGCACTTCGCTGAAGCTGAAGTCGTCGCTGCCTCGACGTGTCCACTGTTCGAGCTTGCTCGCCACGTTGTCCAGCACGTCCACCAGCACATGGTCGCGAGTGGTCGTGTAGCCGGTCAGCGAGCGCGTCGGCGTGGGTGTGAACAGCGCCTTGAGCCGGCGCTCGCCTGCAAGGTAGCCCGCTGCGTCGGCCACGAGCAACGAGCCGGCGGGAAAGGTGGTGCCGCCTGCGGTGAAGTCGCTGCGCAGCGCAAGCAGCAGCGAGTCGCGCATGAAATGCGGCGACGCGTCGCTGGGCACGTCGAGCGGCACGAGCGTATCGCCTTGCAGCAGCAGCGTTTCGCGATGGTAAAAATCGAGCGATCGTACGAACAGCGTGCGCTCGTACCCTGGGGTGCGGTATACCCACACGCTGGCCGACACGTCCTGCGGCTGGCCCTCGAACACCGTGTGTGCCGCGGCCAGCGGCGTGCCCCGGCGCCAGCGCTTGACGACGCGCGGGTAGCCCGAGTCGGTCATCGAGCCGGGGCCGAAATCGGTGGCGACGTAGATCGTGTCGTCGTCGATCCAGTCCACGTCCGACTTGGCCTCCGGCAGCGTGAACCCGTCGGTCACGAAGCGGCGCTCTTCGATGTCGAACTCGCGCACCACCTTCGCATCGGCCCCACCGCGCGACAGCGTCAACAGGCAGCGGCGGTACGCGGGGCCCAGGCAGACAGGGCTTCCCCAGACCCAGTTCTCGCCCTCGCTTTTGGCGAGTGCGTCGAGGTCGAGCACCAGCTGCCACTCGGGTTGCGGCTCGCGGTATTGCGCGAGCGTGGTGCGGCGCCAGAGCCCGCGCGGATGGGCATCGTCCTGCCAGAAGTTGTAGAGCCACTCGCCGCGGCGCGTCACGTAAGGGATTCGGTCGCGCGCATTGAGAACATCCAGTACCTGGGCACGAATTGGCGGGTACTCGGGGCGCGCCGTCAGCAGGCTTTGCGATTGGGCGTTGCGTGCGCGCACCCAGGCGAGCGGGCTTTCCCCCTGTACTTCTTCGAGCCAGAGGAAGGGGTCGTCGGTGGATGAGGTGGGGTCGGGCATGGTGGTGCAGGCGCTCAGGATGAGGAGGGCGGCGAGGGCGATGCCGCGAAGGACCCGGTGTCGGGTGGGGCGCATTATCGGAACGGGAGCCTGTGAGCCCCTTAGCGCCCAAGCAGGCCTTTAACGCGATCGCCGAGCGACTTGAACGCACGGTCGAAGCCCAGGCTGCTGGCCAGCCGCTGGCTGAGCGCGCGCGTCACGATCTGGCCCAGCTGTGCAGGCGTCACGCCGCCCTGCGCGCGGCCTACATGCCGCAGGGCGATGTCGGGCAGGGTGGTGGCGATGGTCTGCCCTGCGAGCCCGGCGGCCGTGGCTTGCGCGCGTGCATCGCGGATCACCAGTTCTTCCACGATCAACCGGCGCGGCGGCGTGCCGCTTTGCGCCTTGCCGCCGTCCGCCGGGGTGCCGAGCTCTTGCGCGATGTGGTTCTGGATAGCCTCGAAGTTGGTCTGGGTCTCGCCCTTTTCGTAGATCACGTCGGGCGATTGGATGGCGATGCGCTTGATCACCACCACGGGGTCGGCCAGCGTCCGCATGTCTACCGCCACGTCGATCACGCGCACCTTCAGCGCATGCGGGGAGCGAAAGCCCGCGGGGTTGCGCACCATTAGCCCGCGAATCACGCCTCGGCCGTCGGTGCTGCGCAGCTCCACCGAGTCGACCGAGACGCGCGCGCCGGTCATCTGGCTGCCGTAGTGCCCGATGGCCCGCTGCACCATGGCGTCGAGGCTGCTGCGCAGCCACCACACGCCTGCGCCGAGCAGCGATGCGGTCACTGCCACACCGACCCACCAGCGTCTTTTCATGTCCTGCGGTCCTGCTTCAAGCCATGCTCCCTGTACTGCGGAGCCGCGATTGTCGCGCGGCTGCATCGTGGCCCGCGCGGTGCGCGATGCGGCTTGCCGGCGCATCATCGCGGCAACGAAAGGGGCTGCCATGGCAGACAGCGAACTGGATCTTTTCGTCATCGGTGCCGGCAGCGGCGGCGTGCGCGCTGCGCGGCTGGCGGCGCAGCGCGGTGCCAAGGTGGCTGTCGCGGAAATGGCCGCGCTGGGCGGCACCTGCGTCAACCTGGGCTGCATCCCCAAGAAGCTCTACAGCTACGCCGCGCATTACGCCGAAGCGTTCGAGGAAGCGCACGGCTATGGCTGGCCGGTGCAGGCTCCGGCGCACGACTGGGAGCTGCTCAAGGCCAACCGCGCTGCCGACATCCGGCGTCTGAACGGCGTGTACGAGGCGGTGCTGCTGGCCGCTGGCGCGACGCTGCTGCGCGGCCGGGCACACCTGCTCTCGCCGCACGAGGTGGCGGTGAATGGCGAGCGGCTGCGCGCACGCCATATCCTCGTGGCCACCGGCGGGCGGCCGGTCATGCCCGAGGTGCCGGGCGGCGAGTTGGCGGTGTGCTCCGACGACATGTTCGACCTGCCGCGCTTTCCGCGGCGGCTGGTGGTGGTGGGCGGCGGCTACATCGCTTGCGAGATGGCCTCAATCTTCCGCGGGCTGGGCGCACAGGTCACGCAGGTGGTGCGCGGATCGCGGCTGCTGCGCGGATTCGACGACGAGATCTGCGCCTTCCTCGCCGTGGAGATGGGCAAGAAGGGCATCGAAATCCGTCTGGGCACTCATCTTCACGGCATCGAGCGTGATGGCGCAGCACTGAAGGCCCGCCTGCACGACGGCGATGGGGTGGCGGCCGACACCGTGCTCTACGCCACCGGTCGCGGCCCCAACACCCGCGGCCTTGGGCTCGAGGACGCGGGCGTGGCCCTGGGCTCGCGCGGCGAGGTGATCGTCGACGCCGAGCACCGCTCCAGCGTGCCGACCATCTTTGCGGTGGGCGACGTCACCGGCCGCATGCAACTCACGCCCGTGGCGCTGGCCGAGGCGATGGTGGTGGTGGATCGCCTGTTCGGCCATGGCGAGCGCCGCATGGATTACGAAGCCATTCCCAGCGCGGTGTTCACCAGCCCGAGCCTGGCCACTGTGGGCTACGACGAAGCCGCCGCGCGCCAGCGTTTCGGCGCCGTGCGCACCTATGCGAGCGAGTTCCGCTCGCTCAAGCACACGCTTTCGGGCAGCGGTGAACGCACGCTGATGAAGCTGGTGGTCGACGACGCCACCGATCGCGTGGTGGGCGTGCACATGGTGGGCGCCGATGCCGGAGAGATCGTGCAGGGGTTCGCCGTGGCGCTGAAGGCCGGGGCCACCAAGGCGATGTTCGATGCGACCGTGGGGATCCATCCCACCGCGGCCGAAGAGTTCGTCACCATGCGCGCGCCGACAGGCCGCTGAGGTGAACCAGCCGAACGCGTCGGAAGCGTCCGACATGTGCGGGCGTCACCGGCCGATGTCGCTCACCGTGCGGGCTTCCTACATTCATGGCCAAAGGAGGCGCACGATGAACATGCCGAACGCAGGCGCGCTCGTGCTTGCCCTGCTGGCCGTTGCAGGCTGCGACTCGCGGCAGGACGACGGTCGCACCGTGGGGCAGAAGGTCGATGAGGCCGTGGAGGCCACTCGCACGGCGGCTGCCGAGGTCAAGGCCAATGCCGCCCGCGGCCTCGATCAAGCCGCTGACGTGGCTCAGGACAAATCGAAGGAACTGTCTCGCAAGGCCGACGATGCCGCCATCACGGCCGCCATCAACGCCAACTTGGCGAAGGATCCCCAGCTCAGCGCGCTTGGCATTGATGTGGACACGCATGAAGGCCGGGTGTCGCTCCAAGGCGTGGCGCCCAGCGAGGCGGCACGCCAGCGCGCCCAGACCGTCGCGCAAAGCGAGAAGGGCGTGACCGCCGTCGAGAACAAACTCGTCGTGCAGGCTTCGCAGAAATAGGGACTCCGCCGGAAGCCGCGCCGCC
>CBFHAS010000188.1:0-5811 GCA_965653625.1 uncultured Burkholderiaceae bacterium | reverse complement strand
GCTGCCCACGATGTCGGGCGCCTCCGCGCAGGATTCGGCCATCACGCGGCGGAGCGTGCCGCTGGCGCTGCCGGGCGAAGCCGGCCCCGACATCGCGCCCGATGACCCGCGCTGGAGCGTGCCGCCCTCGCTGCACGCCATGCTTGCGCCGCTCGAATCTCTGCGGCGGCCGGCGGGGGCGCTCTACCGCCTCTACACCGAGGGCGGCGCCGATGCGTCTCTCAAGGAAACGCCGGGCGCCTACCGTTTCGGCCCCAACCGCGTGGTGATGGCCGGCCACCCGGTGGACGTGGGCTTCTCGGTCGACCTCACCATCGACCCGGCGCTGCAGTCGCTCGCGCAGCAGGTGGCCGCCTGCTACACCGGACGGCAGGACGTGTGCCAAGCGCTTGGCGTGCGCCGTGCTGAAGATCGGGGCCAGCCCATCGGCCATCGGCTGCTGGAGCACGCCATGGTGCGCATGGCGGCCGTCGCCGTGATCGACGTGGCGAGCGGGCGCATCGAGGCCCTGGCCGGTGCGTTGTCGCCCTGTGCCCGGCAGCAGGTCGACGGGCCCGGGCTCGGCGCGGGCTGCGACAAGAGGCTGCCGTATCAGGCGCAGTACCGGCCCGATGCGCTGCTGAACGCGGCGGTGTTCCACGACGCGATGCCCGCGTCGACCATCAAGCCCATCATGGCCGCGGCCTTCCTGGCCGATGGCAACACAGGCGCGCGCTGGCTGGCGGCCGAGCGGGCCGCGACGATGCGCAAAGGCGCCCCGGCTCGCGAAAGCCTGCGCGGCCAGCTCATGCGATCGGACTCGGCGCGCTTCCTCGACCGCATGTTCTGCTTCGACAAGAACTTCGCCGACTGCCGCCGGCCGTGGGACATCCAGTCCCAGGCGCTGGCCTTTGGCTGGAACGGCGGATGCCGCGACGCCCACACCGACTGCGGCCGGCACGACCTGCTTTTCGGCCGGGCCGTCGACGCCACCGGCGAAGGTGGCGTGGTGCGCCCGCTCGCCACGCCGGTGCTTTACGGCCGCCTGATGAGCGAGCCGGTGGAAGGCCGCCTGGGCGCGCCGCAGAAGCTCATGGCCGCGGGCCCGCTGGACGCGGCCATCGTGCGGCGCTGCGCGCTCGGGTCCGACGGGCGTCGACTCAGCGACGACGACTGGGAAAAGTGCCGTGGCGGTGCCGTGGTCGACGTGGTGGCCGAAGGCTGGGGGCAGGGCCATGCCCGCGCCAGCGCGCTGGGTGTGGCCGGCATGATGTCCACGCTCGCTGCGGCAGCCAACGGCCAGGGCGAGGTGCACCGCCCGCATCTGGTCGCGGCCGTGCGGGGCGCCGGGCCCTCGGCAACAGCCGTGCTTCGGCCGGCCGTGGCACGGTGGAACCTCGCCCAGGCGCAGGCGCACGGCCTGCCGCGCGAGGCCGCGCAAATCATCCTGGACGGCTTGTCCTACAGCCACCGCGCGGGCACGGCGCGCAGCGCCTGCGAGCAGGTGTTCGACCCGCGCGGCTGCCGTGCCATGGACTGGCTGGCTGGCAAGACCGGCACGCCCAGCTTCCCGGGCGACGGCATCCCGCTCGACGCGCTGGCCAAGCTGTGCCGCGCCGACCCCCCGCCCACCGGGCGCGCGGGGGCCGCCTGCGGTTCGCTGCGCCCATACAAGTGGTACGTCGCGGCCTACCGCACCGACCCTCGCGGCGGGCCGTGGGCCAAGGCCATCGCGGTGCTCACCGAACGCAGCTGGCTGGTGCAGGGTGGCCAAGTGCACGGATCGGGCGATCACGGCCCCAACCCGGCAGCGGAGATCGCAATGCAAGTCGTCGGGCGCCAATTGGGCGTGATCGCCGGAGAGGCACCGTGAAGCGCGAACCGATGCGCACCGCGCACGAGCCCTTGCCGGCGCCGCTGCACTGGAACTTCGAAGGTCCTTTCGACCGCTGCTGCGCTGACGCCGAGGACGCATTGCGTCGGGGCGTGCTGCTGCTGGGCGATGTGTCGCGCGTGGCGCTCGTGCTCGAGCTGTCGCTGCCCGCGCTGCGCCGGCGCGTGCAGGCGGGAGATGCCGTCCAGCCTGCGTGGGGCCGGCTGCTCGACGCCGCGCGGCGATGCGGATTGCCCACCGAACCGCGCGTGCGCCATCTGCGCAACGAAGGGCCGGTGCTGACCCTATGCCTTGCCTATAGGAACTGAGCCATGTCGCTGAAATCGTGGGTTCTCGAGCGCGTGCATCAAATGCACGACCTCGTCGGGCGCGCCGACCTGGCGCCGCGCGACAGCGTGGCGCCTTCCACCACCGCCTCGCCGCCCGATGGGCAGCCGGCTGACCTCGAGCACCTGGGCATCTATGCGGCCCTGGTGCGCGCGGTGCGCGAGGAGCTGGAGCACTTCGTGATCGGCGCGCTGCGGCTGCACCTGGCCATCGCCGACCGCGACCGGTTCATGCTCACGTCGATCGGCGTGCGCTGCCCGGACGATGGCGAGGCGAGGGCGCTTCTTGCGCAGTTCATGCGCGAGTTCAAGCCTGAGCAGGTGAAGCGCTACCTCGCACGGGAAGTGATCGCCGGGCTGCCGAACGCCTCGGCCATCGACCTGTCGCAGTTCGCGGGCCTGTTCGACGCTGACGGCAATGACGAGGCTCATGACTATCGCGAGCTGATCCTCGCGTTGCGTGGCGACGCGCCGCCCTCGGGCGCTGCCGCCTACCAGGTGAGCATCGTCGGGCGCTGGTCGGAGCTGGAGTCGCATGCGGGGACGCCCCCGCCCGCGGTGCAGTCGGTGGGCACTCCGGCCACGCCGCTGGCCGGGCTGCGCTGCGAGTTCGAGGTGGAAGACGCGGCGGGGCGCCGCCGCGTGGTGCTTCAGTCGGTGGTGCCGGGGCGGCGATACCTCATTGGCAAGGGGGAGGGCTGCGACATCCGGCTCGACGGCACCTACACCAGCCGCCGTCACGGCGAGCTGTGGCTCGACGGCGGCGCATGGTGGGTGGCCGATGCCGGCTCCACCAACGGCATGCGAATCGAGCTGCCCGGCACTCGCGTGCAGCGGCTCGCGGCCAGCGCGCATGACGCGCCGGTGCGGCTGGAGGACGGTGCGCGCCTGGTGCTGTCCGCGCATGCCGAGGGCACGGCGGCTGACTACCCGGCGCTGATGCTGCGCCCGTCCGCTGCCGCGCGAGTGACGCCCATCGCGGGTGGGGTGGCCTCGCCGCCGACGCCCATCACACCGGTGCTGCCGGCGCGCAACGCGGAGGGCGCCCTGGTACTGACCGCGAGGCTGGCGTCCGGCGAGCGTCGGCTGGAACTGCAGCCCGGCGCGCTGCCCGTGGCGGTGGGCCGTTCGCGGCACCAGCAGCTGGTGGTGGATCGCGACCACGAGGCGGTGTCGGGCCATCACCTGGACATCGTGGAACTGGACGACGCCGGCGCCCAGGTCGTGGTCCACGGCGACAACGGCGTGATCGTGGAGGGCGTGGCCTATCCCCCGGGCGCTCGTTTCCGGGGGAAGGTGGGCGACACCCTGGTGTTGGGGCCGCCGGAGCAAGGCGAGCGCGAATGCACGGTGACGCTGGCGCGAAGGACCGCGGCATGAAGGCCCACCGGCGTGGCGGTGTGCAGTGCGCAGAGGTGACGCCATGAACCTCGTGACCCCGCTCGAGCCCGGCGGCCCGCGCGCGGCCCGCGCCGGGGCAGCGCTGGAAGTGCACCAGTCGGTGTACGCCACTCTCTTCGGGCGGCTCGTGTGCGCGGCGGCGTCTTCATGCGGCAGCGTGCATGCCGTCAACGAAGACGCGTACAGCCTGCTGGACCGCCCGGCGCCTGTCTTCGTCGTGGCTGACGGCGTGGGCGGGGGCGCGATGGCGGCCATGGCCAGCCGGCGCCTCGTGGCGCATCTGCACGCCGCGCTCGAGGTGGAGGGCGTCGCGGCCGACACCGTGTGCCAGGCGGTGCTCGACGCCGACCGGGCGATTGCCGAGAGCATCGCGCAGCTCACCGATGCGCCCGGCGCAGCGACGGTGGCGCTGTGCGCGCCGGTGAACCTCATGGCCTCGAGGTGGCTGGTGGCGTGGGTGGGGGACTGCCGGGTGTATCGGCTGGCCGCCGGCCGTCCGCTGCAGGCCATGACGCAGGACGACACCTTTGCGCAGCTCAACGAGACGCCGCCTCCGGGCGGCGAGCCCGGCGACCCGGCGCGCATGGTGGGCAACGGTGCGGTGCTGCGGCCCAACGTGGCGTGGGCCGAGCTGGCGACGGGCGATGTGTTCGCAGCCTGCAGCGACGGCGTGCACAAGCACCTTCAGCCGGCAGACTGGCAGCGGGCGATCGACGGCTCGCACGACCTCGTGGGGGGCTGCGAGGCTGTGATTGCCGCCGCGCGCGCCAACGGCAGCACCGACGACGCCACGGTCCTGCTGGTGCGGCGCACATCGCTGGTCCGGGGCCGCTTGCCCTGGCATCGGGCGGTACGCGACGAACGGAGCGCACCATGACGCCGGCCGATCTCGACCACGTGTTCGGCCGCGGCCGGGTTCGCATGGTGACGGGCGCGCACGTCGAGGTGTTCCGCGAGGAGGCCGCCGCCGGGGAGCGGCGGCGCTACACCAAGCGCTTCCTATGCACGACCGAGGGCGATTTCCGGCACTGGACCGAGCGCGAGTGGCGCATCCTGGCCCGGCTCGTCGGCCACGGTGTGATGGCCGTGCCCGAGGTGCTGCGCTTCGAGCGCGGCGTGCGCGGGCAGCCTTCGATGGTGCAGACCTACGACGCCGGAGTCACGGTCGACCACTGGAGCACGTTGCTGCCCGTGCGGCGTGACCGGCGCCTGCTGCGCCATGTGTTCGAGGACTGTGCCCACTGGTGGGCGCTGGCCTTGCACGGGCTGCGGGCGCTGGACGAGATCCACGCGCTGCAGCTGGTCCACCTGGATCTGAAGGCCGACAACATCTGCATCCCCATCGCTCCGGCCGACTTCGACCCGTGCGTGGCGGGCCAGTTGCTGTGGCCGAAGTTCGAGGAGCTGGCGCTCATCGATTTCGCTTTCTCCCTCGTCTCGGGCGAGCCGCTGGCCGGCCCGCTGCCCATCGGCCACCAGGCCGATCACGGCTACCAGTCGCCGCGCCTGCTGCACGCCCTTGAAGCGGGCAGGCAGGGCGACCTCGGGCCGACGCGCAATCTGGACTGGCGCTGCGACATGTTCAGCTTGGCCGCGATGCTGCGGCGCCACCTTCCCGATGGCGCGCACGCCGCGGCCGGCGCCTGGACCCATCGCAGGCTGGAGCAGGGGCACTCGCTGGTGGATGCGCTGTTCGAGGCGCATCACCGGCCGGCCGGGGCTGACCGGCCGCATCGCGCGCTGATGGATCGGGCCGCCACCGTGCTTGGCGACGCGGGGCTGGCCGATTCCCTGGCGAGCGGCTGGGGGCTGGCCAGCGAGGCGAAGTTACCGCACGCCAGTTCGCTGACACCCATCACCCGAATCGCCCTGCCGGTAACGACGTTGGCGCCCGCAGTCGCCGAGCCAATCGGCGCCACGATCGCGGCCTCGGGGCCGTGGCTGCGCACCGAGCCGCTGTGGGCGCCGATGCCGGCCGTCCAGGTGTCGCCGCCGGCGGCCCGTGCAGGCCGTTCCGCGGCGAGCCGCCGCGTGCACGTCCCGGGTTGGGCGTGGCTGTCCGGCGTGGTCGCTGTCGCCGCCGTCAATCTCATGCTGATGCCGCCGGGCCGGCTGGGCCTTGCGGATCGGGGCGAGGCGGTGGCACAGACCGACGAGCTGTCGGCCGCGATGGTGCACGCGCAGGCGGTGGCCGAAGCGGTGCCGGCCGCG
>CBFHAS010000187.1:0-5820 GCA_965653625.1 uncultured Burkholderiaceae bacterium | reverse complement strand
GCACAGCGCCGGCGCCAACCCTGGCCCCGCGTGCTATCGCCGAGGCGGCCCGCTCACCGTGACGGACGCCAACGTCATGGTCGGCAAGATCCAGCCCGACTGCTTCCCCCGCGTCTTCGGCCCCCACGCCGACCAGCCGCTCGACCGCGAGATCGTCGCCGACAGGTTCGCCCGCATGGCCGACGACATCGCGCGCGCCACCGGCCCCGCCCGCACGCCCGAAGAAGTGGCCGAGGGCTTCATCGACATCGCCGTGGGCGCCATGGCGAACGCCATCAAGAAGATTTCGGTGGCCCGCGGCTACGACGTGACGCGCTACACCTTGCAATGCTTCGGCGGCGCCGGCGGCCAGCACGCTTGCCGGGTGGCCGATGCCCTGGGCATGAACCGCGTCTTCATCCACCCGCTGGCCGGCGTGCTCTCAGCCTATGGCATGGGCCTGGCCGACCAGAGCGTGATGCGCGAGGCGGCCATCGAGCTGCCTTTGGAGGCTTCTGTCGAGGCGGTGGCACAAAGACTCGATGCCTTGGCTCACGACGCGCAACAGGAACTGCAACGCCAGGGCGTGAGCAGCGGCCAGGTGCGGCTGCATCGCCGGGTGCATGTGCGCTACGAAGGTACCGACTCTTCGCTGGTCGTGCCCTTCGCCAGCCCCGCCGGGATCCGCGAATCCTTCGAAGCGGCCTACCTGCAGCGTTTCGCCTTCCTCATGCCCGAGCGTCGCCTGGTGGTCGAAGCGGTGTCCGTCGAAGCCGTGGGTGAGGGCGATGCGCCGGCCGAGCCGCGCCACGCGCTGGCCCACGAGGGCCCTGCGCCAGCGACCCGGCAGGTGCCCATGTTCAGCGGCGGCCAGTGGCACGCGGCCTCGCTGGTGGTGCGTGAGCAGGCGCAACCCGGACACTTCATCACAGGGCCGGCGATCATCGCGGAGAAGAACGCCACCACGGTGGTCGAGCCCGGCTGGCAGGCCCGCGTGACGGCGCTGGACCACCTGGTGCTGGAACGTGTTCAGCCGCGCGTGGTGCGCCGGGCTATCGGCACGCACGTGGACCCGGTGATGCTCGAGGTGTTCAACAACCTCTTCATGAACATCGCCGAGCAGATGGGCCTGCAACTGCAGAACACCGCCTACTCGGTCAACATCAAGGAGCGCCTCGACTTCTCCTGCGCACTGTTCGATGGCGAGGGCAACCTCATCGCCAACGCGCCGCACATGCCCGTGCACCTGGGTTCGATGAGCGAATCGATCAAGACCGTGATCGCGCGAAACGTGGGCCGCATTGAACCCGGCGACGTCTTCGTGCTCAACGATCCGTACCACGGCGGCACGCACCTGCCCGACGTGACGGTCGTCACGCCGGTGTTCGACGACCCGCTTTCGCCCTCGCGCATCCTGTTCTACGTGGGTTCGCGCGGCCACCATGCCGACATTGGCGGCATCACGCCCGGCTCCATGCCGCCGTTTTCCACGCGCATCGAGGAAGAGGGCGTTCAGATCGACAACGTGAAGCTCGTCGAGCGCGGCCGCTTGCGCGAGCACGAGATGCTGGCGCTGCTGCGAAGCGGCAAGCATCCTTCCCGCAACCCCGAGCAGAATTTGGCCGACCTCAAGGCGCAGATCGCGGCCAACGAGAAGGGCGCACAGGAGCTGCGCAAGATGGTGGCGCAGTTCGGGCTCGATGTCGTCCAGGCTTACATGCGCCACGTGCAAGACAACGCCGAGGAGTCGGTGCGCCGCGTGATCACGCGGCTCAAGGATGGCGAGTTCACCCTCCCGCTCGACAACGGCGCACACATCCACGTCACGATCAAGGTCGACGCCGAAGACCGCAGAGCGATGATCGATTTCAGCGGCAGCTCGGCGCAACTCGCCAACAACTTCAATGCGCCCAAGGCGGTGTGCATGGCGGCGGTGCTCTATGTGTTTCGCACGCTGGTGGACGACGACATTCCGCTCAATGCCGGCTGCCTGAAGCCACTGCACGTGATCGTGCCCGAAGGCTCCATGCTCAACCCGTGCCCGCCCGCCTCGGTGGTGGCGGGCAACGTGGAAACCTCCACCTGCATCACCAACGCGCTGTACGGCGCACTCGGCGTGATGGCCTCGGGCCAGTGCACGATGAACAACTTCACCTTCGGCAACGAGCGATACCAGTACTACGAAACCATCTCCGGCGGCTCGGGCGCCGGGCCCGGCTTCGACGGCACGAGCGTCGTGCAGACGCACATGACCAACTCGCGCCTCACCGACCCGGAGGTGCTGGAGTTCCGCTTCCCCGTGCGGCTGGAGAGCTACGAGATCCGCCAAGGTTCGGGCGGCGCGGGCCGCCAGCGCGGCGGCGACGGCGGCATCCGCCGCGTGCGTTTCCTTGAGCGCATGACGGCATCCATTCTGTCCAACGGCCGCAAAACCGGCACCTTGGGCATGGCCGGCGGCCAGGCGGGTTTGCCGGGCGTCAATCGCGTGGAGCGTGCAGACGGCACGGTGCAGACGCTCGATCACATCGGATCCACGGAGATGCATCCGGGGGATGTTTTCATCGTTGAGACGCCTGGGGGAGGCGGGTACGGCAAGGATGAGCCTTGAGTCGGGTGCCCCGCCATGACCGCATCCCTGCTTGCCGACACCGTGATGCTGCTGCACCTTGCGTTCATCGTGTTCGTGGTGGCTGGTGCTCTGCTGCTGCACCGCTGGCCCGGGCTGGCGTGGATTCACCTGCCTGCAGCGGTGTGGGGCGCTTACGCGGTGCTGTCGGGCGCCATCTGCCCGCTCACTCCGCTGGAAAACCACTTGCGCGCGATGGCGGGCGAGCAGGGTTATGAAGGCGGCTACATCGAGCACTACCTGTTTCCGCTGATCTACCCGCCCGGTCTGACGCGGGCAGTGCAGGTGCTGCTGGGCGCCGGTGTCCTGGCGCTGAACGTGTGGCTGTACACACGCTGGTGGCGTCGCCGTCGCGCCGCAGGGTGAAGGCTGCACAATCGCTGCGCCATGCCTCTGGCGATGCATGCGCGCCAAGACGCTGTAACAAGCGACCGGGTGCCGCGACAGAGCCTGGTCCCTGCGACGCAGGGCAGCCATCCCCTCACCGATCCACAGGAGCTCACTCAATGAACCAGCGTTTCATCGCCTCCTCGGCCCTCGCCTCGGTCCTTGCCCTCGGCCTGCTGCCGGGTGCACATGCCGAAGACAAGGCGGGCACGAAGGAAAAGTGCTTCGGCATCGCCAAGGCCGGCCAGAACGACTGCGCCAACCTTTCCGGCACGCACTCGTGCGCCGGCCAGTCGAAGGCCGACAACGCGGTGGCCGAATGGAAGTACGTCGACAAGGGCACGTGCGCCAAGCTCGGCGGCAAGAGCATGGAAGAAGCCAAGAAGCTGGCGGCGAAGTAAATGTCCGTTCAGCCCAGCGTCGGCACCGAGCGCCTGCCTGAGCGACTGCGCGCCGGCATCGGCCTGCGCCAGCCGCACTACGAGGCGGTGATCGAAGACCGTCCGGTGCTGGGCTTCGTGGAGGTCCATTCCGAGAATTTCTTTGCTGATGGCGGTGCCGCTTTGGCCGTATTGCAGGCGGCGCGCGAGCGCTACCCGGTGAGCCTGCACGGTGTGGGTCTGGCGCTCGGTTCCGCGGCCGGGCTCGACCCTTGGCACCTCGAGCGCCTGGCACATCTGGTCGAACGCATCGAGCCCGTGCGGGTGTCCGACCATGCCAGCTTCGCCCGGGTGCCGCGCACCCCCGGGCAGCCGATGCTGCATGCAAACGATCTGCTGCCGCTGGCCTTCACGCCCGCCGCCCTGGACATCCTGTGCGAGAACGTGTCGCGGGTGCAGGATCGTCTGAAGCGAAGCGTGCTCGTGGAGAACCTGTCGGCCTATGTCGCATTCGCCGACGACAGCATCGCCGAGCCGCAGTTCTTCGCCGAGCTCTCACGGCGCACCGGCTGCGCGATGCTGCTCGACGTGAACAACCTCATGGTCAACGCGCTGAATGCCGGCTCGGCCAACCCCGTGGCGGCATGCAAGGCATTCCTCGAGGCCCTGCCTGCGGGCGTGGTCGGTGAAGTTCACCTGGCAGGTTATTGCCAGGCCGATGGCATCGTCATCGACGATCACGGCAGCCGCGTTCGGCCCGGCGTGTGGTCGGTGTACGAGCACGCGATCGCGCGCTTCGGGCCCATCCCCACGCTGGTGGAGTGGGACACCGACCTTCCTGCGCTCGATGTGCTTCTGGAAGAGGCCGACCGAGCTTCGTTGCTCATGGCGGCGCACTTAGCTGGGGGGCAGGGGTGCGGATGAGCCCGCGCGAGGTTGAGGCGCATCGGCAGCGTGCGCTGGTGGATGCGCTTCTCGCCGATCGCGCCGACACCGGTTCGCTCGCCCTGCGCGGTGACGCGGCGCTCGCGCTACGGGGCCTGCAGGCGTATCGAGCCAACGCGCATGCCGGCGCGGCGCGCGCATTGGGCACCGCGTATCCCACGACCCAGGCGCTGATCGGCGAGGAGCGGTTCGCCCTTCTGGCGCGCGATTTCTGGCGCGCGCACCCACCCATGCGCGGCGACCTGGGAGAGTGGGGTGACGATTTCCCCGGCTGGCTGGCCGGCGATGAAAGGCTGGCGGAATGGCCGTATCTCGCCGACTGCGCGCGCCTTGACTGGGCACTGCACCTCTGCGAGCGCGCCCAAGACAGCGCCCTCGACGCGCAGTCGCTGCACCGGCTGGGTGACACCGACCCATCGCGGTTGCAACTGGTGCTCGCCGCCGGTGTGGCGGTCGTCGAATCCACGTGGCCCGTCGCGAGCATCCATGCCGCCCATCGCACCGTAGAGGACGCAGCCTTCGACACTGCGCGCGAAGCCATCGACGAACAGCGCGGCGAAGCGGTGGTGGTCGCGCGGCAAGGCTGGAAGGCCGTCACTTGTCCAGTCGATGCCGGCACCGCCCGCTTCATGACGAGGCTGATGCAGCCGCACGAACTGGCCGATGTCCTGGCGCAAGCGCCGGAAGGCTTCAACTTCGCCGCGTGGCTGGCCCGCGCGCTGTCGGCGGCATGGCTGAAAGAAATCCGCATGCTTCCCGACTGACGGGCTAGTCGCTGAAGGACTTGCCGATGAACCAACGAACCACTTCCTCGCAAGTAAATGCCGGGCGCCCTCAAGTTTCCTTGTCCCCGACGGGGGGCAGGCTGGGCGCAGCCCGGCCCTGGGGGCGCTCACTGGCCTTTGCATGGCGGCTCGGTGAGCGCGCCATAGCGCTGATCGAGAAGGCCCAGCCCGCAGCGCAGTTGCTCGCCCGCTGGTATGTCGCCGCGGTGTTCTTCCGTTCGGGCCTCACCAAGATTCAAGACTGGCAAAGCACGCTGCTGCTGTTCCAGGAGGAATACCACGTGCCCCTGATCCCGCCCGACATGGCGGCATGGCTGGGGACGGGCGGCGAACTGGTGCTTCCGGTGCTGCTGGTGCTAGGCCTGGGCGGGCGCTTCGCGGCTGCGGGCCTGTTTGTCGTCAACCTGATGGCGGTGCTGAGTCTGGTCGACATCCCCGAGGCCGCGCTGCAGCAGCACGTGTTCTGGGGCAGCCTCCTGACCGGGATGCTCATGTGGGGGCCGGGGCGCTGGTCGGTGGATCGCTTTCTGGCGCCCGTGATGCGACGGCGCATTGTGGGTCTGCCGGAGCCGGCCAACCCGCGTTTGCACGTGGCCGCCTCCTCGCCGCACTGACGACGCGCCGCCGAAACGCCAGCCGAGAGATCACATCAAGAGTCGGCCGCTTGTCGGGCAGCAAACGCTATGCGCACATTGCCGGCATTCGTGGCGACACGGTG
>CBFHAS010000186.1:0-5926 GCA_965653625.1 uncultured Burkholderiaceae bacterium | reverse complement strand
TGAACGCCAGCTTCCTGAGCGCCAACGACGTCTTTGCGTTCGACTGGAAAGTCGCCATCGGCGACCAACTGGTATCGCGCGCCGAGTTCGAGCGCCTGGTCGCAAAGGCCACCGGCATCGTTCGCTTCAAGGGCGAATACGTCTTGCTCGACCCGGCGGAGATCGAGCGCCTGCGCGCTCAGCTGGACAAGCCCCCGAAGGTCGATGCCGCCGAGCTGCTGCGCGTGGCCATTGCCGGCGAATACGGCGGCGCGGCAGTGAAGCTCGATGCGCGGGCTCAGAAGCTGGTGCGCCAGCTCGTCGAGTCCGGCGACGTTCCCGTGCCCTCTGGCTTGCAGGCCACGCTGCGCCCCTACCAGCTGCGCGGCTACGCCTGGCTGTACCGCAATGCGCGCATTGGAATGGGCAGCGTCATCGCCGACGACATGGGTCTGGGCAAGACGCTGCAGGTCATTGCCACGCTGCAGAAACTCAAGGACGAGGGTGCGCTGGCCGATGCCTCGGCGCTCGTCGTCGTACCCACCAGCCTGCTCACCAACTGGCAGAAGGAACTCGCGCGCTTCGTGCCCGGCTTGAGCGTGGGCGTCTTCCACGGCAGTAAGCGTGAGCTGGGCGCCGAACGCCCCGAGGTGCTGCTCACCACCTACGGCGTGGCCCGCAGCGAGGCCGCCAAGCTCAAGAGCGTGCCCTGGCAGCTGGTGATTGCCGACGAGGCCCAGAACATCAAGAACCCCGCGGCGGCCCAGACCAGGGCCATCAAGGCCCTGCCGGCGCGCAGCTTCATCGCGATGAGCGGCACGCCCGTGGAGAACCGCCTCTCGGAGTACTGGAGCATCATGGACTTCGCCAACCGCGGCTACCTCGGCAGCCTGACGCACTTCGTCAAGGAGTACGCCGTGCCGATCCAGACCCACCGCGACCCGCATGTGGTGCACCGCTTCAAGCGCGTGACCGCGCCCTTCCTGCTGCGGCGGCTGAAGTCCGACAAGAGCATCATCAGCGACCTGCCGGACAAGATCGAGCAAGACCAGTACTGCGAACTCACCCCTTCACAGACGGCGCTGTACGAATCCGTGGTGCAGGAAGGGCTGCAGAGCCTCGAAGGAGTGTCCGACACCTTCAAGCGCCAGGGCCTGGTGCTGCAGATGATCCTGGTGCTCAAGCAGGTCTGCAACCATCCGGCGCAGTACCTGAAGCAGGGGCCTGCCGATGCCGCGCTGTCGGGCAAGGGGGAGCGCTTCATGGAACTCATCGATGAGGTTCACGCCGCCGGCGAGAAGGTGCTGGTGTTCACGCAGTTCCGCGAGATGGGCGAGCTGCTGTGCGGCTGGCTCGACCAGAGGCACGGGCGCCGGCCGCCGTTCTTGCACGGCGGTGTGCGCAGATCCCAGCGCGACGCGATGGTCGAGCGCTTTCAGAGCGACCGCACCGAGCGCGTGTTCATCCTCTCGCTCAAGGCCGGCGGCACGGGGCTGAACCTCACTGCCGCCTCCCACGTGATCCACTTCGACCTTTGGTGGAACCCGGCAGTGGAAGCGCAGGCGACCGACCGCGCCTACCGCATCGGCCAGCAGCGCAACGTGCAGGTACACAGGTTCATCACCCGCGCCACCTTCGAGGAACGCATCAACGACATGATGCGCAGCAAGCGCGAGCTAGCCGATTTGACCGTGGGTACCGGCGAGCAGTGGATCGGCCATCTTCCCCACGACGAACTGCGACAGCTGTTCGAGCTTCACTGAACCGCGACACACCATGCGGGTGCGCCGGATCCGACCCGACGAGTACGTGCAGCGGCCCGATCACTCGGCGTCGGGCTGCTTCAACGGGTGCGCCGCCGCGAACGCCGGCAGCGCCTGGCAGGCGGCGTGGATCGCCCTCAGCGTGGGATAGGGGGACAGGTCCACCCCGAATCGTTCCGCGTTGAAGACCTGCGGCACCAGGCAGCAGTCGGCGATCGTCGGCCGCTCTCCGATACAGAACGAGCCCTTTCGCGGTTGCGCGGCGAGGTCGTCCTCGAGCGCCCGGAAACCAAGGCCGACCCAGTGACGCACCCAGTCGTTCTTCGCCGCGTCGCTGATGCCCATGTCCTGCGTGAGCCGCTTGAGAACGCGCAGGTTGTTCAGCGGATGGATGTCGCAGGCAATGGCCAGCGCAATCTGTCGCGCACACGCCCGGTCTTCGATCGACTCGGGCAGCAACGGAGGCGTCGGATACCGTTCGTCGAGGTACTCCATGATCGCGAGCGATTGGCTCAACGCCACGCCGTCGTGCACGAACGCCGGCACCAGCGATTGCGGGTTGAGCGCCCGGAACTCCGCGCCGAACTGCTCGCCTCCACCACGGTTGAGATGGACCGGCAAGTGCCGTACCTCGAGTCCCTTGAGGTTCAGCGCAATGCGCACTCGGTAGGACGCCGAGCTGCGGAAGTAGGTGTAGAGCGTGGCTTCCAACATGGCTTCCAATCAGACCCCCATGTACTGGTGAACGATGTCCGGCTGCTCGCGCAGCGCCTTCGAGCTGCCCTGCCAGACGATGCGGCCCTTCTCCATCACGTAGTGCCGGTCGGCCAATGCGAGCAGGTGGCCGACGTTCTTGTCGATCACGATCTGCGCCAGCCCGTCGCGCTTGAGCTGTTCGAGCGTGTGCCAGATCTCCTCCCGGATCACGGGCGCAAGACCTTCGGTGGCTTCGTCGAGCACCAGCAGCCGCGGGTTCGTCATCAGCGCGCGTCCGATGGCCAGCATCTGCTGCTCGCCGCCGGAAAGCTGCCAACCGAGGTTTTGCCGGCGCTCTTCGAGTCGAGGAAAGAAGCCGTACACGCGCTCCAGCGTCCACGGGCGCATGCCGCTCTCCCGCCCCTCGCGCGCCGTGGCCACCAGGTTCTCCTCGACCGTCAGCTGCGTGAAGATCTGCCGCCCCTCGGGCACCAGCGCGAGACCACGCCGCGCGACGCGATGCGAAGGCTCCCCGCTCACCTGCACACCGCCCACCGCGATCTGCCCGGCAGTCGCTTGCAGCATGCCGAAGAGGCACTTCACGGTGGTCGACCGCCCCATGCCGTTGCGGCCCAGCAGCGTCACCACCTCGCCCGGCTCGACGTCGAACGACATGTCGAACAGCACCTGAGCGCGGCCGTAGCCGGCCTGCAACTGGCGCACCGAAAGGAATGCAGTCATCGCGTGCCTCTCATGCCGTCTCTTCGCCAAGGTACACCGCGCGCACCTCCGGATGGCTGCGAATCTCTTGCGGCGTGCCGGTGAACATGACCCGCCCGTAGACCAGCACGCTGATGCGATCGGCGAGCGCGAAGACCGCATCCATGTCGTGCTCGACGAGCAGGATCGTGTAGCGGCGCTTGAGCCCCTTGAGCAGCGCGATCACGGCCGCCGACTCCTGCGCGCTCATGCCGGCCATCGGCTCGTCGAGCAGCAGAAACTTCGGCTGCGCCGCGAGGGCCATGGCGAGTTCGAGTTGCCGCTGCTCGCCGTACCCCAGTTCGCCGACCGGCACATCGGCGCACTTGGCCATCCCCACCGCGGACAACGAATCTTCGGCGGCCCGACGCGCCCGCGGGTCGGCGAGCATCGGCCGCCACAGGCCCATCGCGTGCTCGCGCGCACCGAGCGCCGCGAGCACGGCGTTCTCCAGCACGCTGAAGTGCTCGAAGACAGACGTGATCTGGTACGAGCGGAGCAATCCGCGGCGCGCGCGCTCGTGCACCGGCAAGGCGGTCACGTCGGCATCGTCGAAGCGGATGCTTCCGCCGTCCGGGGCGAGCTCGCCGCTCAGCTGGTTGATGAGCGTGGTCTTGCCGGCGCCGTTGGGGCCGATCACCGCGTGCAGTTCGCCGGCCGGGATGTCGAGAGAGACCTGATCCGTGACGAGCAGCGCGCCGTAGCGCTTGATCAGCCCTTCCGTATGCAATGCCGAGGCCATCACGCCTGCCTCGCGACGATGGTGGCGGCCGCCGCGACCTGACGCACTGGCCGCGCCCGATCCAGCCGCTGCAGCAGACCCGCGAGTCCTTGCTTGCCGACCAATGCCATCACCACGATCAACGGCCCGAACAGGGCCATCCAATGCTCGGTCAAGCCCTTGAGCACCTCCTCCAGGCCCAGGAAAGCCAGGACACCGAGCAACGGCCCCCACACCGTTCCCATGCCCCCGAGCACGACCATCACGATCAGCTCGCCGGAGACAGTCCAGGCCATCGCGCTCGGCGAGGCAAAAGCGTTGAGGTTGGCCAGCAGGAGCCCGGCGACACCGCAAAACATGCCTGACAGCACATACGCGACGAGCTGGTAGCGCAGCGCTGGCAGGCCGATGGCGTTGACGCGCCGCGCGTTCTGCTGCGCTCCGCGCAACGCCATGCCGAACGGCGCGACCCGCAGGCGCGCGAGCCACCATGTCGCCAGCAGCAGCACGACGAACGAGACCACGTACACGGCGAGGGGCGAACCCAGGTTCAGCGGCCCGAAGCGGCTGGTCTGTGCGATCGGCAATCCATCGTCGCCGCCGAAGTTTTTCAGGCTGACGAACAGGAAGTAGCCCATCTGGGCAAACGCCAGCGTGATCATGATGAATGCAATGCCGGACGTGCGCAGGCTGATCGCGCCGGTGACCCCTGCCGCCACGCCGCTGAACAAGAGGCACAGTGCCAGATGGACCCATCCGTTGCCGACGTCGAGGAACGAAGGAATGGCCACCGCATACGCGCCGACCCCGAGGAATAGCGCATGCCCGAAGCTCACCAGGCCGCCATAGCCGAGCGCGAGGTTGAGCGCACTCGCCGCGATGGCGTAGATGACGATGCGTGCGAAGAAGGCAACGTAGAACGGCTGATCGATCGCCGCGGCAACCCACGGCACCAGCGCGAGGCCGGCCAGCAGCAGCAAGGGCAGCAGCGTGCTGGGGCGAAGAAGAGTCGAGGCATCCATGGTCACCTCCGGTGGGTGGGGAACAGGCCCTGCGGCCGCCACGCCAGCACAATGGTCATCAACAGGTACACGCTCATGGATGCGAGCGCCGGGCCGGCGGCGTCTGCGATCGAGCGCTCCGCGATCTGGCGCAGCAGCAGCGGCAGGAAAGCGCGCCCCAGCGTGTCGACCAGGCCCACGATCAGCGCCGCGTAGAACGCGCCGCCCACGGAGCCGATGCCGCCGATGACGATGACCACCAGCGTGGTGATCAGCACCGGCTCGCCCATGCCGGACTGCACCGAGAGGATCGGGCCCGCCATCGCGCCGGCCAGGCCGGCGAGCATCGCGCCGAGGCCGAACAGCATCGCGTTGAGCCGCCCGATGTTGACGCCGAGCGCGGACACCATCTGCGGGTTCTGCGCGCCGGCTCGGATCAGCATTCCGACGCGCGTCTTGTGGATCAGCAGGTAAGAGCCCACCGCCACCAGCAAGCCGACGAAGATGATGGCGAAGCGATACAGCGGGTAGCTGAAGCCCAGCAGGTCCACCGTTCCCGACAGCACATCGGGCACCTGCACGAAGTGAGGTTGCGGTCCCCAGACCATGCGCACGAGTTCGTTGAAGAACAGCACCAGGCCGAAGGTGGCGAGCACATGGTCGAGGTGGTCGCGCCGGTACAGGCGCGACACGACGGTGAGCTCCAGCACCATGCCGATCACCAGCGCAACGCCAGCCGCGGCCAGCACGGCGAGCGCGAAGGAGCCGCTCGCGCCGTAGGCCATCGCCGCCGCGTAGGCGCCCATCATGTACAGCGAGCCGTGCGCCAGGTTCACGAAGCTCATGATCCCGAACACGAGCGTGAGCCCAGCCGCCAGCAGGAACAGCAACACGCCGTACTGCAGCCCGTTCAGGAGCTGGGAAAGAAGCAGGGTTGCGCTCATGCCAGCGTTACTTCATCGCGCACTGGGCGTGGTACGCGTCGACGTGGTCCTTCAGAGGCGTGC
>CBFHAS010000185.1:0-5951 GCA_965653625.1 uncultured Burkholderiaceae bacterium | reverse complement strand
ATCATGGATGCCGAGGGCCGGCGCTACATCGACTACATCGGCTCCTGGGGGCCCATGATCCTGGGCCATGGCCATCCCGCCGTGCTGGAGGCGGTGCAGCAGGCGGTTCGCGACGGGCTGTCGTTCGGCGCGCCCACCGAGCGCGAGATTGAACTGGCGGAAGCCATCCTCGCGCTGGTGCCCAGCATGGAGCAGGTCCGCCTGGTGAGCTCGGGCACAGAGGCGGCCATGAGCGCCCTGCGTCTGGCGCGTGGCGCCACGGGTCGCCGGAAGATCGTCAAGTTCGAAGGCTGCTATCACGGCCATGCCGATGCGCTGCTGGTAAAAGCAGGCTCGGGACTCGCGACCTTCGGAAACCCCACCTCGGCCGGCGTGCCGGCAGAGGTGGTGCAGCACACCCTGGTGCTGGAGTACAACAGCATCGCGCAGCTGGAGGATGCCTTCGACCTGCACGGTGCCGACATCGCGTGCGTGATGATTGAGCCGATCGCGGGCAACATGAACTTCGTGCGTGCCGCCATGCCGTTCATGCGCCGCCTGCGCGAGCTGACCCGGCAGCACGGCGCGCTGCTCGTGTTCGATGAGGTGATGACCGGGTTTCGTGTCGGCCTCGAGAGCGCGCAAGGTCTGTACGCGCGGCTGATTCCCGGCTTCTCACCCGACATCAGCGTGTTCGGAAAGGTTATCGGCGGTGGCATGCCGCTGGCGGCCTTCGGCGGCAAACGGGCCGTGATGGAGCAGCTGGCGCCGCTGGGGCCGGTCTACCAGGCCGGCACGCTTTCGGGCAACCCGGTGGCCACCGCCTGCGGCTTGGCCACCCTGCGGGAGATCGCCAAGCCGGGCTTCTTCGATGCCTTGGCGGCACGCACGCGATCGCTCGTGGACGGCTTGGCCCAGGCAGCGCAGCAGGCCGGCGTGCCGCTGGCGGTCGATTGCGAAGGTGGCATGTTCGGCTTCTTCTTTGCCGATGCACTGCCGCAGAACTACGGCGCGGTGATGGCCACCAACAAGGATCGCTTCAACCGCTTCTTCCACGCCATGCTGGATCGCGGCGTGTACCTCGCACCCGCGCTGTATGAAGCCGGGTTCGTGAGCGCCGCGCACGGCGAGTCGGAGATTGCGGCCACGGTGGCCGCCGCCCGCGAGGCGCTGCGCTGACGATGCCCGCAGCGCCTCAGATCCACATCCAGGGTGCGACGCGGTGCACCGCGCGGCGAATCAGGATCTTGGGGTCCCAGGTGCCGTCGTAGCGGCTGTTGTTCCAACCGCGCACGCCCTCGATCAGCGGAATGTGCCGGAAGCGCCGGGCCACGCGAATGTGCCCCGGTAGCGCATCGACGAGCCGGCGAAACAGCACCTCCTCCATGGTGTGCATGCCCGGCACGATGTCGTTGCGCAGATGCCGGTACACGCCCTCGACAGCGCCCTCGTAGCCCTGTCGGTTGAATGACAGCAGGTAAAGGTCGCACAGGCGGTAGGGATGGTTTCGCATGTGGCAATACAGGTCGACCGGCGGCCGGCTGCTCAGCAGCACCTCGATGTTGCGCACGACATAGCGGCCGGTGCACTTCCACACGATGGCCGGCTGCCGCAGCAACTGCGCCTGGCGCATCGCATGGTCCACCAGCTTGAACTCACCATAGCCGCGACCATGCGAGGGCGGGTAGTCGAGCCCGCTGCAGGAGAGGAATTCGATCCGCTCACCATGTGCTGAGGCGAGGCGGCGCAGCGGGGCCAAGTCGGAGGCTGAGTTCTCGGCGAACACGATCCCATCGAAAGAGCGGCCAGCCATCGGCAGGTAGAAGCTCAGCGCCTTCGCGTAGTCCTGCAGGCGCTGCGCAGGATCAGTCCGGGCGAGGCTGGGCACGCCGGCCGGCGGGGTGATGGTGGCTGTCAGCAGCAGAACCTGTCGCACCTTCGGACCCCTCGAAAACGACACGATTCGAAACATGCTGCCACAAGGCAGCGCGTAGAACATCGGGTCTGGCCGCACCTTGCGGCGACCACCGCATCGACCGGCAAGCCGAACATCGAAGACGGAACGCTCGATCGGCGCGCGGCGCATTCGAGCGCGGAAAACTTGGCGGCAGCGCGCCACGATCTGCCGGCCATCGAGCGGAATGCGGGCCGGGACGTGAGAAGCCGGCTTCTAGAATCGCGCGCATGCATATCCACATCCTCGGTGTTTGCGGCACCTTCATGGGCGGCCTCGCAGCGCTGGCGCGCGAGGCCGGGCACAAGGTGACGGGCTGCGACGCCAACGTCTATCCGCCAATGAGCGACCAATTGCGCGCGCTCGACATCGAACTCATCGAGGGCTATGGCGCCGACCAACTGGCACTCAAGCCTGATGTCTTTGTCATCGGCAACGTGGTCTCGCGCGGCAACCCCCTGGTCGAGGCGATCCTCGACGCGGGTGCGCGCTATGAGAGCGGCCCGCAGTGGCTGGCCGAACAGGTACTCCAGGGACGGCATGTGCTCGCCGTGGCGGGCACGCACGGCAAGACGACGACCACGGCAAAGCTGGCGTGGATCCTCGAGTGCGCAGGGCTGCAACCGGGTTTCCTCATCGGCGGCGTGCCGATGAACTTCGACCGCTCCGCGCGGCTGGGGCAAGGCAAGACCTTCGTGATCGAGGCCGACGAATACGACACCGCATTCTTCGACAAGCGCAGCAAGTTCGTGCACTACCGGCCGCGAACCGCGGTGCTGAACAACCTGGAGTTTGACCACGCCGACATCTTCGACAACGTCGCGGCCATCGAGCGCCAGTTCCACCACCTGGTGCGCACCGTGCCGGCCAGCGGGCGCATCGTGGTCAATGCGCGCGAGGAGTCGCTGCAGCGCGTGATCGCCATGGGTTGCTGGAGCGAACTGGTGCGCTTCGGTGCACGCAAGGAGACACCCGGCGAGCTGCGCTCGCGTGGTGAGCCGCATGCGTTCGACGTGCTGCGCGGCAGCCTGAAAATCGCACGTGTGGAGTGGCCGCTGCTGGGCGAGCACAACCAGATGAACGCGCTGGCAGCTATCGCCGCGGCCGAGCACGTGGGTGTGACGCCCGAGGCGGCGGCCTTTGCACTGGCGAGCTTCGGCAATGTGCGGCGACGCATGGAACTGCTCGGTGCGGTGCCGTTCAAGGGCGGCGAGGTACGCGTGTACGACGATTTCGCGCACCACCCCACCGCCATGCGGACCACGATCAACGGCCTGCGGCGCAAGATCGAGGCGCAGCTGGCCGCCGGCCACGAGGTGCGGCAGCGCATCGTCGCGGTGTTCGAGCCGCGCTCGAACACCATGAAGCTGGGCGCAATGAAGGCGCAGCTGCCATGGTCGCTGGAGGAGGCCGATCTCTCGTTCTGCCACAGCGGCGGCCTTGGCTGGGACGCCACGCAGGCGCTCGCGCCCATGGGCCAGCAGGCCGTGGCGTGCAACGACATCGACGGCCTGGTCGAGCGCGTCGTGGCCGCCACGAAGCCCGGAGACCACATCGTGTGCATGAGCAACGGCGGTTTCGGCGGCGTCCATGCCAAGCTGCTGAGGGCGTTGGCGCGCAAGGCGGGCTGAAGAATCTGTGAACTCATCCGACGCGCCCGTGACCCATCTGCTGTACCTGCACGGGTTTCGCTCCTCGCCGCAGTCCGCCAAGGCGCGGCAGATGGCCGCCTGGGTGGCCGGGGAGCGACCCGATCTGCACTGGCGGTGCCCACAGCTGCCAGCCTCACCGAAGGAGGCTGTGCACACCGTGCTGACGGGCGTGGCTGACTGGCCAAAGGACATGATGGCGGTGATCGGCAGCTCGCTGGGCGGCTTCTATGCCACGGTCGTTGCCGAGCACATCGGGTGCCCCGCCGTGCTGCTCAACCCGGCCATCGAGCCGGCACGCGACCTCGCCGCCTCGATCGGCGAGACCACCGCTTGGCACAGCGGCGAGCGGATCTTCTTCAGGCCGGAGTTCGTGGAAGAACTGGGGGAGATGTACCCGGCGCGCATCACGCGGCCCGAGCGCTACTTCGCCGTCATCGCCAAAGGCGACGAGGTGCTCGACTGGAGGGAGATGTCACGACGCTACGCCGGGTGCCACGTCAAACTCATCGAGGGCGGTGACCACGCGTTGAGCGACTTCGCCGCGGCGCACTTGCCGGACGTGCTTGACTTCCTGGGCCTTCGGAAGCGGTGAACTGCCGCCGGCCTCGGGAAAGCCGGCGGCTCGCAGTGACTACGTCCAGTGGATGATCACGAGGCCCACGCGGCGCCAGATCTCCACGTTGAACCAGAACAGCAGCGCCGCCCCCGCGAGGCGACGCCATGCGCGTGCCCGCTCCAGCCAGACATCGATGTCTGCGGTGATGAAGACCATGAAGGCGATCACCGAGCCGGTACCAAAAATGGCGGCGACGATGCCGATGATCCAGCGAAAGACAGTCATGGACGGAGTGTCACAGCGGAATGGAAATGCGTTCAAGGATGAGCACGGCGAAGAAGCCCATCGCCGCGATCAGCGTCCACTTCAGGATGCGCAGGCCGACCGCCCTCCAGTGTGGCTGCCCCGTGCCGACGTACATCGCAAAGCACAGCAGGCTCCCGACGAGCAGCAGAAAGACAAGAGCACGGAAGAACGGCATCCGTCGCCGCTCTACCAGGCCGGCGCGAGTTCGGCCAAGCCGGGCGGTGCACGCGACTCATCGGCGTAGGTCACGATCTCATAGGTCGTCGGATCCGCAAGTACCGCGCGCACCAGCCGGTTGTTGAGCGCGTGGCCCGACTTGTACGCGGTGTAGGAAGCGATCAGCGGATGGCCGATGACATACATGTCGCCGATGGCATCAAGGATCTTGTGCTTGACGAATTCGTCGTCGTAGCGAAGACCCTCGTCGTTGAGCACACGGTGGTCGTCGACCACGATGGCGTTGTCCATGCTGCCCCCCAGGCCCAGGCCTCGCGAGCGCATCATTTCCACGTCCTTGGTGAAGCCGAAAGTACGCGCCCTCGCGATCTCGCGCTTGTACAGGCCTGAGCCCATGTCAAAGCTGAAACGCTGGCCGGTCTGATTGACGGCGGGATGGTGGAACTCGATCTCGAAGGTGAGCCGGTAGCCTTCGTAGGGTTCGAGCCGAGCCCACTTGAGGCTCGCGCCCTCGCCCTCGCGAACCTCGACGGGCTTTCGCACCCGCAGAAAGCGCTTGGGCTGGTCCTGCAACGCAATGCCGGCGCTTTGCAGCAGGAACACAAAGGAGGCGGCCGAGCCGTCGAGGATGGGCATCTCCTCGTTGGTGATGTCGACCGCGAGGTTGTCAATGCCGAGGCCGGCGCATGCGGACAGGAAATGCTCCACGGTCTTCACCGCCGGACCACCGGGGTTGCCCGGCGGCGTGAGCGTGGTGGCAAGCCTCGTGTCCGTGACGGCGAAGGGATCGACCTTGATCTCCACGGCAGTGGGCAGATCCACGCGGCGAAAGACGATGCCACTATCGGCAGGTGCCGGGCGCAGCGTGAGCTCGACCTTCTGCGCGCCATGCACGCCAAGTCCGACCGCGCGGGTAAGTGACTTCAGGGTGCGTTGGGCCAGCATGGCCGGCATTCTAGGCACTGCGTCCAATGCAAGCGATTGCATTGGCTGGCCAGCGTCCGCAACTCCCTCGCACTCTTTCCAAGCGTGGAAAGTCATCGATTGGGGTTTCCTCTGATGGCACCACGAGGCATATGACGCGAAAAACCGCGCTGCGCGGGGGCGCGAGGGATAACAAGAACGGCTTCAGGCACAGGACCCGCAAGTTCATGATCGCGACATCTCCCCGCAGACCGGGCAACTCCCGGCCAAGGCTTCGACTCCGAATGCTGTATATCACCGGCCCTGCCCTTTGGCCGCGGTGAGCTAGCTCGTCCAGCGCTGCTGAACTGCGTGAGGCCGCCCGTGCTGCCCCGGTGCAGCAAGGGCGGCCTCACGCAGCGCC
>CBFHAS010000184.1:0-6014 GCA_965653625.1 uncultured Burkholderiaceae bacterium | reverse complement strand
TCACCATCAACATGAGCGAGTTCCAGGAGGCGCACACCGTCTCCACGCTCAAGGGCGCGCCGCCCGGCTACGTGGGCTATGGCGAGGGCGGCGTGCTCACCGAGGCCGTGCGCCGCCGTCCCTACAGCGTGGTGCTGCTCGACGAGGTGGAGAAGGCGCACCCTGATGTGCACGAACTGTTCTTCCAGGTATTCGACAAGGGCTGGATGGAAGACGGCGAAGGCCGCGGCATCGACTTCAGGAACACCATCATCCTGCTCACCAGCAACGTGGGCAGCGACCTCATCATGAACATGTGCCGCGACCCCGAGCTGATGCCCGGGCCCGAGGGCATCGCAAAGGCGCTGCGCGAGCCGCTGCTGAAGGTGTTTCCCGCCGCGCTGCTGGGGCGGCTGGTGACGGTGCCGTACTACCCGCTGTCGGACGAGATGATGGGCAACATCGTTCGCTTGCAGCTCGGCCGCATCCAACGCCGCGTGCAAGACAACCACGGCATTCCGTTCGAGTTTGGCGACGACGTGGTGAAGCTCGTGGTGTCGCGCTGCACCGAGGCCGAGTCGGGCGGGCGGGTGGTGGATGCGATCCTCACGAACACGGTGCTGCCGAAGATTTCGATGGAGTATTTGGGGCGCTTGAGCGCCGGGGAGTCGCTCAGGTCGATTCGGCTGGGAGTGCGGGACGGTGACTTCACGTATGAGTTCGGCTGAGCAGCTGTGGCGCGCCTGCGCCATGGCTTGCGCGATGGCAACCATGGGCGGGCCCGCGAACGCGGACGCAGCTGTAGTGGCCACGCAATGCGAGCCGGGTGAGGAGCAGCTGTTCGCGTGCAGCACGGGAACGAAGCGCGTGGCAGTGTGCGCGTCGCAGGACTGGTCGGCCGCCACAGGCTACGTTCAGTACCGCTACGGCGCGCCGCACAAGGCCGAGATGGTGTTGCCGGCACAGGCTCAGGTCCCCGCAGCGAGCGCGTTATCCGGCGTGCTGGCGCTTTCGGGAGGTGGGGGGGCATGGCTGCGCTTTCGCAGCGGCTACACCGAGTACGTGGTGTACACGGCCGTGAGCTCAAGCTGGGGCGAAAGGAGCGGCATCGTGGTCGAACGTGGTCGCGCCCGTTTGCGCGCCATCGCCTGCCGCGGTGAAGTGTCCTCCGTCCTCGGGCCCGAGGTGTTCCGACGAGGCGGCTTTCAGGCCGACTCCAAGGAGTTCTTTCCGCCTGAGTAACGCCCTTTGAAAGGGCGCGCGAGGAACTGCTCGCATGAGCGTATACCCGGACCCCTGTGCGCCGCTGAACTGGGTCCCGACTGGATCGACCGCGGAACCTTGGCTCGCATTCGAATGCCAGCACCGGCCGATACGGCGGCACCGCTTCGCACGGCAAGCACCATCCCCGTACGAGCGATCACCACGGCGGAGCAGCAACTGCTCCACGTGCTGGACGCCGCCGGCATCGCAAACGCCAACGAGCGCGCCATGTTCCTCGCGCAGATGTCGCATGAAACGCAGGATTTCCGGCAACTGCGCGAGAACCTTCGCTATTCGGGAGCAGGTGTTCCCCGGCAGATTCCGTGACTTGGATGCTGCGGAGGCAGCGGTGCGCGCTGGACCGGACGCCGTGGCGGAGAGCCTCTATGGAGGCCGTGCAGATCTTGACAACACCCACGCTGGCGATGGATCGCGCTACATCGGCCGCGGCCATGTCCATCTCACCGGCCGTGCCAACTATGAGGCTGCTGGCGCTGCGCTGGGGTTGGACTTGTTGAGTCATCCGGAACTCGCCGAGGATCCGAAGCACGCGGCGCGCATTGCCCTGTGGTTCTGGCGTGTCAACCACATCGGCCCGCATGCCAGGCGCGGGGACGTGCGAAGCGTGACGCAGCGCGTGAACGGCGGGGTGAATGGTCTGGCTGACCGGCAACTTCGGTTTCGGCACTACCAAGCCATCCTGCGCGAGCACGACCGGCCGACGGCGTTCTGAACGAAGGGCCGCTGCCCGTGAACCCAGTCGATACCGATCTACTCTTGCGCGCACGAATTTTCCCCAGTGGAGGTTGCGTGCATGGCTGCGCTGGCAAAAGCGGATGCGGCGCCGGTGGCCGCAGCAATGCGGAGCGTGTTGCCACCGCCTCTTGACTTCATTTCGGAATGACTTGGGTGACGAAGACGTCCTTACTGGAAATTTCCCAATACGACATTTCACTGCTGGGTGATGCTGTCCTGCGTGAACTCGTCGCGCGTCTGTGCCGGGCGGAGCTTGCGCAGGCGGGTCTTCGCGTGTCGACAGTCACGGCTGGTGGAGGGCAGGACGATCCAGACGGAGGCATCGATGTGCGTGTCGACTTGCCCGAGGGTAGCCATCGCCTCGACTTCGTGCCGCGGGCGCGAACGGGATTCCAGGTCAAGGCGACGAAGATGGCACCCTCCAGCATCTGCGCGGAGATGCGTCCGCGTGGGCAACTGCGTCCGGCCATCAAAAAGCTACTCGCATCAGCAGGTGCCTACGTGATCGTTGGGTCGAAGGACTCGACGGGCGATAGCAGCCTTCAGTCGCGCCGCGGCGCCATGCGCAAGGCCCTGGGTCGTACCGCCGTTCATCCGGACTCGACCACGGACTTCATCGGAGCAGACCGCCTGGCGGACTGGACGAATTGTTACCCGGGCGTTGTGTTGTGGGTGCGGGAACAGCTGGGCTTGGCGCTCATGGGCTGGTTTTGCCACGGCAACTGGGCAAACGACACACCGGATGGCGAGTTTGTGTTTGACGACTGCACCCGCGTCGAGGCGCCGGGTCCGCAGGGCACCAGACAGCTGAGCGTAATCCAAACGATCACGGAAATCCGCCGTGCGCTGGCGCAAGCAGGCGGTGCCGTACGACTCCTAGGGCTTTCGGGAACAGGTAAGACGCGGCTCGCACAGGCATTGTTCGACGGCGGGGTCGGACAGCATTCGCTGGCAAGCCATTTGGCCGTCTATGGCGACCTGGGGCGAGAGCCGCGGCCATCGGCTGAGGAGATGCTCCACAGGCTGCTGGCGCACGGCAGCTCGGTCGTACTGGTCGTGGACAACTGCAATCCCGAGACTCATCACTTCTTGGTGAGCGCGCTGGAGGCCGCGAAGGCAAACGTATCGCTCCTCACGGTCGAATACGACGTCAGGTCGGAGGACGAGCCTGAGGCGACGGAGGTCTACCGGCTCCACGGGACCAGCGCCAATCTCCTCGACTCCATCATCAGCCGACACGTTCCTCGGTTGAGCGCCGCCAATCGAGAAAGGATCGAGCAGCTCTCGGATGGCAACGCCAAACTTGCCTTGGTGCTCGCTCGCGCTGCGTTACGGACAGGCAACCTGGGCACCCTCAAAGACGCCGGCTTCTTCTCGCGCCTTTTTTGGCAACGGGGAGAGGGGGACCCGAAACTGGAACGAGCCGCTCATGTCATATCGCTGGTCTACTCTTTCGATGCCACCCGGACGGAGAGCGAAGACCACAATGAGTTGACTCGACTCTCCGCGCTCGCTTCGACCAGTCCGGCAGAGCTGCTCCGAGAAGTTGCCCGACTTCAGCGGCGTGGCTTGGTGCAGCGCCGTGGCAAGTGGCGAGCGCTGCTGCCCCACGCGCTCGCAAATCGCCTGGCCGTCGAAGCGTTGGAGGAGGTGGACGATGCCGTGCTCGGCAAACTGCTTGGGTCCGACGCGCGACTCTTGCGGTCTTTCGCGCGAAGGCTGTCGGCACTGCACGAGAGCGCGCGTGCGCGTGAGATTGCGGCACGGTGGCTGACGAGCGATGAGTGGCTGGCGAATCCGCGCTCGTTCGGTGAGCTGGGGGTCGAGCTATTCGTTTTCGTGGCACCCGTTTGCCCTGAACTGGCGCTGGACGTTCTGGATCGGGCCACCGCGGCGCCTGGTGAAGGGCTTTTGGCCGACGCCAACAACTGCCATCTGGCAACGTTCATTGGCGTTGCACGTCAGCTGGCCTATGACCCGAAGCTGTTTTGCGCAGCGGCGGAGGTTCTGTCGCGTATCGCGACCCTGGAAGGCGACAGCGCGCTGCACAAGTCCCTGGCGGCGATGTCGACCTTGTCGGTGCTCTTTCAGCCCGTCATGTCGGGCACGCACGCGAGCGTAGAAGCTCGCCTTGCCTTTCTGGATAGGCTGCTCGCGTCACCGGATGTCGCGAGGTCAAAGGTCGCCGTCCAATGCCTGGGTGCCATGGTGAAGGTTCAGTGGTTCGCAAGGAGTGACCGCGAGAGCTTTGGTGCGCGGCCAAGAGATGGCGGCTGGCTTCCCCGCAGCGACGATGACCTGGAACATTGGTACCGCTCGGTGATCGACTACGTGCGTGCCGCGGCGGGTCGCGAGTCCCGCGGGGCTGAGGGGCTGGTGGACCAAGTTGCGCGTGCTGTAGAACAGCTTTGGTTCGAGGCAGACGTGCACAAACCGCTCGAGGACCTTGCGTCAACAGTTCAAGGCTCAAGGACGGGGTTGGTGCTTTGGCGAGGTGTTGCCACAGCACTGGCGTGCGAAGAGCGAAAGGATCGGGAGAGTTCCCTGACGAGGCTGAAGGCCGTTGAGGCTTTTCTGCGCCCGACGACGCTGGAAGACAGACTCGACGCGCTCGTCTTCGGACACCGGGACGATGCGCTTGATCCAATCGGGGCAGAGGCGTTGCTGACGCCGAGCAGTGACGGCGAGGTTCCACCGTACCATCAACTGCTTCAGCAGTTGGGGCGCGATCTTGTTGAGCGCATTGAAGATCGTGCTCTGGTGCTCCAGCTCGTTGCAGCCTATCGCCCCGGATACTTGTTTGAGCTCGGGCGTAGCGCCGGCTGCGCATGCGGAGTCCATCGTCAGTGTTGGTCGACGCTGGTGGAGGTATTCCGAAGCGCAGACCCCGTCACCAGGAGCACGGAATTGCTGCGTGGCTTCCTGGTGGGGGCCCGTTCGGTAGTGCCAAGCCTCGTGCATCAGATGATCGAGGCGATCGAGCGCGACGAGTCGCTTGAGGATCTTCAGACGGAGGTGTACGCGACAGTCGGCGTCGGGGAGCGCGAGGCGCGAAGGCTGCTGGCCATGGCTCAACACGGCGCTGCAGGTGCGAACCGATTCCGCATGTTCATGTTCGGTGGCGTGCTCAACGACACGCCAGCCGTTATTCATGCCGAGCTGATTCGTGCGGTCGCGGATCTCTCGGGCGGGCTGGAGGTTGCGACCGAGTTGATGGCAATGCGGTTGCACGGCCTGCGAAGCAACGACACCGAGATCGATGAGCATGCGACCGCAGTGGCCGGTGAGCTTCTACTAAAGATTGACTTCTCCGACGGGACGCGGTGGGATGGCCATCGGATGGAGACCTTGGCCGCCGTTGCCCTGGCCGGGGATGAAGGTGCGTCCGTTGCAACAGCCGTGTGCAAGACGCTGGCAGCGGCGCTTGCCAAGAACTTCTGGTCTCTCGGATGGCACTGGGAACGACTCGCTGCGCGACTGTTTCGCGCTTACCCGACAACGGCATTAGACGCGTTCTGGCGTCACGACTCGCTGATTGAGCTGCTGTCGGATCGCAACAGCCCATTGCGTGAAGTGCCCGATCAGGTCTTGCTTGATTGGGCTGCTGCGGACTCGCCCCGCCGAGACCTGTGGATTGCCGGGGCGATCGATGCTGTGAAGACTGCGGCGGACGGACGCGCAGAGCTGTCGCCGGTAGCGCAAGAACTCCTGGCGCGCGCGACGGATAAGGGAGCCGTTCTCGATGAGTTGGGGCGGCGCGTGCTCCCGTCCGCATGGTGGGGCTCGTACCGTGTGGTATCGGCTCCTCGGGCCGAAATGCTCACACGGCTCGCCGCGTCTCATGACCCACAGTTGGCCGAGTGGGCGCGCGTTCACCTGCAAAGGATCTCGGGTCGAGCCGCCCATGAGGATGCGAGTGAGCGACAGCGCGAAGAGTCTTTCGAGTAGCCCGCGTGCAGCGCAATGCACCGAACTTAAGGCGATGGCTGGTAAAATGTCGGCCGTAAGTAATTGAT
>CBFHAS010000183.1:0-6288 GCA_965653625.1 uncultured Burkholderiaceae bacterium | reverse complement strand
TCATTCTGGGGCCCATGATGGAAGAGAACCTGCGTCGCGCGCTGCTGCTGTCGCGCGGCGACTGGACGACCTTCTTCACCCGCCCGCTGTCGGCCGGCCTGCTCATCGCTGCTGCGCTGCTCGTCTTGGTGGTCACCATGCCGTCCATCAAGCGCAGGCGTGAAGACGTGTTCCAGGAAGAGCTTTGATCGGGCCAACAGGCCCGCTCCTTGCACAGGCCGCCCTCCGGGGCGGTTTGTCATTTTTGCGAGGCATGCTTGGATATGCTCGTCGGCCAACATTCCAGGGGTCACTCATTCATGTTGAAGGCGCACCCGCAGCGCGAGGCGCTGCACAACGAGGTCCATGCCCGCCCTTACGAGCGGCTCACGGCGCCGCTTGCGCTGTCGCACGTGGCGCTGGTGGGCGTGGATGCCGCACAGGTGCGAGAGCACGTGGCCGCACTGATGCGCAGCCGCCACCTTCCGCTGCCGGCCGAGGACGCCAGTCACATGAGCGCGGATCTGGGCGGTTTGCACCTGCGCTGGGAGAAGCACACCGAATTCCACACGCTGACTTTCTGGAAGCCGCTGCACGAGGCGCGCTGGCAGTTCGACGCGCCGGCTCTGGCCGATGTGCCGCACGACTGGCTCGCGGCATTGCCGGGCGAGTGGCTGGTGGGGCTGCACATTCTGGTGCACGGGGACAAGGCGCATCAGGATCGCGCGCCGCTGCAGCAGCTCGTGCGTCGCACGCTGCAGGAGGAAACGCTGGTGGGCGCAGCCGTGATGGGCGGCGATGCCGAGGTCTACACCGACCTGCAGCTGTCGGCGGACGGCTTCACCCGCTTCCTGGTCATCGCCGATGACATGACCCCGCGCCGCCTTGGCCGCGCGGTGCAGCGCCTGCTGGAGATCGAGACCTACCGGATGATGGCGCTGCTGGGCCTGCCCAAGGCACGCGAGGTCACCGCGGGGCTGGCCCATGCAGAACGCGACCTGGCCCAGGTGGCAGGGGCGATTCGCAGCGCGCAGCGCGATCAGGAGCCCGATCTCCTGCGGCAGCTCACCCAGCTGGCCGGCGAGGTGGAGAGCCTCTATGCCCGCACGCACGCGCGTTTTTCCGCCAGCAGCGCCTACTTCGAGCTGGTGCAGCGGCGCATCGAGGAGTTGCGTGAGCAACGCATCGAGAGCTTGCAGACGCTGGGCGAGTTCATGGATCGGCGGCTCGTACCGGCCATGCAGACCTGCGTGTGGGCCGCGCGCCGTCAGCAGGCGTTGTCCGAGCGCATCTCGCGCACCAGCAACCTGCTGCGCACCCGGGTGGAGATCGAGCAGCAGCAAAGCAGCCAGGATCTGCTGGACGCGATGAGCCGGCGCCAGCGGGCGCAGGTGCTGCTGCAAAGCGCGGTGGAAGGGCTGTCCGTGGCGGCCGTCACGTACTACGGCGCGGGGCTCGTGGGTTACCTCGCCAAGGGCGCCCGTGCGGCAGGGTGGTCGGTGTCGCCTGACGTGGCAGTCGCGCTGGCCATCCCGGTCATCGGGCTTGCGGTATGGGCAGGCGTTCGGAAGCTGCACCAGCGCGTGCAGGCCCAAGTGGATTGACCCCGGCCTCGGGCACCGCAACGGGCCGTTCCTAGAATGGTCGCGACCGTCTCCATGCACGCTGCGAAGCGGAATGTTCAGGAAGGAGGTCCACACCATGCACCACAGCTTCGACTGGCGCGCCGGCTATGCCAGCCAGCGATTGCCCGTGTTCGGGCGCAATGTCGTGGCCACCTCGCATCCGCTGGCCGCGCAGGCGGGGCAGCGCATGCTGCTCCAAGGCGGCAACGCGGTGGATGCGGCCATTGCCACGGCCGCTGCCATGACCTTGCTCGAGCCCGTGAGTAACGGCCTGGGTTCCGACGCGTTCTGCATCCTTTGGGACGGTGAAAGCCTGCATGGGTTGAATGCGGCCGGCCACGCGCCGCGCGCATGGACGCCCGAGTACTTCCGCAGCAAGCACGGCAAGGGGACGCGCACGCCGCCCCGGCGTGGCTGGGACAGCGTCACCGTGCCGGGCGCAGTGGCCGGCTGGGTGATGCTTTCCGAACGCTTCGGCCGGCTGCCTTTCGAAGATTTGCTGCAGCCGGCCATCGAGATCGCCGAGCGTGGCTATGCCGTGCCGGTGGTGGTGCAGCAGAAGTGGGCTGCGGCCGCGGCGGTCGCGGACCTTATCTCGCAGCCGGGCTTTGCCGAAGCTTTCCTGCCCTGGGGCCGCGCGCCCGAAGTCGGCGAGCTGTTCCGCTTCGAGGCTGCGGCGCGCACGCTTCGGCTCATCGCGCGGAGCAAGGGCGAAGCCTTCTACCGCGGCGAGATTGCCGAGGCGGTCGCGCGGCACGCGGGCGAGCATGGGGCCGCGATGACGGCCGAAGACTTTGCCGCCTTCACGCCCGAGTGGGTGCAGCCGCTGGCCAAGCACTACCGCGGCTTCACGCTGCACGAGATGCCTCCCAGCGGCCAGGGCATCGCGGCGCAGATGGCGTTGGGCATTCTCGACCGCTTCGAGCTGTCCGGCCTCGCGCCGGACGGCGCGGACGCGCAGCACCTGCAGATCGAGGCGATGAAGCTCGCCTTCGCCGACGTATATCGATACGTGGCTGATTCAGCCTATATGGAGGTGAGCGCCGAGCAGATGCTCGACGACGCCTACCTGGATGCGCGCGCCAGGCTCATCGACCCGAAGCGCGCACAGGACTTCGGTGCCGGCAACCCCGCCCGGGGCGGCACCATCTACCTGACCACGGCGGACGAGCGCGGCATGATGGTGAGCTTCATCCAGAGCAACTACATGGGCTTCGGCTCGGGGGTGGTGGTCCCGGGTTACGGCCTGTCGCTGCAGAACCGGGGCCATGGCTTCTCGCTGGATGAGCGCAGCGCCAACGTGGTGGCGCCGGGCAAGCGCCCGTTCCATACCATCATCCCCGGCTTCCTGACTCGGCCGGCGGAGGGTGTGGCGAGCGCCCAGGAGCCCGTCATGTCATTTGGCGTCATGGGCGCCAACATGCAGCCCCAGGGCCACGTGCAGACGCTGGTGCGCATGATCGACCACCGCCAGAACCCGCAGGCGGCCTGCGACGCGCCGCGCTGGCGCTTCAACCAGGGGTTGGAACTCAACGTCGAGGCCAGCATGGAGCCGGCCACGGTGCAAACGCTGGCCGGACGCGGGCACCGGATCGACGTCATCGAGGACTCCTACCAGGACTTCGGTGCCGGCCAGTTCATCTGGCGCCTGGGCGACCCTGGGGTGCAGGGCTATGCCGCGGCCAGCGACCCCAGGCGGGACGGTCAGGCAATCGTGTCGTGAAGTCGGTCGCGCGGCAGGGCCCGGTTGCATGCCGCAAGCTTGAGCTTGCGCGCGCCCGGCCGACAACCTGACACGAGCGGCGCTGTTGCCGCGCCGCGAGGGCTGTGCCCCGCATGACCGCCGATATTCCGGTCCATTCCTCAGCTTCCCCCCGCCTTGCCGCCGGCGCCTTCTGGACGCTGATGCGCCGAGTGATCGCCGCCGCCGCGGGCGTGGATGTGCTTTTCTTCGTGCTCTTCCACTGGATGGGATCGCCCGCGCTCGCCTGGGTGAATGTGGTGAGTGTCTCGGTCTACGCCATGGCCTACCGCCTGCTTGTGCGGCGCAACAACCGCATCGCGATGACGCTGGTGTGGGCCGAGGTGCTGGGCCACGCCGCCATCGGCACGGTGCTGGTCGGCTGGGACAGCGGCTTCCACTACTACATGCTGATGTTCATCCCGGCCATCGTGGTCAGCAGCTCGCCGCGCGCGGCGGCGGGGCTGGTGGGGCTTCTGCTGGCCTGCTACCTGGGCCTTGACACGATGCAGCGCACGCTGGGCGCGTTGCAGCCGCTGCCGCCCGCGGGGCTGGTGCTGGTGAAGTGGTTCAACATCGTCGTGGTGTTCCTGATGTTCTCGGCGATCGGGCGCCTGTATGTGGGCATGGTGGCGCGCGCGGAGGCCCGGCTGCACCAGCTGGCCACGCGCGATCCGCTCACGGGCCTGTTCAACCGGCGGCACTTCCAGGCCATGGCCGACCAGTCGGTGGCCCACTCGCGGCGCGCGGGGGAGGCGGTGTCGCTGGTCATCACCGACGTGGACTTTTTCAAGCGCGTCAATGATGCGCACGGGCACGATGCGGGCGACAAGGTGCTGCTGGAGTTCACCGAGGTGCTGCGCCAGGTGTTCCGTGCCCAGGACATCTTGGCCCGCTGGGGCGGCGAGGAGTTCCTCGTGCTGCTTCCGAACACCGATGCCGAGGGCGCGGCGGCGGCGGCCGAGCGGCTGCGGCGCTCGGCGGAGGCCGCCACTGTGCCCTTGCCAGGCGAGTTGCTGCGTTTCACGGTGTCGGTGGGCTTCGCGGCACTGCGGCCCGGAGAGCCCATCTCCGATGCGCTGGCGCGCGCCGACCGCTCGCTCTACGCGGCCAAGTCGGGCGGTCGCAACCGCGTGCACGGCGAATAGCGGCGGCCCTGGGCGGCTCCTCGCTGCCGTTTTCTAGAATCGGCCGATGTCTTCTTCCCCCGCGGCGGCGTCCGCTGTGGTTCCCGTAGGCCGGCCGGTTGCCGTGGGATTGTTCCTCGCGATCGTGGGCGCCGTCGCGTTCTCGGGCAAGGCCATCATCGTGAAGCTGGCCTACCGGCACGGTGTGGATGCGGTCACGCTCATCATGTACCGCATGCTGTTCGCCCTGCCGCTGTTCCTCGCGCTGTCGTGGTGGGCGGGGCGGGGGCAGCCGCCGCTCACGCGCCGGGACCGTCTCGTGGTGCTCAGCCTCGGCTTCAGCGGCTACTACCTGGCGAGCTTTCTCGACTTCGCCGGCTTGGCCTACATCACCGCCAGCCTGGAGCGGCTCATCCTGTACCTGAACCCCACCATCGTGCTGCTGCTGGGACTGGTGGTGTACCGGCGCCGGGTGTCGGCGCGGCAACTGGCGGCGCTGGCTCTCAGCTACTGCGGCGTGGCGCTGGTGTTCGGCCACGAGGCCGGGCTGCGCGGCCCGGACGTCGGGCTGGGCTCGGCGCTCGTTTTCGGCAGCGCGGTGAGCTACGCGGCGTACCTCGTTGCCAGCGGCGAGGAAGTCAAGCGCCTGGGCGCACTGCGCCTCACCGGCCTGGCGACCACGGTGGCCTGCGTGCTGTGCATTGGACAGTTCTTCCTGCTGCGGCCGGTGTCCGCCATGGCGGTGGCGCCTGCGGTGATCTGGCTATCGGTGCTGAACGCCACGGTGTGCACCTTCGCGCCGGTGCTCATGCTCATGATGGCCATCGAGCGCGTCGGTGCGGCGGTGGCGGCGCAAGTCGGCATGATCGGACCGATGTCCACAGTCATCATGGGCGTGCTCATCCTGGGCGAGCCCTTCACCGCCTGGGTGGCCGCCGGTACGGTGCTGGTGCTGGCCGGCGTGTGGCTGCTGGCGCGGTCGCGATAGCTCAAGGAGACGCCATGAATCTCGGCATCGCAGGCAAATGGGCGCTGGTGTGCGCCGCGAGCAAGGGCCTGGGCAAGGGCTGCGCACAGGCGCTGGCCGGTGAGGGCGTGAATGTGGTCATGACCGCACGTGGCGCCGAGGCGCTGCACGCCACGGCCGACGAACTGCGCGCGCTGGGCGGTGGAGAAGTCCGCGCGGTGGCGGGTGATATCGCCACGCCCGAGGGCCGCGCCGCGGCGCTGGCCGCCTGCCCGCAAGTCGACATCCTGGTGAACAACGCGGGTGGTCCCCCGCCGGGCGATTTCCGCGACTGGGACCGCGACGCCTGGATCCGCGCGCTGGACGCCAACATGCTTGCCCCCATCGAGCTCATGAAAGCCACGGTGGACGCCATGGCGGCCCGTGGCTTCGGCCGCGTGGTGAACATCACTTCCGGCGCGGTGAAAGCGCCCATCGACTCGCTGGGGTTGTCGAATGGCGCGCGCAGTGGGCTGACGGGCTTCGTTGCAGGGCTGGCGCGCAGCGACATCGCCGCGCGCGGCGTGACCATCAACAACCTGCTCCCCGGCCCCTTTGACACCGACCGGTTGCGCAGCGGCACGCAACACGCGGCAGCCCGTGCCGGGCAGGACTTCGAGGCCGTGTGGAAGCGGCGCATGCAGGCCCTACCCGTGCAGCGCTTCGGCACGCCGCAGGAGTTCGGCGCGGTGTGCGCGTTCCTGTGCAGCGTGCATGCCGGCTACCTCACGGCGCAGAACATCCTGCTCGATGGCGGGGCCTATCCCGGTACTTTCTAGGAAGAGCCTCAAGCGCGCCTCGACGACACCC
>CBFHAS010000182.1:0-6533 GCA_965653625.1 uncultured Burkholderiaceae bacterium | reverse complement strand
GCGAAGGAGGCCGCACCGTCGGCGCAGGTGTCGTCGCCAAGATCATCGAGTGATCACTGCATGATGACCGCGGCGCCGCATTCGGCTGGCTGCGGTGCTTGCATCAACTCCGCGGCCTTCAGGGCCGCATCGCTCTTTCAAGGAACCGTCATGCAAAAGCAGAAGATCCGCATCCGCCTAAAGGCATTCGACTACAAGCTGATCGATCAGTCGGCACTGGAAATAGTTGACACCGCCAAGCGCACCGGCGCCATCGTCAGAGGCCCTGTGCCCCTGCCGACACGCATGCAGCGCTTCGACATCCTTCGCTCACCGCACGTAAACAAGACAAGCCGTGACCAGTTCGAGATCCGCACCCATCAGCGTCTCATGGATATCGTCGACCCGACCGACAAGACGGTCGATGCACTGATGAAACTCGACCTGCCCGCCGGGGTGGATGTGGAAATCAAGCTGCAATAAGGCGTGTTGTTTGCCGGCGGCGCCGCGGCTGCTACAATCACAAGCTTTTCAGCGCGCAGCCTTGGGGCGCGCCATTATTCAGAGTCAGCCCAGCCAATCGATGCTGGGCATTGGAGAAAACCATGAGTCTGAGCAATCGCCTCGGATTGCTGGGTCGCAAGGTGGGCATGATGCGCATCTTCACGGACGACGGGGACGCCGTGCCCGTGACTGTGCTGGACGTGTCCAACAATCGCGTCACCCAGGTCAAGACCGAAGAGGTCGACGGCTACAGTGCCATTCAGGTGGCGTTCGGTTCGCGCAAGGCCTCGCGCGTGAATAGGCCGGAGGCGGGTCACCTCGCCAAGGCGGGTGTAGAAGCTGGTGAGACCCTCAAGGAGTTCCGTGTCGCGGCTGACGTGGCGGCGGGCTTCAGGCCGGGGGCTCCTGTGCCGCTGAGTACTTTTTCCGTGGGCCAACTAGTGGACGTGCAGGGCACTTCTATTGGGAAGGGCTACACCGGCACCATCAGGCGCCACAACTTCGGCTCGCAGCGTGCCTCGCACGGCAATAGCCGCTCACACAATGTGCCGGGCTCGATTTCCATGGCGCAGGACCCGGGTCGTGTCTTCCCGGGCAAGAAGATGTCGGGCCATCTCGGCGACGCGACCACTACCACCCAAAACCTAGACATCGTCCGTATCGACGAAGCGCGCCAGTTGATTCTCGTGCGTGGTGCAGTGCCGGGCGCGAAGAACGGGCATGTGGTCCTGCGTCCTGCAGTTAAGGTCAAGGTGAAGAAAGGGGCTCAGTGATGCAGCTCGAGCTCCTCAATGAGCAAGGCCAGGCGACGTCTAAGGTGGATGCTCCCGACACCGTGTTTGCGCGCGACTACAACGAAGCGCTCGTGCACCAGATCGTGGTCGCCTACCAGGCCAACGCTCGGCAGGGCACTCGCGCCCAGCTCGACCGCGGTGCCGTGAGGCACTCAACGAAGAAGCCGTTTCGCCAGAAGGGTACCGGTCGTGCGCGCGCCGGTATGACTTCCTCTCCGCTGTGGCGCGGAGGTGGTCGCATCTTTCCGAACTCGCCTGACGAGAACTTCACCCAGAAGGTGAATAAGAAGATGTATCGCGCCGGCATGGCTGCCATCTTCTCGCAGTTGGCCCGCGAAGGGCGCTTGGCAGTGGTCGACTCCATCTCCGTGGACGCGCCCAAGACCAAGCTGCTGGCGCAAAAGTTCAAGGCAATGGGCCTGGATTCTGTGTTGGTCATCGCAGACCAGATCGACGACAACGTGCTGCTGGCTTCGCGCAACTTGGCTAACGTGTTGGTGGTTGAGCCGCGCTACGCGGATCCGCTGTCACTGGTTTTCTATAAGAAAGTGCTGGTGACAAAGGGCGCGATTGAGCAACTCAAGGAGATGCTGGCATGAGCGCTGCTGCTTTTCAGAAGCTGGCAAAGTTTGACGAAAGTCGTCTGGCCCAGGTGCTCGTCGGGCCGATCATTTCGGAGAAGGCCACGATGGTCGGCGAGAAGCGCAACCAAGTGCTCTTCAAGGTGATGCGCAATGCCACCAAGCCCGAGATTAAAGCCGCTGTTGAGCTAATGTTCAAGGTCGAGGTCGCCTCCGTGCGGACCCTCGTCCAAAAGGGCAAGGTCAAGCGCTTCGGCCGTTCCATGGGTCGCCGCGATCACGTCAAGAAGGCGTATGTCGCGCTGAAGCCGGGTCAGGAGCTGAACTTCTCCGGGGAGGCTGCGTAATGGCTGTCATCAAAGTCAAGCCGACATCACCTGGCCGACGTGCCGTGGTGAAGGTCGTGCATTCTCATCTGTACAAGGGGCGCCCGGAAGCATCGCTTCTGGAGCCGCAGATGCAGAACGCTGGCCGTAACAACAACGGCCACATCACGATTCGCCACAAGGGTGGCGGGCACAAGCACCACTATCGCGTGGTCGACTTCCGCCGCAACAAGGATGGTATCCCGGCCAAGGTCGAGCGCATCGAATACGACCCGAACCGCACCGCCCACATCGCGCTGGTGTGCTATGCCGATGGCGAGCGCCGCTACATCCTTGCCCCCCGCGGATTGCAGGTGGGTGCGATAATCGTCTCAGGCTCGGAGGCGCCAATCAAGGCTGGCAATACACTCCCGATCCGCAACATCCCCGTCGGCTCGACGGTACACGCGATCGAATTGCTGCCGGGCAAGGGTGCCCAGATCGCCCGCTCGGCCGGTGCTTCAGTGACGCTGCTGGCGCGCGAAGGCACGTATGCCCAGTTGCGTCTGCGCTCTGGCGAAGTGCGTCGCGTCCACATAGACTGCCGCGCCACCATCGGCGAGGTGTCGAACGAAGAGCACAACCTGCAGCAGTACGGCAAGGCCGGCGCCAAGCGGTGGCGCGGCATCCGCCCGACAGTGCGTGGGGTCGCCATGAACCCCGTAGACCATCCGCACGGCGGTGGCGAGGGCCGTACCGGCGAGGGCCAGGTTCCGGTGTCGCCGTGGAACACGATGACCAAGGGTTACCGTACACGTAGCAACAAACGCACGCAGACGTTCATCGTCTCGCGTCGCAAGAAGTAAGGGCTGACATGGCTCGCTCACTGAAAAAAGGGCCTTTCGTCGACCACCATCTGATGGCTAAGGTCGACAAGGCGGCCGCCGTGAAGGACAAGAGGCCGATCAAGACTTGGTCGCGTCGTTCGACGATCCTGCCCGATTTCATCGGCCTGACGATCGCCGTGCACAACGGCAAGCAGCACGTGCCCGTCTATGTCACCGACCAGATGGTTGGCCACAAGCTTGGTGAATTTGCGCTCACGCGCACGTTCAAAGGGCACCCGGCGGATAAAAAGGCCGTGAGGAAGTAAGGGGAGACTATGGAAACCCGTTCAATCGTTCGGGGCGTGCGCCTGTCCGCGGACAAGGGCCGTCCGGTGGCCGACCTGATCCGCGGCAAGAAGGTAGATCAGGCCATCAACATCCTGACATTCACCCCCAAGAAGGCTGCCGGAATCATCAGGAAGGCGCTGGAGTCCGCGATCGCGAACGCCGAGCACAACGACGGCGCTGACATCGACGAGCTCAAGGTCACGGCTATCTATGTCGAGCAGGGTGCCACTCTGAAGCGTTTTTCCGCGCGCGCCAAAGGCCGCGGTAACCGCATCAGTAAGCCGACTTGCCATATCTTCGTGACCGTCGGGGACTGAGGAAAGACCATGGGACAGAAGATTCATCCGGTGGGCTTCCGCCTTCCCGTCACTCGCAACTGGGCGTCGCGCTGGTATGCGTCGAACCAGAGCTTCGCCGGCATGTTGGCCGAAGACCTGAAGGTCCGTGACTACCTCAAGACGCGTCTGAAGAGCGCCGCGGTGTCGCGCATCCTCATCGAGCGCCCGGCCAAGAACGCTCGCATCACGATCTTCTCGGCGCGTCCTGGCGTGGTGATCGGCAAGAAGGGGGAGGATATCGAGAACCTGAAGGCTGAGCTGACGCGCCGCTTGGGTGTGCCTGTGGCGGTCAACATCGAGGAGGTGCGGAAGCCCGAGATCGATGCGCAGCTCATCGCGGACAGCATCACTCAGCAGCTTGAGAAGCGCATCATGTTCCGCCGCGCTATGAAGCGCGCGATGCAGAATGCCATGCGTCTGGGGGCGCAAGGCATCAAAATCATGTCCTCGGGCCGTCTGAACGGTATTGAAATTGCGCGCTGCGAGTGGTACCGGGAAGGCCGCGTGCCCTTGCATACCTTGAAGGCCGATATCGACTATGGCTTTTCGGAAGCCAAGACAACCTACGGCGTCATTGGCGTGAAGGTGTGGGTCTACCGTGGTGATCGCCTGGCACACGGTGAGGCTCCCGGTGTGCAGGCGCCGGTTCAGGAAGAGGAGCGCCGTCCGCGCCGTCCTGCGCGTCCGGGTGCCCCGGGCGAGCGTCGCGCCCCACCCAGCGGAGGCCGTAGTGACCGCGCACCGCGCCAGAGCGGTGCCCCGGCGGACGGTATCGACAAGCCGGCCGAGGCGGTTGGTGCCGAAGGAAACAAGACGGCGGCTGTCAAGCGCGTGCGCAAGGTCGCTGCACCCGGCAAAGGAGAGTAAGCATGCTGCAACCTGCACGCAGGAAGTTCCGCAAGGAACAGAAGGGTCGCAACACTGGGATTGCCAGCCGCGGCACCAATGTGTCGTTCGGCGATTTCGGCCTTAAGGCGACGGAACGCGGCCGGCTGACCGCTCGCCAAATCGAGGCCGCGCGCCGCGCGATCTCGCGTCACGTGAAGCGTGGCGGCCGCATCTGGATACGTATTTTTCCGGACAAGCCGATCTCGCAGAAGCCCGCAGAGGTTCGCATGGGCAACGGCAAGGGCAACCCGGAGTACTACGTGGCCGAGATCCGGCCGGGCAAGGTGCTCTACGAGATCAACGGTGTGCCGGAGGCCCTCGCGCGCGAGGCGTTCCAGCTCGCGTCGGCCAAGCTGCCCCTGAAGACGACCTTCGTGGCGCGCCAAGTGGGCATGTAAGGGTCCACGGAGAACATTCATGAAAGCATCCGAACTCCGCAGCAAAGACGTTGCCGCGCTGGAAAGGGAAGTTGCCGAACTGCTGAAGGCCCATTTCGGTCTGCGGATGCAGAAGGCAACCCAGCAGCTGACGAACCATTCGCGGCTCGGCGAGACTCGCCGCGACATCGCCCGCGCAAAGACCATCCTCACCCAGAAACGGAAGGGGGCCGCCAAGTGAGCACTGTCACACACGCTGAACTGAAGACCAAGAACACCCGCACCCTCGTTGGCAAGGTCGTGAGCGACAAGCGCACCAAGACGGTGACGGTTCTCGTCGAGCGCCGCTCGATGCATGAGCTGTACGGCAAGATCGTCGCGCACTCCAGCAAGTACCACGCGCACGACGAGAAGGGCGAGTACAAGCTGGGCGACGTGGTCGAGATCGCCGAGGGCCGTCCTATCTCCAAGACCAAATCTTGGGTCGTGACTCGTCTCATGCAGAAGGCCGCTGAGGTCTGAAACCCAATCCGCGCACGACCGCTGCAGGGCGGACACTACGGCCCGGTCGGGGCACTGGAGTGCAGGCTTCCGGCCGTCTCTCGTGACGAGCGACGCCGCGCTTGCCGCTGCGTCGGAGTCTCGTCGGCGTGCAGCACCCCGAGCCGAGGACGAACGCCCGCCGCACCTCGAGCAGCGGCATCAACTGGACCCCCGTCTGTCCGCCGCAGGCCGCCAGCGTCGAGCGCGGCGTGTGAACCCCCGCGCGGGCGTTGATCTGCTCCTGCCGGTAGTACGGAATGTGGTCCACGAAGCGGCTGATGGCGCTACGCGCCTGCAGGCCCGGCGTTGGCAACGCGCCGTCGAAGACTTGGGGTGCGGCCGGCTCCTGCACCAGAAGCTGGCAGCACTTGCAGGCCCACTTGCCGCGGATTTTCCGCTGCACGAGGAATTGCGCCGGGACGATGTCCAGCTGCTCGCTGATGTCCTCGCCTACGCGCACCATCGCCTGGCCGCACTCGAGCGTCGGGCAGTGGGTGTCCTCGGGTTCGATGCGCTGCTCCACGCGCGGCAAGTGCTCCGGCAGTGCCTCGCGCTTGGGCTGGCGGCGCTTCTTGTCTTCGGGTGCGCCGCCGCTTGGGGGGCCAGCCGGGGTGCTGCCCTGCAGGGCAGCGAGCTGCGCCTCCAGGCTCGCGTGGTCAGCGGCGAACGTCTCTTCGAAGATCTCGCGCTGCTCGGCGTTCATCCCCGCGGTTTTGGCACCGAACGGCCACGTCTTCAGCTTGGCGAGCTGGAACGTGATGCTTTCGATCTTCGCGTCGCGCCACTTGATGTCTCGGGCTTGTGACTCGACCCGCTTGTCCAATGCGTCGATGTGCTTGGTCTGCTCGCCGATGTGGTCCAGCATCCGCGTGGCCAACTCGGCCAGTTCGGCGGGGCTGAACGCCAAGATGTCCTGGGCTTTGATTGCATGCACATCGAGCATGCGGCATTGTGCAAACCCGCTCGGCCGTTGTGCAGTCGGACTTCTTCCGATCCGCATCAGCGGCGCCTTCGCATGACCCGAGGTGTGCTGCTTGCCCGAGGTGAGC
>CBFHAS010000181.1:0-6536 GCA_965653625.1 uncultured Burkholderiaceae bacterium | reverse complement strand
CGCAGAAGCGCACGAAGCGCGCGGCCTTGATGCTGCTCTTGATGTCCAGGCAGCCGGCCAGCACGAGCGGCTGGTTGGCCACCACGCCCACCGTCTGGCCTTCCATACGGCAAAAGCCGATGACGATGTTCTTGGCGTTCTCAGGCTGAAGCTCGAAGAACTCGCCGTCGTCGGCGGTCTTCACGATGAGCTCCTTCATGTCGTACGGTTTGTTCGGGTTGTCGGGCACCAGGGTGTCGAGTGAAAAATCCAACCGGTCGGCCGGGTCGTTGCTGGGGCGCACCGGCGCCTTCTCGCGGTTGTTGAGCGGCAGGTAGTTGAACAGCCGCCGCAGCATCAGCAGCGCGTCCACATCGTTGTCGAAGGCGAGATCGGCGACGCCACTGCGCGTGGTGTGCGTGACGGCACCGCCCAGATCTTCGGCGCTCACTTCTTCGTGGGTCACCGTCTTCACCACTTCCGGGCCGGTGACAAACATGTATGAGCTGTCCTTCACCATGAAGATGAAGTCGGTCATCGCGGGTGAGTACACCGCACCCCCGGCGCAGGGCCCCATGATCATGCTGACTTGCGGCACCACGCCGGAAGCCATGGCGTTGCGCTGGAACACGTCGGCATAGCCGCCCAGCGAGGCCACTCCCTCCTGGATGCGTGCGCCGCCGGAATCGTTGAGCCCGATGACCGGGGCGCCCACCTTCATCGCCTGGTCGATGACCTTGCAGATCTTCTCGGCATGTGCCTCGGAGAGCGCACCGCCGAAGACAGTGAAATCCTGGCTGAACACGAAGACCAGGCGGCCATTGATCATGCCGTAGCCGGTGACGACCCCGTCGCCCGGAACCTTGTTGTCGGCCATGCCGAAATCGTGGCATCGGTGCTCGACGAACATGTCCCATTCCTCGAACGTGCCCTCGTCGAGCAGCAGTTCCAGCCGCTCGCGCGCGGTGAGCTTGCCCTTGCCGTGCTGCGCGGCAATGCGCTTGTCGCCGCCACCCAGGCGGGCGAGGGCACGCTTGGCTTCGAGCTGCTGGATGATGTCGTGCATCGTCTAACTCGTTTCTTCGTCGGGATGGGGGCCGCGCTCGAACAGCGCGAGCAGGGTCCTGGCGGCGGTCGAAGGCGCCATTCGCGCCTCGGCCACTTCGTGCAGCGTCGCGGGCAGCGCCTCGCGAACCGCAGAGTGATGGCGGAAGTCGGATTGCAAACGCGCCTGGATCAGCTCCCACATCCAGGCCAGCGACTGCTGCCGGCGGCGCGCGTCCAGCTCGCCGCTGGCACGCCGCTCGTGGCAGAAGCGCTCGACGTGCGCCCAAAACTGGTCGATGCCCTGCCCTTTGAGGGCGCTGATCTGCATGACTTTGGGGAGCGCGTGCGTCGCGTGCCCGTGGAAGCTGAGCACACGCAAGGCACTCGTGACCGTGGCCTCGGCGCGCGTGGCGGCGCCGGGGTCGAGGTCGGCCTTGCTGATCACCACCATGTCGGCCAGCTCCATCACGCCGCGCTTGATGGCCTGGAGGTCATCGCCGGCGTTGGGCAGTTGCAGCAGCACGAACATGTCGGTCATGTGGGCAACCGCCGTCTCGCTCTGGCCCACGCCGACCGTCTCCACGATCACGACGTCGTGGCCCGCTGCCTCGCACACGAGCATGGCCTCGCGCGTCTTCTCCGCCACGCCGCCCAAGGTGCCTGCCGCGGGGCTGGGGCGCACGTAGGCCCGGTCATTGACCGAGAGCTTCTCCATGCGTGTCTTGTCGCCCAGGATGGAGCCACCCGATATGGTGGACGAAGGGTCGATGGCAAGCACCGCCACGCGGTGGCCTAGCGCGATGAGGTGCAGGCCCAAAGATTCGATGAAGGTGGATTTGCCGACCCCGGGAACACCCGAGATGCCGAGGCGGATGGCGCGGCCGGTTTGGGGGAGCAGCGCGTTCAGAAGAGCGTCGGCGCGCTGGCGGTGGTCGGGGCGCGTGGATTCGAGGAGGGTGATGGCCTTGGCGAGGGCGCGGCGCTGGCCTTGGAGGAGTGCCGGGATGAAAGGATCCGGGTCTTGTTGAGGCTGGGGTGCCGGCCCTTCGACAGGCTCAGGGCGAACGGAGGGGTGAGAACCTGCGCGGGGGTGGAGAGCCGGCATATCGCGCCCCGATCCCACATCGCCCAGTTCGGGATGAGTCTGTCGAAGCACATCCCGTTCGGGCTGAGCTTGTCGAAGCCCCTGCGCCACCACATCCCCTTCGGGCGGATTCTGAGGAAGCCCCTGCTCCACCACATCCCGTTCAGGCTGAGCCTGTCGAAGCCCCTGCTCCACCACATCCCGCTCGGGCTGAGCCTGTCGAAGCTCCTGCTCCACCACATCCCGCTCAGGCTGAGCCTGTCGAAGCCCCTGCTCCACCACATCCCGTTCGGGCTGAGCTTGTCGAAGCCCCTGCACCACCACATCCCGTTCGGGCTGAGCCTGTCGAAGCCCCCCCCGAGACCTCGCCAACTCGCGAATCCTCTCCCAATCCGCCCGAATCAACGCCTCCTTCTTCGCCCGGCTCCACCCCTTGATCCTCAACTCCGCCGCCAACGCCTCTTCCCGCGTCGACGTTTCCTGCATCCACACCAGGTTCACCGGCCGGCGCCGCTGCGTGTACCCCTCCACCTCCCCAGCCTGATGCCCCGCCACCCGCTGCTCCAGGTCATCGGTATGGCCCACGTAATACGTGCCATCGACACAGCGCAGCATGTACACGAAGAACGGCTTCATCGATGGAGCTTCAGCCCGCCACCGCATTGCGAATCTGTTCCAGCACGTCCTTGGCGCTCACCGGGATGGGCGTGCCCGGCCCGTAGATGCCTTTGACGCCCGCCCGGTAGAGGAAGTCATAGTCCTGTCGCGGCACCACGCCGCCCACGAACACCACGATGTCGTCCGCGCCCTGTGCCTTCAGTGATTCGATGATCGCCGGCACCAAGGTCTTGTGCCCGGCCGCCAGTGTGCTCACGCCCACTGCATGCACATCGTTCTCGATCGCCTGCCTCGCGCATTCCTCGGGGGTTTGAAAGAGCGGACCGATGTCCACATCGAACCCCAGATCCGCGAAGGCCGTCGCCACCACTTTGGCGCCTCGATCGTGCCCGTCCTGCCCCAGCTTCGCGATCATCACCCGCGGCCGGCGGCCCTGCTCCTCGGCGAACTGGGCGATTTCCTGCTGGAGCTGTGCCCAGCCTTCGGCACTGTCGTAGGCAGCTGCGTACACACCCGTCACCTTCTGCGTATCGGCGCGATGCCGGCCCCACACCTGCTCCAGCGCGTCGCTCACCTCGCCCACCGTGGCCCGCGCGCGCATGGCCTGGATGGCGAAGTCGAGCAGGTTGCCTTCGCCGCTTCGCGCGCAGTCGCTCAAAGCCTGCAGCGCCGCGCGTACCGCGTTGCCGTCGCGTTCGGCACGCAGGCGCTGCAGGCGCCTCACTTGATTCTCACGCACGGCATGGTTGTCGATGTCGAGGATGTCGACCCGGTCTTCCGTGTCCAGCCGGTACTTGTTGACCCCGACGATCACGTCCTTGCCCGTGTCGATTCGTGCCTGCTTCTGGGCCGCGCTGGCTTCGATCTTGAGCTTGGCCCAGCCGCTTTCCACCGCGTGCGTCATGCCGCCCATGCGATCGACCTCTTCGATGAGCGACCACGCGTTGTCCGCCATGTCCTGCGTGAGCTTTTCCATCATGTAGCTGCCGGCCCAGGGGTCCACCACGCTCGTGATGTGCGTCTCCTCCTGCAGGATGAGCTGCGTGTTGCGCGCGATGCGGGCCGAAAACTCCGAAGGCAGCGCAATGGCCTCGTCGAAACTGTTGGTGTGCAGGCTCTGCGTACCGCCGAACACCGCCGCCATCGCCTCGATGGTGGTGCGCACCACGTTGTTGTACGGGTCCTGCTCGGTGAGGCTCCAACCCGAGGTCTGGCAATGCGTGCGCAACATCAGACTCTTGGGGTTCCTGGCACCGAAGCCCTTCATGATGCGCCACCACAGCAGCCGCGCCGCGCGCAGCTTGGCGATCTCCAGATAGAAGTTCATGCCGATCGCCCAGAAGAAGCTGAGCCGCCCGGCGAACTCGTCCACGTCCAGCCCCTTGGCGATGGCCGTCTTCACATACTCCTTGCCGTCGGCCAGCGTGAACGCCAGTTCCAGCGCCTGATTGGCCCCCGCCTCCTGCATGTGATAGCCGGAGATGGAAATCGAGTTGAACCGTGGCATCCGCTTTGCGGTGTACTCGATGATGTCGCCCACGATGCGCATGCTGGGCTCGGGCGGGTAGATGTAGGTGTTGCGGACCATGAACTCCTTGAGGATGTCGTTCTGAATGGTCCCCGAGAGCCGATCCTGCGGCACCCCTTGTTCCTCGGCCGCCACGACGTAGCCGGCCAGTACCGGCAGCACGGCGCCGTTCATGGTCATGGACACGCTCACCTTGTCGAGCGGGATACCGTCGAACAGGATCTTCATGTCCTCGACGCTGTCGACGGCAACGCCCGCCTTGCCCACATCGCCTGTCACGCGCGGGTGGTCGCTGTCGTAGCCGCGGTGCGTGGCCAGATCGAACGCCACGCTCACGCCCTGCGCTCCGGCGGCCAGGGCCTTGCGGTAGAAGGCGTTGGACGCCTCGGCGGTGGAAAAACCCGCGTACTGACGCAGCGTCCACGGGCGCACCGCATACATGGTCGCCTGCGGGCCGCGGATGAACGGCTCGAAGCCGGGCAGCGTGTCGGTGTAGGGCAGGCCCTTCAGGTCTTGCGACGTGTACAGCGGCTTGACCTCGATCCCTTCGGGTGTGACCCATGTCAGCGCGTCAAGACGGCCTTGCGGCGCCGATGTCGCGGCGGCCTTTTCCCATGCGGCCAGCGAGTCGGAATGGAGCAGAGCGTCGTCGGACATGAGAGCCTCGTTTCCCGTGGGGGACGGATGCTGACTGTGCGCCATCCTTCCCGTACTCAGCGCGCACCTTCCAGGGACAGACTAGCTTTCCGCGGAGAGCGCGCAATTCGCCTCATGGACAGCGCTTGCCTCCATGAGAGCTTGTACTCACGAGGGGCCCGACCTCTGAACACTTGAAGCTCGACGACGCGGCCCCCATAATTCAAAATTGAATTATATGTTCGCGCCTCGGCCTTTCGCCCACCTTTCACCCTGCCCGCCCGGTGCTTTCGATTTCCGTACACCGCAAGATGCCCACCCGCCGTTCTGAAGGCCCTCCCGACACGTCCCGCCGCCGGCCCGCACTGGTGGAAGGGGCGCTGTACGAGCGCGTGGCCGAGCGGCTGCGCGAGCGCATCCTCGCGCACCAGCTGGCCCCAGGCAGTTGGATCGACGAGCAAGCCCTCACCGCCGAGCTGGGCATCAGTCGCACGCCCCTGCGCGAGGCACTCAAGGTGCTGGCGGCCGAGGGCTTGGTAACCATGAAGCTGCGCCGCGGCGCCTACGTCACCGAGGTTTCCGAGCGTGATTTGGCCGAGGTGTTCCAGCTGCTGTCGCTGCTCGAAAGCGACGCTGCCGCCGTGGTGGCCCGCGATGCCAGCGATGCTCAGCTCGCAGAGCTGGTGGGGCTGCATAAGCGCCTGGAGGAGGCCGTGGCCGACCGAGATGTCTTCTTCGCGGCCAACGAGCGCTTCCACATGCGCCTGCTCGAAATCGCAGGCAACCGATGGCGCAACCAGGTGGTGGCCGATCTGCGCCGGGTGATGAAGCTCTATCGCCACCATTCGCTGTTCAAGCAGGGGCGGCTCGAAGCCTCGCTCAAGGAGCATCGAAAGCTGATGGCTGCGCTGAAGGCGCGCAACGCGCCGCTGGCGCAGGAGCTGATGCAGAAGCACCTCGCGCGGGGGCAGGAAGCCGCGGCGGCTTGAGGCGCGTCACCTGCCGGCAACGCCGTGCCGCGCCCAGCCGCTGCCACAATGCGGCCGATGTCCCGCCCCTCCATCGCCCTCATCGCCTCGGTCACGCGCAACGGCGCCATCGGCCGCGGAAGCGAGCTGCTGTGCCGCATCTCCGAAGACCTGAAGTTCTTCCGGCGAACCACGCTCGGCCACCCCATCATCATGGGCCGCAAGACATGGGATTCGATCGGCCGACCTCTGCCTGGCCGCCGCAACATCGTGATCACCCGCAATCCGGCATGGCACGCCGAAGGCGCCGAGAGGGCAGGATCACTCCCCGAGGCACTGAAGCTGGTGAAGGATGCGCCCAAGGCTTTTGTGATCGGCGGCGGCGAGCTCTACGCGCACGCCATGCCACTGGCCGACGAACTGATCCTCACCGAGATCGATGCCGAGCTTGACGGGGACGTCTTCTTCCCCGCGTGGGACCGCACGCAGTTCGATGCCGATGCAGGAGAGCTGCTCAGCAGCGAGCAGGGCCACCCGTACCGCCACACCCTTTACCGGCGCCGCCCCGCACAGCGCTAGGCGCATGAAACGGGAGCAAAGCTTCCGGACGGGACCCGCAAGGTGCGTATTCCGCGCGATCCCGGACGCCGTTCCGCTGTGATGGCGGACAGCATTG
>CBFHAS010000180.1:0-6692 GCA_965653625.1 uncultured Burkholderiaceae bacterium | reverse complement strand
TGCCATGAACAGCGGGTACCTCCTCGAGTCAATATGATCGTCCGGGATTCGACATCTAATCTCCCGCGCTACGCTTTCCAGAAACCGTTCGTGGCGATCGCGCAGCAGCAGTTGTTGGACGGTCCTCGCGCAGCGACTCGCCCCCAGAGCCAGTGGCTTTCAGCGTTCACCGCTGCCGCCGCGCTGCCGGTCTCACGCTTGCCGGTCATCAACAGCACCGCCGCGGAGAAAAGTCCCGCGAGCGTGCCGGTACCAAGGCCTTCGCGCAGGTTCTTCTTCCAGTCGATCATCGCCATGTCCCTGGGACAAGCAATTCATCCCGCCCGCGCGGCAGGTCGCCGTTCTGGTCGATCGAGCGGTTTCAATCTGTCAGCAGACTGGCCCGATTGGGCGGCGGTCATCCGCGACGTACGGAGGTCGTTCCGTTTGGCTATTGCCAACGAACGCCGTAGTAGTCGTGAACCTTGCGGCCGTACTCGTCGGTGTACTCGGGCATGCTTGTCTGTTCATAGCGCGGAGCCTTCTCGAGCTGCTCCTTCCGGAGCGGTACGACATAGCCTTCGAGACCGGTGTCGTACTTCAGCATGCTCCACGGGATCGGATAGCGATCCGTGCCCATGCCGAGAAAGCCACCGAACTCGAGCGCCGCATAGCGCACTTGGCCAGAGACCTTGTCGATGATCACATCATCTATCGAGCCGAGCTTGTCGCCGCCCGCGTTGTAGACGGAGGTTCCCGCGACCTTGCTGGAGGAGATACAGGGGTTGCTCATGGTGGGACTCCTAGGACACTGAAACGTGGCGGGCAATGTGCCCGCCCTCCGAGCAATCTCTTGTACGCCGCAGTCCAGGCCGGCGGCATCAGTCCGCGCGCCACGGCGCTGTAGGACATTGCTACTGCCTTGAATGAGCGAACGAGCGACAGCCGGTGAACGCGGTTGTTGTAGATAAGCCCGCCCAGCACAGCGCCCAGCGCCATGCCGAGGCTGCTCGGCAGCGACTGCACCGCGTCGACAGCCTCGCCCAGCTCGGAGGCCGAGTTGCCGGCACGCCCGCGCACGGGCTCAAGCAGCACCGCGGGCACGGCGGCATCGGCGTCTGGTGTGTCGAGCGCGAAGCGCACGAGCACTCGCCGCCACAGCTGCACGTGTGCCGCGCGCAGCGCGGCACCGACGAGTAGCGAATGGACCTGCCCGCGCTGCTGCAGCGCCTCGAGCCGTACTTCGACGCCGAGAACGGCGGCCACATGATTGGCCAGGCTCGTGCGCCGCAGGTTCTGTAGTCTTCGCGCCGACCATTGGCGTTGTAAGAGCGGAACCTCATCTTCTGGAATCCCACATGAAGCGACAGTCCTTGCTCAACGTCATCGCCGCTGCCCTGGTCTTGGCACTTTCGCAGGCAGCCACGGCCGACCCTGACAAGGACGAAAGCGGCAAGGGCAGAGGAGGCAAGCGCGAGTACAAGGAGGAGTTCTGGGACGGCGCCTGCAAGGTCGAGCGCAAATGAGAGAAGGGCGAATATGAGGAACAGCGCAAGTGCAAGGGCGGGGACGATGACCGCCATCGCACCCCCGCGACACGGGGCTACTCACGGCGCGCTCGCCATCCGCTGTCTACTCATTTGCCGCCGTTGCCCGGTCGTCGCGGTCCGATCGCAACGCTCTGCCCTCGTGCGTCAGGTCTAGAGCGAGCCTCCAACACCCGACTGCACCGCGAACAGCGCCCCCACCTCCTGCGGCAACTCCTCGGCCGACACAACGACCAGTCGCTGCCCGGCCCGTGTCATCGCCATGTACAACTTGCGCGCGTTCTCCTCTCGGCGTTCCGCCTGCTCTTCCTCGCTAAGGCCAGCGACGGTGCCTGTGAAGAACAGCTTATCCACGCCGATGAGGAAGACGATAGCCCCCTCGAGTCCCGTCGCCGTATCCAGGTTCGCCAGCCGCAGGTAGTCCCGGCCATGACCTCGCGGGGGTTTGCGCTTCTGATCGCGCTCGTTAAACCACCACACGTTGCCCGCGTCGAATCGCTCGACAAGACAGGTGTACAGCGCCAGCTTGTTCACCTGCTCGCCATAGATCACGAGGAACGCGCTCAGAGGGATCCCGCGCTCGTGCGCGTCAGCCAGCTCGTTGCGAAGGCGATCGATCGCGTCCTGTCGCGTGCTGGTCCGGGCGAGCAAGGGCCGCTCGCCTAGCTCCATGCCGGTGAAGTCGGGCGCCACGCAGTCCTCTCCATCGCCTGCGCACAGCACGGTCAGGACCGCGGTCGCAGCCTCCAGGATCGCACGCGTCGTGCGGTACGAACGCCGCAGCTTCTTGGTACGGCCCGCCACCTCGAGACCGGCGCGCTTCCAGCTCAGGCGCTGCTTCAGGAACCCCTGCGTCGGGTCGGCGCACAGAAAAAGTTGGCCCTGCGCCACCAGTGACAGCTTCACCACGTCGAACCACGACGGTGCGAAGAACTGAGCCTCATCCACCACGATGTGCTCGTAACGCTCGAGCCTTGGATGGCGCCTGGAGGCGAGGCAGATCGCTCGCGGCAACGCGCTCCACGGCATGAGCCCTTGCCGTTGCAGGCTGGCCGTCACGGCCTGGTAGAGCGCCCACACCTGCACGCGCTCTGCGGCCCCCAACGCGAAGCGACGGCCGACACGGCTTGCCGCGAGGTACGCCCTCTCATCGGCGATCAGCATGTCGTTGATGAAGTCGATCTCGGCCACCAGTTGCGCGGTGGAGGCTTTCAGGTCGGGCCACCGCATCCGGTGGTGTTGCACCCACTCGTCCACCGCACGAGGATCTTCGGGCATTCTCGGAAAGCCGCCGAATACACGATTCCACTGCTGGCACAGCCACTGGAAGACGGTCAACATCTCCACGTTCGCCGGGAGGCCGCCCCGCATCTGATGCAGCCGTTCCTTCAGGTCGGCCACGATGGGCGTGTTGTGGATCAGCACCAGGATGCGCTGGCGTGGAAACAGCTCCGCCAGCAGCAGCGCACGGTTGATGGCGATCAGCGTCTTCCCGCTGCCGGCCACGCCGTTCAGCAGCCGCACCGAAAAGTCCGACGCCATCTCGCGCTGCTCGTGCGGCAGTTCGATGTCGAGCTTGGCCGCCCACTCCAGGAACCAGCGGCTGAGCCGGGCACTGTTATCGCGCTTCAGAAACCGGCGTGTCGTGCAGACCGCGGGGATCTCCGCCTCGGGAAACCACGTCCCCCGCACGTGCTGTTCATCCTCCTCGCGCAGCGGCGCCAGCATCCCGTGGACGAGCTTGGCGCCGAGCTGCGCAAACTGCTCGCGCGACACCAGACGGATGCCATAGCGGGTCAGGTACTCGCGGCCGAGGAGGCGTGCCTCCTCTGTGGAGCACGCCCACATCACCACCAGCACCGCCAGCCGCAGGATGGCATGGCCCGGTCGGTTTGCCATCTGCTGCAACTGATCGAGCCGCTGCTCGAACTGGGCGCGCGGGTCCTGAACGAAGAGCTCGTCGGGGCTGAGATTCGCAAAGCCCGCAGACGACACCGCGAGCGCCATCCAGCCCTTCGCGCGATGTTCAATGAAGAGATCCGCCGCGCACCCCGGCCGCAGCGGCCGCCGGATCGCGTGTGCGTCGTCCAGCGTGCCGAGCGTGCGCTTGACGTGCAGATCGCGCCCCGACAGCTTGCTCCATTCGGGGATGAAGATCGCCATGCCCCGTTCCTGCTACAGCTCGACTCGCTTGAGTTGCTGCAGCAGGTCCACATACTGGGCGATCCATCCCTTCACGTCCCGCTGCTCGAGAGCAGGCACGGTGGCGAGGTCGGGGCCGATGACGACGAGCTTGGTCTTCGCGCGCGTGATCGACACATTGAGACGCTGCGGCTGGAAGAAGAATTCGGCCACTGCACCGAGGAACACCTCATCCCCTGTGGCCAGCGACAGAATGATGAGCTCGCGCTCCTGTCCCTGCATCCGCTCCACCGTGTCGGCCACTACCTCGCGCGCGCGGGCCAGGCCCAGGGCCTCGCGCAACAGGGTACGCACGGCTCGGCCTTGGGCCGAACGCGGACATGCCGTCCTTGTCGAGGACGGAGCGCGACAGCAGTACCGGCGGAAGCTGCCGCTGGTCCGCCGACAAAGACGAAACGCCGGCCCTTGCGCATGGCCATCAGCGCCAGCGGCACGGTGATCTGGCTGGCTTCGTCGAAGAGGATGGTGTCGAAGTCGCAGTGCTCCAGGCGGTGGGTGCAGGTGGCGAACGGCGTGGCGCCGATCACGTAGCCGTTCTCGCTCGGCCGAGCGTCCCAGTCGGCGACGCCTCCGTAGCACGGCACATCGTCGTCAAGACCTTTGCGCTGAGTGTGCCGACCGATCTTGACCACCGGCACGCCCTCCCTGGCGATCTTGTTCAGCGCGTTGTTGATCGCCATGTGCGTGTGCGAGGTCACGAGCACGCGTTCGCCCTGCTCCACCATCAGCCGGGCGATGAGTGCCAGCACCGAGCTCTTGCCGGTGCCCGGCGGGCCCTGGATGCAGGCGAGCTGGTCAGCCCCCAGCGCAAGCCCGACTGCTTGCACCTGCCGGTTGTTGAGCTTCCTGGCTCGGGCGGCTTGCTCCCCTCGCGTCACGGCGTCGCCGTCGAAGGTGATGTCCAGCGTGCCAGCGAGCACGGGCAGCACGATTTCGCGGCCGATTCGGGAGGTGCTGATCTCCTCGATGGCCTGCTCGTAGAACGCGGTCAGGTCGATGGCGTCCGGGTCGGCGTAGCAAGGGTCACCGCCGCACGCGCGCAGCACGGCATCGACCTTGTGCCCACGCAGCAGCCAGCGGTCTTCCTGCTCGTCTTCGAGCGTGAAGGCACGGCCAAGCAGGTTGTCCAGGGGGCTGCCCGCATGCAGCACAAGCATGTCGCCCTCGCGGAACCGGGAGTCCCCGCCGTCGGTGTAGGCCCACAGGGCGGTGGAGTCACGACCAGTTCCTCCTCCTCGGCATCGACCTGCACGACGAAGCCGATGTCGCCGTTGAAGACGTCACGGTCGTAGTTGTTCTCCATACGCATGACCTTGTCGCCCACGCTGTAGGCGTAGCCGAACAATGATGTCGGGCGCGATCTCAAGCAGCTTCACCGCCATGGGCACGAGCTCGGCGCGCGGCGACCCGCAGTGGCCCTGGGTTGCAACTTCGGCCAGCGCATACGACACGCCGGCGCGCGCCCGCAGCGCCGAGTCGCGGGCGATGCCGATCTTCTGCGCGATGGAGTGTCGGCCGACAGGGAGCCGATGCCGCGGATGTCTCGCGCCACGCGATACGGGTCGGCGCGCACGATCTCGATCGCGTCCGCGCCGTAGGTCTTGAAGATGCGCACCGCGCGCGAGGTCGAGACGCCACGCGCATGGAGGAACACCATGATCTCGCGGATTACCTGGTCGGCCCAGCCGCCGATGATCCTGCTGGCGCGCTTGTCGCCGATGCCGTGGATCTCGCGCAAGCGCTCAGGCGTGCGCTCGATGACCTCGAACACCTGCGCGCCGAAGGCCTGCACCAGCCGGCTCGCGTAGATCGGCCCCGATCCCCTTGACCATGCCCGAGCCGAGCTAGCGCTCGATGCCGGGCAGCGTGGTGGGCGGCGCGATCTTGACGAACACAGCCCGAAACTACCGCCCGTGCTCGCGGTCGGTGACCCAGGTGCCCGAGGCCAGCGCGTATTCGGCGGGCGTGACGGTAAGGGTGTGGCTGATGAGCGTGACCAGCTCGCGCTCGCCTTTGACCTTGAGCCGCAACACGCAGAACCCGTTGTCGGCGTTGTGGAACGTGACGCGCTCGACCAGGCCGCTGTCGTTCGAGCGGAGGTGCCGAGTTGACCGGGGGGTTCTCACGTTGGTGGCAGCGGGTCGTGACCGCGCGGCCCGGCCCAGGGCACGGCGAGTCGCGCCGTACGCCGTATTGTGTCCGGCGCCTGCGTGGCACCGCCGCCTGTCCGCTACCGCGGGGTGTGCGGGCAGGCGTCCCGGTGCCCGCAGCCCGTGCAGACGGCCGGGTGCATCGGCCCGCTCGGAGACACCCTGCTCTCCCGCAGAGCCACCAGGCGGGCCGCGCGGCGTTGCACCTGCTGCGCGTCCTCCAGACGACCGGCATAGCGCGGCTGCGCGTGCCGTCCGGAAGAATGACCACGACGTATGCGCGTCGGCTGACGACGTGGCCGGCGTGCTGGAGCACGTAGCGCTGCACCGACTGTTCCACCACATCGGGGAGCTGCACGCGACGCTGGGCGCGGCGCTTGAACTCGATCAGGAAGAGTTCACCGTCTGGCGCCCTGTAGACCCTGTCGATGCGCACGGCCATGCGGACCGGCTCGTGGCATCGAAACGCCTTCTCGGACCATTCGAGCTTGGCGTCGCGCAGTTCGGTTCGAGCCGCAAATGGGAGTCGTCGCTCTTCAGGCCAAGCGCCTCGCCGGACCAGACCTGGCCGAACAGCACCACATCGCACTCCTGCTCGCGTGGACGGCGTCAGCCGATGCGGCACCGGGCATCGACTGCCGGCTCGTCCACGTCCAGCAGGTCGTGCGTCAGCGCGCGTTGCAGTGCCCAGCTCAGGCTGCGGATCGGGTCACGGTTGACATGTCGAATCTCTTGCGCGTTCAGGTATCCACTGTGGACCGGCACGCACGGGAATCAACACGGAGCCGAGCGCCGTTGCAGCTCGGTGCCGCAC
>CBFHAS010000179.1:0-6749 GCA_965653625.1 uncultured Burkholderiaceae bacterium | reverse complement strand
GACTCGCAACGCCAAGCCACCAAGGACGCCGGCCGCATCGCGGGGCTGGAGGTCAAGCGCATCATCAACGAGCCGACTGCCGCTGCATTGGCTTTCGGTCTGGACAAGACCACCAAGGGCGATCGCAAGATTGCCGTCTACGACCTGGGCGGCGGCACGTTCGACATCTCGATCATCGAGATTGCCGATGTCGATGGCGAGAAGCAGTTCGAAGTGCTGTCCACCAATGGCGACACCTTCCTCGGCGGTGAAGACTTCGACCAGCGGATCATCGACTACATCATCGGCGAGTTCAAGAAGGACCAAGGCGTCGACCTCTCCAAAGACGTGCTCGCGCTGCAGCGCCTGAAGGAAGCCGCCGAGAAGGCCAAGATCGAGCTGTCCAATAGCACGCAGACAGACATCAACCTTCCGTACATCACGGCTGATGCGACGGGCCCGAAGCACCTGAACATCAAGCTGACGCGCTCCAAGCTCGAAGCGCTGGTCGAAGAGCTCATCGAACGCACCATTGCGCCCTGCCGCACCGCCATCAAGGATGCCGGCGTCAACGTCAACCAGATCGACGACGTGATCCTGGTGGGCGGCATGACCCGCATGCCGAAGGTGCAGGAGAAGGTCAAGGAGTTCTTCGGCCGCGAGCCCCGCAAGGACGTGAACCCTGATGAAGCCGTGGCCGTGGGCGCCGCCATCCAGGGTCAGGTTCTGGCGGGAGACCGCAAGGACGTGCTGCTGCTGGACGTGACGCCGCTGTCCCTGGGCATCGAGACGCTGGGCGGCGTGATGACCAAGATGATCCAGAAGAACACCACCATCCCGACGAAGTTCAGCCAGGTGTTCTCCACGGCCGACGACAACCAGCCGGCGGTGACCATCAAGGTCTACCAGGGTGAACGCGAGATGGCTTCGGGTAACAAGAGCCTGGGCGAGTTCAACCTCGAAGGCATCCCGTCGGCACCGCGCGGCGTGCCTCAGATCGAGGTCACGTTCGACATCGACGCCAACGGCATCCTGCACGTGAACGCCAAGGACAAGGGCACCGGCAAGGAGAACAAGATCACCATCAAGGCGAACTCGGGCCTCTCCGAGGCAGAGATCCAGAAGATGGTGAAGGATGCCGAGCTGAACGCCGCCGAGGACAAGAAAAAGCTCGAACTTGTGCAGGCGCGCAATGCCGCCGACGCGATGGTTCACAGCGTGAGAAAGAGCCTTGCCGAACATGGCAGCAAGCTCGATGCTGGCGAGAAGGAGAAGATCGAGACCGCGCTGAAGGAAGCCGAGGAAGCGCTCAAGGGCGATGACCAGGCGGCCATCGAGGCCAAAACTGAGGCGCTGGTCACCGCGAGCCAGAAGCTGGGCGAGAAGGTGTACGCCGAGGCCCAGGCGGCACAGGCCACCGCTGGTGCCTCGGCAGGCGACGGCGGCCATGCCGCCCCGGAATCGGCGAAGGCATCAGCCGCCGCACCGGATGACAACGTGGTTGACGCGGAATTCAAGGAAGTCAAGGACCGCAAGTGACGGCAACCGGGCAGCAATGCTCGGTTGTCTCGCCGCGCTCGAAGCGACGGACGGTGCAGTCCGCGTCTCGACGCGGCGTTCTCGTTTGAACGGGTCTGAGACTGCAACGGAAGCACGATGGCAAAGCGCGATTACTACGAAGTCCTGGGCGTGGCGAAGAACGCCAGCGAGGACGACATCAAGAAGGCCTACCGCAAGCTGGCCATGAAGCATCACCCCGACCGCAATCAGGGCGATGGGGCGAAGCCGGCGGAGGAGCGCTTCAAAGAAGCGAAAGAGGCCTACGAAATGTTGTCCGACCCGCAAAAGCGCACGGCCTACGATCAGTTCGGCCATGCAGGTGTGGATCCCAACATGGGCGGCGGTTTTCGGCCCGGCGGCCCGGGCGCGGAGGGCTTCGGCGGCTTCGCCGAGGCTTTCGGCGACATCTTTGGCGACATCTTTGGCGGCAGCGGCGCGGGCCGTCGGGGCCCGGGCGGCCAGCAGGTGTACCGCGGCGCGGACCTCAGCTACGCGATGGAAATCACGCTGGAAGAGGCGGCGCGCGGCAAGGACGCCCAGATCCGCATCCCGACTTGGGAAACCTGCGACACCTGCCACGGCACCGGGGCGCGCCCGGGAACCAGCCCAAAGGTGTGCTCCACCTGCAACGGATCGGGCACGGTGCACCTGCGCCAGGGATTCTTCAGCATCCAGCAAGCATGCCCGCACTGCCACGGCACAGGCAAGGTCATCCCCGACCCCTGCACGACTTGCCACGGCCAAGGCAAGGTCAAGCGCAACAAGACGCTGGAGGTGAAGATCCCCGCCGGCATCAACGAAGGCATGCGTATCCGCTCTGCCGGCAATGGGGAGCCCGGCACGAACGGTGGGCCGCCGGGCGACCTGTATATCGAGATCCGGCTCAAGCAGCACGACATCTTCGAGCGCGATGGCGACGACTTGCACTGCACCGTACCGGTGTCACTGACCGCTGCTGCGCTCGGCGGCGCGGTGGAAGTGCCGTCGCTGGAGGGCAATGCCGAGATCGATCTCCCTGAGGGCACGCAGCATGGCAAGACCTTCCGCCTGCGCGGCAAGGGGATCAAGGGGGTGCGTTCGAGCTACCCGGGCGATCTGTACTGCCACATCGCAGTGGAAACGCCGGTCAAGCTCACGGAGCACCAGCGCAAACTGCTGCGCGAACTGGATGAGTCCTTCCGTAAGGGCGGCGAGCGGCACTCCCCCAACGCCAAGTCGTGGTCGGATAGGGTGAAGGATCTGTTCAAGTAGAACCCTCGGGGCAAGATCGGCAATTCGGCCCGATCATTTGCTCAGCGGGGCGCGGCTGCGCGAGCGGGGTCGCGGCATCGCGACTCGATGGGAATCCCGAGGCTCCCCATACGCAGGCGCCCGACATTGACGATGGTCGTCGCATCCCTTCGGTGCGGCGACACCTTGACGCGACGCACGTCTGCATCGGGGATCAGGTGCGGGTGGGCCAGTTGTGCGCGCAGCAGCACTTATTGAGCGTTTCTGAATTCACGCCATACCCCTCCGTTCGGGCTGAGGTTCTATGGTTGTTGGCAAGGCGTTTTTCATTTGAGAGAAAGAGCTTGCAACCGGCGAGCTCTGAACGCACGGCGAACAAGAGGACCTTTACGGCCCTTCACGCATCACCACTGCGTCGAGAGTTTTACGCCGTAGGTGCGCGGCGCTGCGAAGGTGTAGCGGTACGCGCCGGCGAACTGCGAGTCCTCGGCGCTGGTGAGCACGGTGCGGTCGGTCAGGTTGCGTACCCATAGTTGCAGGTGCCACTTGCCGTCCTCCGGCTCGTAGGCCAGCGAAGCGTTGGCCCACGCATACGCGTTCTGCCGATCGGTGTCGTAGTTCCAGAACGTGAAGTTCTGCGACGACTGGGTCTTGACGTCGATTCGCGAGACAAGAAAACCGCGGCCCTGGGCCCAGCTCTTCTCCCAGCCCAGGGCCCCGGTCCAGTTGGGGCTCTGCGGCGGTCGGTTGCCGGCAAGCTGAACGTTAGTGGTGCCGTTGGCGACGACGAAGTCCGTGAAGCGCGCGTACAGATACTGCAGTGACGCGTTGAAGCGCCCTGCTTCGCCGGCCAATGCTACCAACTCCCCCTCGGCGCCGTAGATTCTCGTCTTGCCTGCGTTGAGGACGAGAACACCCGTAGTCCCGTTGTCGCGCACCACGTTCTGGCTGACCTGCTGCCCGCTGTAGTCGTAGTAGAACGCAGCCCAGTTGACCTGCAGCCGCTGGTTCAAGAAACGGCCCTTCGAACCCACTTCGAAGCCGCGCACGTTCTCAGGCCCGTAAGGCGCGATCTCGGTGAAGCCGCCGGCCTTGTAGCCGCTGTCAACCTTCGCGTAGAGCATCAAATTCTTCCGCAGATCCCATTCGACGCCGGCGTGGTAGTTGGTCTTGCTCCAGGACGCCGACGCGCTGGACGGCACCGCGAAGTAGCTGATCGGAGGCGTGGTTCGGTCATTGAAGAAGATGGTGCCATCGCGCCTCTTCTCGTCTTTCGTATGGCGCAGGCCAGCCGAAACGCGCAGGTTCGGGCGCAAGCTGAATGTAGCTTGGCCATAGACCGCGTCCGACTTCGCCCCCGTTGTGTAGTCGAATGTGATTAGGCGGTTGAGCGTGCCGGCGTCGCCCGGCCTAACCTCGTAGCTATAGAGGGTGGCGTCCTCCTTGAAGTGGTAGTAGCCGGCCTGCCAATCGAGCGTGCCGCCACGTTTGCCGGACACGCGCAGCTCATGGTTCCAGGTCTTCGGGTGGTCGTTGATCACAAAGGACTGCAGCGCTACCGCGCTGCTTTGCATGTCGGCACGGTGGAAGTCGATCTTCGAGTAGCCGCCGATGTAGCTCAGGTCCACCAGCGGCAGCGCGTACGAAACGTTCCAGCGAATCAGCTCCTGGTCCATGTGGAGTTCCGCCGGTGAGAGCAGCGGGAAGCTGCGCGGGTCGGAGGGCAGCGCAATCCCGGTGTGCAAGATGTTACCGTCAGCGTCGGTCTGGAACGGCACCATCAGCGGTTGCGGCCCGACGCCGCGGCTCGCCGTCATCTCGGCGACCACCACCGCGCTGAGGCCCGGGACCGGCTGGAACGCGAGCGAGAACCGCCCCGAGTGGCTGTCTTCGTCGTTGCCATTCTGCACCGCTGCGTTGCGCAGATAGCCATCGTGCCGGCGCTGCGAGACGGCGGCGCGCACCTGTACCGTGTCCGACAGCGGTACGTTCCGCGCGCCTTCGACATTGAGCGTGCGGTAGTTGCCCATCTCGACCGAACCATGTCCGCCGAAGACCTTGGTCGGTGCGGCCCCGATGATATTGAGAGCGCCGCCGGTGGCATTGCGCCCGTAAAGCGTGCCCTGCGGCCCGCGCAGGAATTCGACGCGCTCCAGGTCGTAGAGAATCGAGGTCAGTGCGTACGGCCGGTTCGTGTAGGTGCCATCGAAGTTGACCGAGACTGCAGGGTCGCCGATATCGGTGGTGTCGCGGCTCGAAATGCCGCGCACCGTGAGTATCGGAATGGCGCCCGAGCCAGACTGGGAAAAGCCCAGGCCGGGCGCCAGCGTCGACAGCGACCCCAGGTCGCTGATGCCTTGCGCGGCCAGACTGTCGGCGTCATAGACGCTCATTGAGATCGCGCTCTTCTGCTCGGAAGAAACCTTCTTCTCGGCAGTGATGACGACGGTTTGCAGTTGCTGTTCTTCCCGTTGCATAGGCGCGACGGATGCGGCCGCCGACGGCGCGGCCGGTGCGCTTTGCGCCTGTGCTGAAAGCGCCGGTGCCATCGACGCCGCAGCGGCAAAGCTCCCGTGCAGTGCCACGCTCAACGCGCTGCGAGGCAGACGGCGCGGTGCGCCAACGATGGTTCCGTGGAGCTGAGGCACGGTAGTTATCCCACCTTCCCAGGGGCGCTCTTGCACGGAGGCAGTCGCGGACGAGAATCCCTTTCCTGCGCCTTACTGGGGGGATCGTCGATCTTCGTGCGAACCGCCAAGTAGCCCGCGATTCTGGGGTGCGTTCTTTAGGTGTCAAGTCCTTGCTGCTCATGTGGCCTCCGAGAGGATGGCAGCGGTACTCCGAGCGCCCCGAACCTCACCGCGGCCAACGTCGGCGACGTGGCGCAAGCAGGCGGCTTGCTCCACGGGCAAGAGCGAGTTGCCTTCGGTGATGCGGGCTACCGCGGGGTGGGCAAGCGAGCCGAAGTGCAAGGGCCTGAGGGCCCTGACCCTGGAGAAGTGGCAGGCGAGCATTCGCGCCAAGGTCGAGCACCCGTCGCGTGCTCAAGCGGCAGTTTGGCTACACGAAGGTCCGCTACCGACGGCTGACGAAGAACACCGCGCAGATCGTCACGTTGTTCGCGCTGAGCAACCTGTGGATGGCGCGACGGCAGTTGATGGGAGAGCGGGGATGAGTGCGTCCGCGCGGCGCGAAAAGCGCGCAACGAAGGTCGCAGATGCCTTGTGCGACAGCCATCAGCGCTGGTTCCGATGCCGATCTCGATCGTCATGTAGCTTCAACTCGATCGCGCGGCGCTTCGCGCCGTGTTGGAGAGCATCCCTAAGAGAGATTCCGGTCCAACCCTGGGCCGAAGCGTTCGATCAGGTTCGTAATCGCCTTCGATTGGCAACTTGCAGCGAGCTTGTGAAGGCGCGTGGCGAATTCCGCATAGCGCGGGTCAAGGGACTTCACGTGCTGGGCTCGCTCGGAGAGCAAGCGCATGTTGCCCATGCGCGCCAAGCCGCGCAGTACATCCAGTTCCTCGGGCGGAGGAGGCACGAGATTGGTGTCCTCCGCGTGCCCCAGCGTTGGCATGGCAGGTGCTCGCTGTTCACGCATCCATGTCAGCTTCAGCAAGTCCGCGATTGCGTTGAATAGCGCCACTTGATCGATCGGCTTGGCGAGGAACGCGTTCGCGCCCGCATCTCGGCAGCGGGCCTCGATTTGAGGTGTAACGCTGGCCGACGAGGCAATGACCGGAAGCCGGGCATTGGCGGGTGCCGAGCGCAAGCGACGCGTCGCCTCGAAGCCATCCATCACCGGCATCATCAAATCCATTATCACGAGATCGGGCTGCAACTTCGCGACCAGTTCGAGCGCCTCACGGCCGTCGCCGGCATCTGCCACATGAAAGCCGAGCGGCACAAGGGCGTCGATTAACATGGTGCGCATTCCATTCATCGCGGACACCCATTCCAGGCTGATCGCGGACAGCGTTC
>CBFHAS010000178.1:0-6775 GCA_965653625.1 uncultured Burkholderiaceae bacterium | reverse complement strand
ACTACATCGGCGGCTTTCCCGACCATCCGCATCGCGGCTTCGAGACGGTGACCTACATGATCGCCGGCCGCATGCGCCACCGCGACAGCGCGGGCCATGAGGGCCTGCTGCAGAGCGGCGGCGCGCAGTGGATGACTGCCGGCCGCGGCGTGATCCATTCCGAACTGCCCGAGCAGGACGATGGCCGCATGGAAGGTTTTCAGCTGTGGCTCAACCTGCCTGCGCGCGAGAAGATGCGCGACCCCTGGTACCGCGACATCCAGAGCGAGGAGATTCCCGAGTTCACCACCACCGGGGCGACGGTGCGCGTGCTCGCCGGCATCAGCCATGGCGTGGCGGGCGCGGTGCAGCGCGAAGCCACCGAGCCCCTCTACCTCGATGTGCACCTGAGCGCCGGGGCGCGATTCGCGCAGGAGATGCCGAACGAGCACAACGCCTTCGTGTACGTGTACCGGGGCGCGGTGCGCATCGGCGACACCGGCGTGCCGGCCGGCCGCATGGCGATCCTGCGCAATGGGGGCGACGGTGTGACACTCGCCGCGCACGAGCCGTCACGCGCGCTGCTCATCGCGGGCCAGCCGCTCAACGAGCCGATCGTGCAGCACGGACCCTTCGTGATGAACCGCCAGGAAGAGATCATTCAGGCCGTGCAGGACTACCAGGCGGGCCGATTGGCGACCTGACCTCGCTGCCATGGGGGCGACGGGATCGGCGCTATCCTTCACGCCCTTTTTCGCAGCGCCCATGGCCGGCATCCACATCACGGACATTGAGTCCGCCATCAACTGGTGGCGAGATCGGCATCCCTCGCCCGACGGCATCACGGCCTGTGCGGAGGTGCGCGCGCTCGCCGAGGTGTATGCGCTCATGGTGTACCGCCACGAGCCTCTGTGCGATGAAGCATCGATGCCGGCACGCGCACGCGAGGCCTGGCTCGCGTGGTATGCCACCACGCCCGATGCGCCGTGCATCGCCATCTGCTCCACGAGCCAGGGCGACCCGATCTGCAAGGGCTGCGGCCGGACGTTCCAGGAAGTGCAGCACTGGCCGGTGATGACGCCGGCCGAGAAGCGCTGCACCTGGCGCCGTATCACGCTGGAAGCCACGGCCTGGCGCTTCAACCGCTATGCCGAACGCGCGCGTCACTCCAGCGGCGCCGACCACCCGCCGCCGGCAAGCCTGGGTGCACCGGACACCCCGGGGCGCGCGGCTTGAGCGCCGCCGCTCCCGCGCTTGCACGACCCGGCCTGCTACACGACGCCCGGCGCATCGCGGCCCTCGCCTGGCCGCTGTTCCTGGGCCAGCTCGCGGTACTGGCCTTCAGCACGGTCGACACGGTGATGGTGGCGCGCTACGGCGCGGTGGATCTGGCCGCGCTGGCCGTGGGCGGGGCCGCCTACATCACCATCTTCATCGGATTCATGGGCATGGTCCTGGCCGTCGGGCCTATCGCCGGGCAGCTCTTCGGCGCGGGGAAACACCACGAGGCAGGACGGCAGCTGTTCCAGGCGGCTTGGCTGGCCGTGGGGCTCTCGGCGATTGGCTGCGCACTGCTGCTGTGGCCCGAGCCCTTTCTCGCGCTGTCGCACGCCGAGGGCGAGGTGGCTTCCAAGGTGCGCGACTACCTTCTGGCCCTGGCCTTCGCCCTGCCTTCGGCGCTGGTGTTCACCGCGTTCCGTGGCTTCAACATTGCCGTGTCGAGGCCCAAGGTGGTGATGGCGTTGCAGTTCGGCGCGCTGGCGCTCAAGGTGCCACTCAATGGGATGCTGATCTTCGGCTGGGATGCCGGCCCGCTGCGTGTGCCGGCCTTCGGCGCCGCAGGCTGCGGCATCGCGACCGCCATCGTGATGGCGTGCCAGCTCGCCGCGGCCTGTGCTGTGCTGCGCCGCGACGGCTTCTATCGGCGATTCGGGCTGGCCAGCGGCGGCGTGTCGGCGCCGGATCGGGCCAGCCTCGCCGCCTTGTTGCGGCTGGGCGTTCCGATCGGACTGGCGATCGGCATCGAGGTGAGCGGATTCACCTTCATGGCGTTCTTCATCGCACGCCTGGGCGCCACGCCGGTGGCTGGCCATCAGATCGCGGTGAACATCGTGTCGGTGCTTTTCATGATGCCGCTGGCGCTGGCCAATGCCTCGAGCACACTGGTGGCGCAGCGCATCGGCGCGGATGATCCCCGGGATGCCCGCCGCATCGGCTGGCACGGGATGCAGCTGGGCTTGCTCATCGCTGCGCTGATGGGCGGCACGGTGTACCTGGCGCGCGAGGGGCTGCTGCGCGCCTACACCCACGACGAGACGATCGTCGCCGCCGCGATGCCGCTGCTGGCCTGGGTGATGCTCTTCCACGTGGCCGACGCGGCGCAGACCCTGGCCGCGTTCACGCTGCGCGCCTACAAGATCGCGACCGTGCCGGTGATCATTTACGCCTCGGCGCTGTGGGGCGTGGGGCTGGGCGGCGGCTATGTGGTGGCGTTCGACCTGACGGGTTTCACGCCGGCACCGTTGCGCGGCGCGCTGGGCTTCTGGGCGGCATCGACCACCGGATTGACCCTCGCCGCTGTCGCCTTGGGCGGCTTCATGATGTGGGTGCTGCGCAGGCAGCGCGGGTCTACGCGACGATGCTGAAGGTGAGCCCCGCCTCGCGCATGGCGCCTACTGCTTCCAGCCCCAGGCCCGTCGCCGGCGTAACGATGCCGTAGTGCGGCGTGTGGCCCAGCGTTCCGCGGGCCAGACCCACGGCAGCGGTGACGGCCATCTCGGGCGTGGAGCGGTAGGCGGGGTGCCCCTGCGCGACCATGCGGGCTTGCAGGCGGTGCCCGCCGCTCGCCAGCGCGAACATGTCGAACGCGTACCCGCTGTTCGCGAGCACGTCTTCGCTGGGCCCCTGCCCCGACCTGGGCGCCACCCACTCCACCAGCTTGCGCAGCGGCTGTCGCTCGAAGCGCAGCGGCCCGGCCAGCGCGGCGCTAAGGTTGGCCAGCGGAACCGACAGCGACGCCGCGGCAGCCCACTGCAGCGGCAGGGTCGACGATTCCGGGAGGAACGCGACGCTGGGCACCAGGCACTTCATGCTCATCGCCTCGGTGTAGCGGAAGTCCGCGGCGAACCAGCCGGTGTCGGCCATCAGGGTTTGTGAACGCAGCACGACGGGCGGGTTGACGAAAGGTGCCGGCAGCGTGGGGGCCGTGACGGCCTGCACGTCCTCGTCGTAGCGCGGCGCGAAACGGTAGGCGTTGCGCTCGGCCACCTCGCTCGCGGTGAGCGCGTCGGCGGGCAGCAAACAGGCCGGGTTGCGCACGCAGTCGGTGGTGTCGTTTTCGAGCAGGCTGTTGAGAGACGCCACGGTGCCGCCGCTGACCGCATCGGCCAAGCTGGTGATGCGCTTGCCGTTGTAGCTGACGACGATCTTCACCTCGCGGCAGGTCTGGCCGAAACGCTCGTGCACCTGCTGCGCCATCCACATGGCGCCCACGTCGAACGGCAGGGACTCGTAGCCGCACGACACGATGACCTTCACCTGATTGGCTCGGGCCGCACGATGGTGACGCGAAATGATCTGCTGCACCCAGAAGGTCTCGCCGTTGAGATCGAGGTGGTGAGTGCCGTTGGCGATGCACGCCTGCACCGCCGCCTCGCCGTGCAAGGCATAGGGGCCGGCCATGTTGAGTACCACGCGGCCCTGTGAAGCCATGGCGTGCAGCGATGGGGCGTTGGTCGCATCGGCCACGACGATGCCGGGCTGCTCGCTCATGGTGGGCACCACCTCGGCCACCAGCGCGCGCAAGCGCTCAACGTGGCGGCCGGCCACCGCCCAGCGCAGCGGCTGGGTCGCCGCGCGGTGCACCATCGCCAGCACGGCCTGACGGCCGGTGTAGCCGGTGGCGCCGAACATGATCACGTCGTAAAGCCTGTCCGCCATGGCGCTCCTCCTGTTGCGGCTGCGAGCTTAGGCCAACCGCCGCGCCTAACGGCAGACCAGTCAGGCGGGCGCAACCTGACGCAGCTTCGGTGTTGCGCGCATGTCGTCGGGCATCGTGAAGTCGGCCAGCGCCGCGCCGCGCATTTCGTTCGGCGTGCGAGGCAGCCCGCTGCGCGTGCTGTAGTCGCGCACGCGACGCATGGCATGCCGGTGCTCGGCTTCAAGAGCGCGGGCGCATCCGACGTCGGCCACCGCCACGCCGGCCACGGCTGCGATGGCCGAGGCAGTGGACACGCGGCCGGCTTGCCCCGACGCCGCGAGCGTGGCGAGATCCAGCGCGTCGCCACCGACGCGGGCCCACAGCCAGCGCCTCGGATGGCGCGAAGCGAGGATGCCGACACCCGTGGCGATCTCGCGCAGCCCATAGGCCCGCAGCAGTGCCTCCTGTCCAAGCAGGCCGGTCGCGCGAGCCATGGCACGCGGCGCCAGCAACTCGGCCAGGCCCAGCCCGATGCTGAGCCACCCGAGGCCACGGGCAAGCTTGCGGGCCGAGCGGCCCGTATTGGTGGATTGGCTTTGGGTGTACATCGACGACTCCTCAGGGCTTGAGCACGACCTTGATGCAGCCGTCCTTCTTGTCGCGGAAAGTCTTGTACATCTCCGGCCCGCGCGACAGCGGCTCGCTGTGAGTGATGACGAAGGATGGATCGATCTGGCCTTGCTCGATGCGCCGCAGCAGGTCGTCGGTCCAGCGCTTCACATGCGTCTGGCCGGTTCGCACCGTGAGGCCCTTGTTCATGAGCGCGCCGATGGGGATCTTGTCGTCAAGCCCCGCATACACCCCGGGAATGGAGATCACGCCGGCAGGGCGGCAGGCGTAGATCATTTCGCGCAGGACGTGGGGCCGGTCGGTTTCCATCATGAGCGCCTGCTTGGCGCGGTCGTATGCCGAGTCGATGGACCGCGTGGCATGCGCTTCCATGCCCACTGCGTCGATGCACTTGTGCGGGCCCTTGCCGCCGGTGAGCTGCTTCAGGCGCTGCAGCACGCGTTCCTCGTCGAAGTTGATCGTGACCGCACCGCCGGCCTGCGCCATCGACAGCCGCTCGGGCACGTTGTCGATGCACACGACCTGCTGCGCGCCCAGCAGCACGGCGCTGCGGACGCAGAACTGCCCTACCGGGCCCGCGCCCCAGATCGCCACCGTGTCGGTGGGCTCGACGTCGCATTGCACGACCGCCTGCCAGCCCGTGGGAAAGATATCCCCGAGGAACAGCACTTGCTCATCGGTCAGCCCGTTTGGAATCTTGACAGGCGCGACGTCGGCGAACGGCACGCGCACGTATTCGGCCTGGCCGCCGGCATAGCCGCCGGTGAGGTGCGTGTAGCCGAACAGGCCCGCCGTGGTGTGGCCGAAGGCCTTCTCGGCGAGATCCTTGTTGCGGTTGGTCGTTTCGCACACCGACCAGTTGCCGCGCCGGCACTGCTCGCACTCGCCGCAGCAGATGGTGAAAGGCACCACCACGCGGTCGCCCACCTTCAAGGCCTTGTTGTGGTGCCCCACCTCGACCACCTCGCCCATGAACTCGTGGCCGATGATGTCGCCGGATTTCATGCCGAGCATGACGCCGTCGAAGAGGTGAAGGTCGGAGCCGCATATCGCACAGGTGCTCACCTTGACGACGGCGTCGCGCGGGTGTTCGATCCTGGGGTCCGGCACGGTGTCGTAGCGCAGGTCGTGCTTGCCGTGCCAGCACAAGGCTTTCATGCGGGCTCCTTGAATGCGTTGGAGCCGCGAGAGCGGCAAGCGATGTTCCCGGGCCGCGCGGGGACCCCTCTCCAGGCTCTCAGCGCGCGACCGGCAGTGCGAGCACGAAGCAGCTACCACCGCCTTCGCGCGGCTCGCAGCGCACGTCGCCGCTGTGGCGTTCGGCGATTTGCTTGACCAAGCTCAGCCCCAGGCCTACGCCGCCGGCCTTCTCGGCGTGGCCGGGCAGGCGGTAGAAGGGCTCGAAGATGCGCTCGCGCTGGTCGGCCGGCACGCCGGGCCCTCGGTCACACACGCGAAGCAGGATGCGATCGCCATCGCTGTGTGCGCTCAGGCTCACGTCGTCGCCGCCGTAGCGGCGCGCGTTCTCCAGCAGGTTGCGCAGCGCGCGGCGCAGCAGGCGCTCATCGCCTTGCGCCTGCAGCGAGCCGTCGTGCGTGGGTTCGAGCACTGCGTCGACCCGAGCGGCCTCTTCGGCCGCCAGGCCCAGCAGGTCCACGGGTTCGCGTTGATCGAGCTGGCGCAGGGCATCGAGCCTGCTGGCGAGCAGCACCTCCTCGACCAGCGCATCGAGTTCGCCGATGTCGGTGTCGATCTCGCGGCGCAGGTGATCGCGCTGCTCGGGCGACGCCTCGGCGAGCATGGACACGGCCATCTTCAGCCGTGCTAGCGGCGAGCGAAGTTCATGGCTGGCGTTGGCCAGCAGCGACTGGTGAGAGCGCACCAGTGCTTCAATGCGCTCGGCCGCCTGATTGAAGCTGGCGGCCACCGCCGCGAGCTCGTCTCGCCCGCTGACCTCCACGCGGTGGTCGAGCCGGCCGGCGCCGAAAACTTCCATGCCACGCTTGAGCGCCTGCAGCCTTCGGGTGAGGTGGCGCACCACGGGCCAGGCGCCGATCGCCACGGCGACGAAAAGCGCCACGAGCAACACCACGAGGCCCATGCCGCGCTGCCACCCCGCAGGCACGAAAGGCCAGGGCGGGCCGAACACGCGTTCGGCCCCCGGCCCGCCGGGCCGGTCGGCCCGCGGCCCCATGCGCCCGGGGCGCATCACCCAGAGCGTGCGCCCGTCGTCCAGGCGGATGGGCG
>CBFHAS010000177.1:0-6807 GCA_965653625.1 uncultured Burkholderiaceae bacterium | reverse complement strand
CTTGATGCAGGCACTTCGACAGGCTCAGTGCGAACGGGTTGGAGAGTGTCGTGACTGAAGGAAACTTCAATAGGCGGCGCGGCGGTTCTCGACATCCCGTTCGGGCAGAGCCTGTCGAAGCCAGCGCGCACCTTGATGCAGGCACTTGGACAGGCTCAGTGCGAACGGGTTGGAAAGTGTCGTGACTGACGGAAACTTCCATCGGCGGCGCGGCGGTTCTCGACATTCCGTTCGGGCTGAGCCTGTCGAAGCCAGCGCGCACCTTGATGCAGGCACTTCGACAGGCTCAGTGCGAACGGGTTGGAGAGTGTCGTGACTGACGGATGCTTCAATCGGCGGCGCGGCGGTTCTCGACATCCCGTTCGGGCTGAGCCTGTCGAAGCCAGCGCGCACCTCGATGCAGGCACTTCGACAAGCTCAAGCCCGAACGGGATGTGGAGGGCTGCCGCGCCGCGCAGTCTGCTGAGACTCAGCCGCCGGGCGACAGCAGTGCGGCGAAACGCGCTCCGTCGGGAAGCCCGCGAACGATGTCCGCGGTATCGTGTGCGCCCGCTTCGTTCATGCGCCACCACAGGCTGTGCCCTGCCAGCCGCGACACGAGATCGTGCGCTGACAGCGCGTGGAGCCATTGCGACAGCGCCACGGAGCGCGCGAGTCTCAGGTGCTCCTCAGGCCCGGGCTGCAGCAACACGGCAGTCGTCAGGCCCGGGGTGGGCCAGGGCGGTGCGTCGCGCAGGCCGGCTTCCAGCAGATCGACCGAGCCCTCACCGTCGCTCAGCGTGCGCATGGCCACCTGCGCGAGGTGGTCGTACCAGAGTTCCAGGTGGTCGAGCGCGATGCGGTCGGACGGCGGCTGCGCGCGCGGGTGCGCGATCACCAGCGGGAAATAGCGGCCCACGCTGTCGCAGCTGGGCATGAGCACGCCGAACCACCATTGCGCATCGACCAAGCCCGGCGCCCAGGCAAAGCGCAGCACCGGGGCGGTGAGGTAGATCTGCAGCCAGCGCTCGCCCATTCGCTCCTGGCTGCCGCGCATGGCGCCGGCGAGCCAGGGATCGACGAGGCGCACCCAGTCAGGCGGCAGTCGGCGCTGCGCGAAATCGCCCAGCGCAGCGAGCTTGCCGTACCAGCCCGGTGCATCGCGGAGCTCGGCCGCCACGGGGGACCAGGTCATTACATGCAGCTTTCCGCCTGCGGCCTGATTACAGCCCCGTGGGGCAGGAGAACTCGGCCAGGTCGCGCAGCCGGAAGGGGTTGCGCACGCTGCTGGCCGTGACCTCGAAGACCGCCTTGCGCCCATCGACATCGAAGGTGGCCTTGAAGCGCTCGGGCACGTTGGTGGGCTCGATACGCACGCGGTCGAACAGCCGCATGAGTGCCCATGGGCCTTCGTGCACCAGGCCAAATGTGCTGCCCGCGCCGGGCGGGTTCACCTGCACGCGCACCTGCATCGTGCCGCGCGGGCCGGGCCACTGCACAGTGGCCGGGATCTGCGGGCCGTGGTCGTAGCGCACGATCTGGCCATCCACGTCGAGGATGAACTGCTTGAGCGTGGCATCCATCTCCAGCGGCTTGAACGACAGCCGGATCAACGGCCCGCTGCCGCCCGGGAAGAAGGTTTCGCGGATGGCCTGAGCACGCTGGAACTGCGGCAGCGTGCCGCTGTCGGCGCCCAGCGGCACGCCTTCCACCGCTCGGAACTTCCAGGGGCGCGTGGTGGTGTCGACATAGGGCGCGAGCCGTTGCTGGAACACCTGGTCGATCTTGCCGCCGGGCCCGAACAGCAGCGCGAAATCCGCCGGCGTGGCGTCGCGCGCAGACCCGCGGTCCAGCGGATAACGGCCGGCCACGGCCTGCTGGCAGAACTCGCCCACCTGCGACTTGACCTCGTTGCCCAGGTTCTGCCGCACGAGGATCTGCGACACCTGCGAGCTGCTGGCCGACAGCGTGTCCATCATCGAACGCACCGGCTCAGGCAATCGCGCGGCTTCGGACTTCACCTTCAGCGGCACGGGCGAGGGCGGCGGCGCCGCGCCGCCCTTGACGGCGTTGTCGACCGCATTGAGCAGCACGTGCACTTCGCCGATGAGCGCGACGGTGTCGTCCAGCGGCGGCTTGCCGCCTTCCGGGGCAGTCACCAGCCGGCGCAGACCGATGAAGCGGTCATCGACGATGCTCTCGATGCGCGGGCCGGTCTCGGGCTTCTTCGCCGCAATGGCGCCGGCCAGTGCTTCGCGGCCACGCCGGACCAGGTCGTGGGCCGTGCCCTCGGCCTTCTCGATCACGTTCTTGTTCGACGCTGCCAGCAGGGTGGTTTCGCGAGACATCGCCTTCATGAGCGGCGGCAGCGGGCTGTCAGGCGCCGACAGCAGCCGCGCCATCTGGATCGATTGGTTGAGGCTGGTGAGCGGCTGCACGCGCACGTCAGCGATGAAGGCTTCCCAGATCGACGCGTACTCGTTCAGGTAGATGCGGCGCACGTCGTCGAGCAACGGGTCGCCGGCACGCAGGGCCGTGGCCGCATCGCGCGGCAGTGGCGCGATGCCCAGCACCCAGGGCTGCTCCTCGGCCAGCTGTTCGGCCACGCGCGAGACTTCCTGCTGGAACCCGCGGTGGTAGCCCTCGTAGGAGAAGAGGCCCGGCACGCCCCGCGTGAGCGGTGCGCCACTGGCGCGCGTGAACACCAGCGCGGCGTTGCTGCCCGCCGCGCGCACCACGGTGAACTCCGGGAAGTCGCTGCCGAGCCCCTGGTGCCGCATGCGGTTGTAGATGCGCTGCGGCAAGGTCACGGTGGCGAGGCGGGCTCGGTGGAACTCGATGAGCGGCTTGTCCTCGGGCAGCGGCGACACCACGGGGCCCTGCGCAAGCAATGCATCGAGATGCTCACTGAGCTGAGCGCGCTGTTCGGCATCGAGGGAACGGCCCAACTCGGCGTCCCAGTCGGCTTCGACGTAGCCCTTCAGCGCGCTGGCGTCGAAGCGCTCCACGTCGTGCAGCATGAGATAAGCCTTGAGCGCCTCATACAGACTGTCGGGCGCAGCACCGGACTGGCGCAACTGCTCTTCCACACGCAGCCCAACGCGCGGCAGGACGGCATCGACCAGCATGCGCTCGTAGGCCGCGCGCGCGGCGCTGTCGAGCTTGGGGCCCTGATACAGGCCGAAGCCCAATGACCACGGTGCCGAGTCCGCCGTACCCGCGAGGCTGCGCGTGGCGGCCAGTGCCGGCACCACGGGCAGGATGTTGGGCGAGGCGCGGTTGGGCGTGCTCTGCACGAGCTGGCGCACGCGGTCCGTGCGCTGGGCCACGTCGTCGACGTAGCGGCGGTTGTTCAGGTAGCTCGCCGTCCACGCGGTGAGCGCACCCGCGGTGAGGGCGCCCACTGCGGCATAGCCACCCAATGCCAGCAGCCGGCGTCGCCGCTCCCATTGCAGGTTGATGCCGGCCAAGCCGTTCTCGGCGAACACCACCTCGCCCAGCAGCCGGGTGAGGAAGTAGCTCTTGCCGCTGGCTTGGTTGGGCGCGATCACGGCACGCTCAAGCCGGTAGCTGCGCGCGATGGAACCCAGCACCCGATCGATGGGCGTGCCTTCCTGCGTGCCGCTCACGAAATACACGCCGCGCAGAACGGGTGCGGCTTCGTAGGGCGAGGGCGAGAAGACGATGTCGAGAAACTCCTGCAGTACGCCCTTCAACCCGGCGAACTGGCCGGCGAAGCCGTAGATGCGAGAGCGTCGCTGCGGGTCGCGTTCGGCCTGCAGCCGCTCGATGAGGCCATCGTTCAGGCGGGCCAGCAAGGCGTCGAACTCCTGGCCGAAGCGCTGCAGCGACTCGGCCGTGCCCTCCTGCACCGGGAAGGTGGCGCCCCAAGGAGTGGCGCGCTGGTCCTTGTCGAGCGTGGCGAAGTAATCCATGAACCCGGCCAGCAGGTCGCTCTTGGTGACCAGCAGGTAGATCGGAAAGCGGATGCCCAGGTGCTTGTGCAGTTCCTGCAGCCGGTGGCGCACGGTGTCGGCGTGCTCTCGCCGCTCTACGGGGCCGCGGGTGAGCAGGTCAGCCACCGACACCGTGACCAGCACGCCGTTGACCGGCTGGCGCGGCCGGCTGTGCTTGAGCATGCCGAGGAAACCACCCCAGGTGGCGCGGTCGTTCTCGCGGTCGCTGTCTTGCGTGGTAAAGCGGCCGGCGGTGTCGATGAGCACGGCCTGGTCGGTGAACCACCAGTCGCAGTTTCGTGTGCCGCCCACGCCGCGCACCGCGTGGTCGCCCACGCTGGGCGCGAGCGGGAAGCGCAGACCGCAGTTATGCAGCGCCGTGGTCTTGCCCGAGCCGGGTGCGCCGATGATCAGGTACCACGGCAGCTCGTAGAGGTAGCGCCCACCGAGCTTGGCCGACCAGCCCGAGAGCACGCCGCCTTCGCCGAAGCGTGCGCGGCGCAGCGTCTGCATGGCTTGCTCGAAGCGCTGGCGTACCGCAGAGAGGTCGGCGCTCTCGGCTTCTTTGTTGTCGCCGGCCGGCCGGGCGGCGAGGAGCTGGTTCACCACGGCCGCGTTGCCCTGCCGTGCGCGCCAGGCCTTCCACGCGGCGGTCAGCACGAACAGCGCCACCACGAGGCCAATGACGATCCACCGTGACGATTCGCTTTCCAGCGGACGCACATCGGCCACGGCGACGAGCGGGCCGACGATCCAGATGAGCAGGGCCAGCGCGAGCAGCAGCACCGCGCCCAGCACCCAGCGGTTGAACACCAGCCCGAACAGTTTTTTCATCGTGCGGCTCTCACTTGGCCCCGGCGGGTTTCGCACCCGTCTCGCCGCTGCGGCCCACGAACAGCGTGACCTCCACGCGGCGGTTCATCGCGCGGTTGGCCGGCGTGTCATTGGCCACCACCGGCTCGGCATCGGCGCGCCCTTCGGCGCGGATGCGCTCGGCCGCGACCTTGCGCGCGATGAGCAGCTCGCGCACCGTGCGCGCCCGCTCTTCCGAGAGATGCCAGTTCGACGGGAAACGGGCCGTGCGCGCGATGGGCTGGCTGTCGGTGTGGCCCGTTACCACCACGCTGCCGCTCACCTGCGCCAGGGCGTCGGCGATGCGCGCCATCAGCGGCTCGCGCTCGGACATCAGCGTTGCGCTGCCGCTGGCGAAAGCACCGTCGCCGCGGATGACCACCACGCTGCGGTCGATCTCGTCGCGTACCGCCACGAGCCCCGCCTTGATGTCGGGCTGGAGAAACTGCGCCAGCCGAGGCCGGGGCGCGGGCTGCGCGGCAGCCACGACGGGCGGCGTGAGCCGCAGGCTCTGGATCTGCCCGAACACCGGGTCGGAGCGGCCATGCAGCGAGGACAAAAAGCCGAGGTAGGCCCCCATTAGCAACAGCGCCGACACGCCGGCCGCCGCGGCGAGCGGCAGCCAGCTGTAGGCGGCCTTGCGGCCTACCGTTTGCCCCTGCCAGTGCTGCGCCAGCGCATGCGGGTAGTCGCCGCGCTGCTGACGCAGGATCTGCGCGAGCTTGTCGCGCACGGCCTCCAATTGAGCGCGGCCGTTCTCGACGACGCGATAGCGGCCCTCGAAGCCGAGCGACAGCGCGCTGTAGATCAGCTCCAGCAGGTCGCGATTGACATCGGGCTTCTCGGCCAGGCGCGCCATGAGCTGGAACACCTTCTCGCCGCCCTCGGCCTCGTTGTGGAACATGGTGAGCAGGCTGTGCCGCCCCCACACGCCTGAGCCGCCCCACGGCGTGCTGGCGGCTGCCTCGTCGATCATGGTGCACAGCACGTAGCGCGCGGCCATCACGCGTTCAGGTGCGATGCCCTGCGCGGCAGCGCGCGCCGCGAAGTCGCGGATGCCTTGCGCCAGCGAATTGCGCAGCGCGCCCGGGTCGTCCACGTGGCGGGTGGTGCGCAGCTGCGGCACCAGGAGCAGCAGCCGGTTGGCCAGCGCCACCAGCGGATTGAGCCCATGGTCGGGCGGCGCGGCCTCGGGCAGGCCGGGCAGATCGGTGCCCGTGGGAGCGTCCGTCGTGCGCGCCGAGCCGGCACGGCCGCCCGGATTGGGTTTCATAAAGGTTCGCTGCTCGTCGTCGAAACCTGCGAACGGGTCATTGATCGCGGACGGATCCATGTGCTCCTCGGGCCGTCATTGGCGAATGGCCCACAGCTCCAGCTCCAGCGCCGGAAACTCGCCCGCCACGTGCAGGGCGAGGCTGCCACTCTTTTCGAGTTGCTTCCACAGCTCGCCGCCGCGGTCGAGCTCGAAGTAGTGGAAGCCCGCATGAAAGGGAAGCTGGCGCGGCGCGGTGGGCAGGGCGCGCAACACGATGCCTGGCAGCGCCAAGTTCACCAGGTCGCGCAGACGCTCGGGCGGGCCCAGCTTGCACTGCGCAGGAAGGCGCCCGCGAAGGTGCTCGGCCGGCATCTGAGCGTTGGCGGCCAGGACGAAACTGGCATTGCGCACCAGATCGGCATCAGGGAACACAGCCATGCGCACGCCGTGCGCGCGCTCGGCCAGGTCGATCTGGATCGCGTTGCGCTCCAGCACCACCGAAAGCATGCGGCGCAGGTCGGCGATGACCGGGGCAAAGGTGGTCTGCAGGTCATCGTGGCGGTACAGCGGGTATTCGGGCGGGCAGCGCGTTTCGCTGGTGAAGGTGGCCAGGTCGCCGGCGAGCTGCAGGCATGCGAGGTGCAACTCGCGCGGGTGGGTGTTCGGCGCCATTGCGTGTTGGCGCAGCACCGGCTCCGCCCGGTTCAGCGACTGGAGCATGAGGAAATCGGCCATCTCCGACACCCCATGGGACAGCTGCCCCAT
>CBFHAS010000176.1:0-6856 GCA_965653625.1 uncultured Burkholderiaceae bacterium | reverse complement strand
TCCGAGCGACCCGAACTATTCTCTCGGAGACCATATGATCACCCGGGACTTGACAATTAGATAGTGCCTTGAGCACCATCTCGGGACCGCGACCAATGCGCGCTGCGTAGAGGCGACTGGAAGCCAACATCATCGCCTATTCCACTACTTGTACTTGGCGGCCGTGATGAACTGGCCAAACGTCTCGCACCAGATGACCACCGTGTTGTAGCGAGTTGGATCGACTGATCCGGGCACCGAGATCAGGAAGTTTCTGAACGTCTTCACGTCGCCTACCCTGACCATACTCGGTCTCAGGCGATTGAAGTCATTCTCGGTTTCGACAAACTCCGGCGAGAGGTATAGCTTGTAGTCTGGGCCAGGAGCCAACTCTCCAGCAAGCGCGATGCTCTCGGCGCTGATGGAAACGGTTCCCTCTCCCCAGTGCAGAGCGTCACTGTCCTGCAGATCGCGGCGGAACTGGCCCCTGTAGGTGGCTCTGCTAGCTTGAGCCGAGACCTCAGCAGTTGTAGGCGCCTGTGGAGCAATGAGCACTGGAAGGAAGTACACGCCGAGCGCAAAGCCGATGCCGAGCGACAAAGCGTGCGACGCGAGGAGCAGAAGCTTGTTCATTCGTGCTTAGTCGCTGGCGGGTGACGGATCATTCTTGAAGCGCCTCTAACGAACAGCGTTTATCTGACGCCGCGGCGATGCTGGAAGAAGGCACGGCAGTGCATGGCGTCAGATAAACCCTGTTGAACTTGACCGCCGGGATGGCGGTGGAGTGGGTACTGTAAGTTTCAGCTGCCGGCTATGGCAACGCTTGGCGCGCCGGTGTGTGCGCCTCGGTGCTTGGGGCGTTAGTCATGCGCGATCTTGAACCGCCCGGGCGGTCGCGGTGGCCGTACTCGAGATGCCTCCTACCGTGCAGTCGTTCGGCCAAGCTAGGCTCGCTCGCGCTGATGACAGCTGTACGAAATACTGCGGCCGTAGGGTAAGCGCTCAGTCAACGACGCCCTTGCAGTGAAACAGGGGCGTATCGGTGGCCAGTGTGGCAGTGCGGTGCTGACAGCCGCGCAGCGGGGCATCGAGGTCAGTCGACAGCCGCCGTCTCGAGCCTGACGTCAAGTGTGGGGCCGGATGCCGCCCGGTCCAGGCGCGCGCGCGTCGTCGGCAAGGCGAGCGGAAACGCGCGCTGGATGAAGTCGATCAGCCCCTCCCGCAACTCGCAGCGCAGGTCGAAATTCGGGCCCGACGCGGCCGAGCTGACCAAAACACGCAGCTGCATCGCATGATCATTGGCGTCCGTGACCTGGACGACGCACACGCGGCGGTCCCAGTTTGGCGACGCCTCGCAAAGACGCTTCGCTTCGCCTCGAATTGCCTCGACGGGTAACGTGTAGTCCGTCCACAAGAAGACGGTGCCGAGGATGTCGGCGCTGCGACGCGTCCAGTTCTGGAACGGATGCTCGATGAACCAGCCGAGCGGCACGATGAGCCGGCGCTCGTCCCAGATCTTGAGAACGACGTACGTGGCGGTGATTTCTTCGACCCGCCCCCACTCGCCTTCGACGATCAGCACGTCGTCGATGCGGATCGGCTGTGCCAGCGCGATCTGCAGGCCTGCCAATAGATTGCTAAAAACCGAACGCGCGGCGATGCCGACGATCAGCCCGGCAACGCCGGCGGAGGCGAGCAGGCTGGTGCCAAGCTGGCGCGCCTTCGGAAACGTCATCAAGATGAACGCTAGGCCGGCGATTAGGACAGTACCACTGCCGATGCGCGTCAGCACGCGGGTCTGCGTCTGCACACGCCGAGCCGTGAGGTTGTCGGCCACGTCCGATGGGTGGAGTGCGATGACGCCGTCGGCGACGCCACGCAGCGCGGCGATCGCCAGCCAGGTGACTGCTGCGATCGCTAACACACCGGTCAAGTGCTGTGCCGTCAGGAGGCCTGTTGAACCCTCGGGCATCCCTTGCAGCGCCAATTGGATCGCGATGAGAGGTACGAGCAGCTGGACTGGACGGTCGCACCGGCCAACGATGGCACGCAGAATGGGGGAGAACCCGGCCAGTCGAAGGACGATGGGGCGGAGCGCCCGATGCGCCAGTTGCGCCACAGTGACGATGGTTAGCGCTGCCAGAACGAACGGACTCCAAGGTTCGAGAGGAAAATTGTTCATGGATCTGAGTAGGGTTTACTTCGCAAGAAGACGTTTTGGTGGGGATCGGATACAGACAATGAACACTTGTGCCTGCAGCTGACCTTCTCGTTCCGTTGTTCATCACGCTGCTGATTGGCCGCGCTGGGAGTCCGGGCGACGCCCTGCAGAGGGCGGTAGATACTGGTTTACGCTGCTGCTCAGTTGCGAACCGGTGGACCGGCCAGGCCGTCGACAGATTGAAGGAATCCTCCATCACGATCCCAAGGTCGCAACGTACAAGTTGAACCTGTTCCGAGCGCTTGCGAAGATCGCTACCCAGGAGCTGCGGGTCGCGACCTGGTTGCTCCGCGGCCAGGTCTCGGTTCCGATTACTCGTATCGCCGAGAGGTGGCTTGGCTACTACTGGCCGCTCTTCGCCAGCGAACGGTTCATCCACCAGTCGCAGTCCGAAGGCAAGGGACAGGCCCAGCCTGTCACATTCCAGGCTGCCATGTCAGCGTTGATGGGGCCTTCGCTTCACAGGGCGGGCACGGAGTTGTGCGTGCTGGGGTACCGGATCACTGTCGTGCGTTCGTGCGCAGGCAGTCCTTTGCTCGCAGCCGCTCGCTGCCTTCGGGTCTGAGCAACCGAACGCGCATCATCCTCAGCAGTGCCCATGGGGAGCCAACAACTCGATCGCCGAGCGTTTGAAGCTGTCCGGGGCCACCGTGGGCAAGTGGCGCGCGCGGTTCGTCGATCGGCGCATCCCCGGCCTGTACGGCGACGTGCGCCCGGGCAAGCCGCGCACGATCGACGATGAACGCGTGGCGCAGTTGATCACCACGCTGCACACCAAGCCAGCCAACGGCTCGACGCACTGGAACGTACGCACGGTAGCCGCCGAGACTGGCATCTCCAAGACCAGCGTGCAGCGCTACTTCCAACTGTTCGGACTGCAGCCGCATCGCACGGAGAGCTTCAAGCTGTCCAACGACCCGTTCTTCCTCGAGAAGTTGCGCGACGTGGTCGGCCTGTACCTGAGCCCGCCGGATAACGCGCTGGTCATCTGCGTGGACGAGAAGAGCCAGTGCCAGGCGCTGGAGCGCACGCAGGCCGATGCTGCCCATGGGCGGCTATGTCGAGGGCGTCACACGACTACAAGCGCCTTGACGACCACGCTGTTCGCGGCTCTGAATGTGCTCAACGGCGCGGTGCTGGCCGCGTGCAACCCCGCCATCGTCATCAGGAGTTCCTGTCCTTCCTGCGCGAGATCGACAAGGCGGTTCCCGCCGAGTTGGCATCCACCGCATCGCCGACAACCACGCCACTCAAAGCCATCCGAAGATCAAGGCGTGGTTCGCAGCTCGGTCGCGCTGGCACATGCACTTCATACCCGACAAGGCGATTCGCCGCGGCTCGTTCACCAGCGTCAGACAACTCGTGCAGCGCATCGACCACTTCGTCGCGGCCTACAACACGAGCTGCCAGGCCTTCAAGTGGACCGCCACTGCCGATTCGATCCTCGAAAAGCTGCATCGACTTTGCTCACGTATCAGCGGGGATGGACAACGTCCTCATCGTTGTCGACGATCTCGAAGCCGCCAAGGCTTTCTTCATCGAACTGGGCCTCAAGCTCGAGGGCGAGACGACAGTCGAAGGGCTTTTGGTCGGGAGCCTGATCGGGCTCAAGGATGTCCGGGCCACCCTCGCGATGATGCGGACTCTCGATGGGCAGGGCATTGAGCTGAACAAGTTCCATACGCCCAATGCGATCAGGTTTGGGCCCGTGGATGCGCCGGTGAACACGCTGGGCATCCGGCGCATCATGTTCGCCGTCGACGACATTGAGGTCATCGTCGCACGCTTGCGCGCCCACGGGGCCGAGCTCATTGGCGAAATGCAGTACGAGGACACGTACCGGCTAGCCTACATCCGCGGGCCTGAGGGCATCATTGTCGCGCTTGCCGAGCAGCTTTAGACCTGCCGTGCTGAGGCGTAAAGGTCAGCTTTGGGGCACCGAATCGCGCGACCTAAGTTACCGCTCAGGGTCGGGAGGCCCCGTTGGCCGTCATTCGTGGGCAACCTACCATGGCCCATGCTGGTCAACTGCACGCGCCCGCGCATGGGCGGCGTCCGCCTACGTCCGGACGAGCTGCAGCCGCCGGTGCGCGGCCATCTCCGTATCGAGACCTGTGCTGCACGGCGAGGAGCACACCGCGGCCGGGATGGTGCTGCTGCGGCAACCGCAAGCCTGGTGGTGCAGGGTGGTCACTCCTCGACCTGACAGTCCGGGCAGATGAGCTTGGCGCCCTGGCCTGCAACGGAGCGGCGCACGGTTGCGCGCTAGGGTTTCGGTCTGGAACGAGCCAACCTCGTCGGTCGCCGACCACGATACGCCAGCGCGTATCCCGCGGCGGTTCCGGCTTGGTGTCCTGGGCTTTGAGGTCATGGCCTGGGCCTCATTTCAGTTGCTCCACCGCGCTTCGCGCGTCCCGCGACGCATGAAACGCGTGTGTAATTCGGCTGCGACGTCCGGCGCAAAGGTCGGTTCGTACACGGTGCTTCGAGCCCGTATTTCAGTTGGACCCGCGGCCTCACGAGCACCCCGCACTGTCGCCTGGGGATTCTTGCCCCTAAGCACGCACTTCAAACTTCGATGACGTGGGCCGCATGCCGATGTCGCCGCGGCTTGGAGGCGACATGGAAGTCATCTATCCGCGCTGTGCGGGGCTGGACCTGCACAAGCAGACGGTGGTGGCGTGTGTACGCATTGCCGGCGCCGATGCTCGTTGCAGCAGGTGCGCACCTTCGACACTACGACCTCTGGGCTGTTGGCCCTGGCCGATTGGCTCGAGTCCTTCGGCGTCGAGCACGTCGCGATGGAAGCCACCGGCGTGTACTGGAAGCCGGTGTGGCACGTACTTGAAGGCCACTTCGAGCTGGTGCTGGCCAACGCCGCGCATGTCAAGAACGTGCCCGGACGCAAGACCGACGTCAACGACGCGATGTGGCTGGCGGACTTGCTGGCTCACGGACTGATTCGCGCCAGCTTCGCGCCGCCCGTTGCCGTGCAGGAGCTGCGCGCGCTCACCCGCACGCGCAAGCAGTTCGTGCGTGAACGCGCTGCGCATGTCCAGCGCATCGACAAGGTGCTCGAAGATGCCAACCTCAAGCTCGGCGTCGTGCTCACCGACATCATGGGCAAGAGCGGACGCGCGGTGCTGCAGGCCATCGTCGACGGCCAGACCGACCCTGAACGCCTGCTGTCGTGCATCGGTCGCGTCAAGGCCAGCCGCGCCGAGTTGCTCGAAGCGCTGCGCGGTCGCATTAGCGCGCACCACCGCTTCATGCTCAAACTGCACCTGAACCACATCGACGCGCTGGACCAGGCCATCGCCTCCATCGAGAAGAAGGTTGGCCTCGGGCTCGCCCCGTTTCGACAAGCCGCCAAGCTGCTGAGCACGATGCCCGGCTTGAGCAGCGTCAGCGCACACGTGGTCGTGGCCGAGATCGGCATCGACATGTCGCGCTTCGCCACCCCCGGGCCACCTCCTGTCTTGGGCCTGCATGTGCCCGCGCAACGACGAGAGCGCCGGCAAGCGCCGCAGCACCCGGTTGCGCCGCGGCGGCAAGTGGCTCAAAACCACGCTGGTACAGGCCGGCCTGGGCCGCCATCAAGGTCAAGGGCAGCTACCTGCAAGCGCAGTTCCACCGCCTGCGCGCCCGTCGCGGCGCCAAGAAGGCCATAGTCGCCGTGGCCGCCTCGATGCTCACCGCTGCCTGGCACATGCTGCGCGACGGCACCGAGTGGCACGACCTCGGTGCCGCCCACTTCGACCGCGCCGACACCGCTAAGACCGCCAACCGGCTGATCCGCCGTCTGCAGCAAATCGGCTATACGGTACGTGCCGTACCAGCTTGAAGAACGAACCAGTTTCACTTCAGCTTCTAACGTTCCTCGGCAAACCCGCGAAATTCCGTGCCACAATCTGCGGCGGTCGGTTAGAAGAATCAGGCTGTAGCCCGCATATTTGCTTGTTTGTCTTGCTGCTGCGGGAGCAGTGGGTCGGATGTTCGAATCGTCTCACCCCGACCATCTCTCCATACGGCCTCTCTGCCCGTAGCTCAACTGGATAGAGCACCAGCCTTCTAAGCTGGGGGTTGGGGGTTCGATTCCCTCCGGGCAGGCCAGAGCGGGCCGCCCGACTTCACAAGCATTCATTTCCACGCAGTCTTGGCATTTGCGTTGGATCGCATGATGGCCCGCGTCCCCAGCTGAGCGATGCCGGAAAGAGATGCCCGGTGTGCGCCTGGGCCGCCAGTGCGGGCCTTCATTAGTAAGAATTTCACACCGTTTGGTCGCGCATCCCTGCCACCGATGGCCGTTGCGCCATCTGCTGCGGATTTGGAATGAGCACCTTCAGAAGTGCGCGCCAGTCGCTCACCGGCTGGTGCGCCCAGACGCGGGCGGCATCCATCAACGCGCCATCGGGCACCTTGGCGATCGCCTGGCGCAACTCGTCGATCTGCGCATTGGGCAGCCGGCTGCCTTGCATGCGCGCGCAGAGCAGCGCGCGCAGGGTCTGTGCTTCGAGCCTTGCCAACAGGACTGCGGCGTGCGCTGCATCGATGGCGAGGCCGTGCGCCACCGCCATGCCGCGGTCGGTGATGCGCGCCGACTGCGGCGGACACGGCGCGCCTGCGGCGGCCGGCGCCTGGCCGATGAGCTGGGCG
>CBFHAS010000175.1:0-6947 GCA_965653625.1 uncultured Burkholderiaceae bacterium | reverse complement strand
TGAGCGCTCAACGTCGCTCGGCGGGGATTGGTTCACACCTTCTCAGCCCGAACGGAGGGGGAAGGGTGCGCGTTGGCTTTGACAAGCTCAGCCCGAACGGAGCGGAAGGTGCGCGCTGGCTTCGACAGGCTCAGCCGGAACGGAGAGGTGTGTCGTGAACTCAGAGAAGCTCTTCAAGGAAACGCCGGTGCGCCCCAGGTTCCTTGACCCCGCGGGGGGCGGGGCTGGACACAGCCCGGGCCCTCGGGGCGCTCAATCGCGAACAATCTTGTCGGCGTTCTCGGCGCGGTCAAGTCCCTTGGCCTCGCTGAATCCCTTCACGTCGCGAAAGATCGTGCCACTCAGCTCAGCCTCAGCGAAATCGGCGCCTGCGACATTCGCGCCGGTGAGGTCGGCTCCGGTCAGCTTGACGCCAAAGAAATTGGCGCCGCGCAGATCGCTTCCCTGGAGGCGGCAGTACCTCATCAATGACCGGCTGAAGTCGGCGCCTGCCAGGACGGCTCCGGCCAGGTTGGCGCCAGACAGGTCCGTGCGCATCTGCCCCATGCCCTGGTTTTTCATGTCGACGCCGGCCATCGCGCGACTGAGATCGGCCCCCGAAAGATCGGCGCCCGGAAGGTCCGCGATCATCTTGACGCCAGACATGTTCGCGCCCTTGAAGATCGGCATCTTCTTGACCTCGCCGCCCAGGATCACGACCGAAAGCAGGCTCGCGCGAGTCAGGTTCGCTCTCGTGAAATCCGTGCCCATCAGCCAAGCGCCGTTCAGGTTGGCGCCCTCCAGGCTCGCCTCGCGGAAGTCCGCTTGAACCAGCTTGCTTCCGAAGAAACTGACGCCCCGCAGATTGGCCCTGCGGAAATTGAGCCCGCTGAGATCGAGGTCCGAAAGATTCTTGCCCTCGAAGTTAGCCGGCCTTGATGACGATGAAGCGCGGTCCAGCATCGAGCGGATCTGATCTACGGACAGATCGGCCGCCGCCGCATTCAAGGAGCAGGCCGCACTGAGCAGCAACTGCATCGCTGCGATCGCCATCCGCAGGCTGATCGACTTATTGAGCTCTTCTGAATTCACGACATACCCCTCCGTTCGGGCTGAGCCTGTCGAAGCCAGCACGCACCTTCCCCCTCCGAGCTTGTCGAAGCCAGCGCCCCCCTCGATGCAGGCACTTGTCGAATGATGTGCGACGGGGTTATAATTTGTCGTGATGTCCGGAACCCTCAAAACACGACCCGGTCATGGGCGAGTGCTGTGACTGCGCCCGGTTCACACGCCGAAACCGCGCGCGAAGGCACAGTACTCGCGCTGGGCGTTGTCGGCAAACTCACCCGACGGGGAAAGCATGCGGCCGACGTGGTTACCGTAGCAAGCGGCATCGCCGCAGGGGCCATCTGGGGTTTGAACCTCCGGTCATCTCTGGCAAGCTGCCGCGATCACATCATTGATGGAGCGAACGCATGGCCTACGGAATGACCCTGACTCCGCGGAGGGCAAGCTGAACATGCATTCTTCATCCTTCAATGTCGGCGGGTCGAGTCGGATCCGCGTCGCGGAATGGCCGCAACGAGGGCCCGTGCCACAGATGCATATGCAGCCTCGCATCACTGTCATCACGCTCGGTGTAGACGACCTGGAGCGCGCCGTCGCTTTCTATCGCGACGGCCTGGGGTTTGCCACTCGGGGCATCATCGGCGAGCAGTTCGAGAACGGCGCCGTCGCGTTCTTCGAGCTGCAAGGCGGCTTGAGGCTCGCGCTGTGGCCTCGCGCCAGCATTTGCGCCGACACCGGCTTGCCGTCGAAGCCGCGCAGCCCGACGGAGTTCACCCTCGGCCACAACGTCGAGTCGCCGGCGGAGGCCGATGCGGTCATGACCCGGGCCGCGCAGGCCGGTGCGCAGATTCTCAAGCCGGCGCAGCACACGTTCTGGGGCGGGTATGCGGGCTACTTCCAGGATCCCGACGGCCACGTGTGGGAGGTGGCATTCAACCCCGAGTTCGATACGTTGGGCCGGTGAGGTTGGCAGCTCGAGCACACGGAAGGTTCTCGTTTCCGCGGCAGCCATGAACGATCGCCAACTAACCTTCGAATCCCTTCGCGATGCACTCGACGAGATGGCGCGCCTGTCGAAGGCCGGCGCGCCGACATCGGCTGCGGCTTGGAACTGGGCGCAGGTGCTGCTGCATTGCGCGCAGAGCATCGAGTACTCGATGACCGGTTTCCCGCAGCCCAAATCGCCGCTGTTCCAGCGCACCGTGGGCGCGGCGGCATTCAAGGTGTTCGCGTGGCGCAAACGCATGTTGCACAACCTGGCCGAGCCCATACCCGGTGCTCCCGCCATCGACCGTGGTGCCGATGTCGAACACGCGAGCGCCCGGCTGCAGCGCGCCATCGGGGCCTTCGAGCAGTGGGGTCGGCCATTGCGGCCTCATTTCGCGTACGGAGTTCTGAGCAAGTCGCAGTACGAGCGTGCGCATGCCATGCACCTGGCCAACCACTTCTCGGTGTTCCGGCCTGGGGAGCCTGCATATACGTCGTAGGGGCTGAGGGCCGACGGACACGGCACCGAAGCTGGGTCGGCCGAGTCGGCGCCCGTGCCGGCTGTGCCGATGCCCGTGGCCCTGGTGCATCTTGCGCCGTTGGGTGGCGTGGTGCTGCTGGCCCATTACCCGGTGGGCTTTCTGGGTCTGTTCCTTTTGTTCCTGGGTTCACTCCGGCCTGCTCTGATTGATTCCACGGGGTGGTGGGAGGGGGGCCCCGAAGTCAGGAGCTCAGCCGTCCTTCGCGCTGCAGTTGCGCGCCCGCCAGGTCACATGTTCTCCACCGCTTCGATGGTCGATTCGGCCCCGAGCCCAGCCTCCCGCCACCAGCCGGCGAGGGCATTCACGTGCGGCCGATTGAGGATGGTCATGTGGTTGCCCGGCCCTCGCCACACCGTCAACTTTGGAGCCTGAACGCGCCATCGTTTTTCGATCTGCTCTCGCTGCCTCTCGTCGGCTTGAGGGTCCAGCCGGGTGTCCGGCACAAGCACAAGTTGAACGGGCCCGTCGTAGCGCTTGAGCGGGCAGTAGCGGGTACGACACGCGCGGGCAAAGGTGAAGAGCGGGCCCCGCAATGCGTCCGGCTTCGAGCGCGCGGGCATCAGCTTGATGTCCACCATGAGGCGGTGCAGCGCTTCGACCAACGCCTCGGCTGTCATTCCGCGCAGGCTCGCCCGGTCGATGGGCAACGGCTTGTCGACATGCAAGGCGAGGGCCTCAAGGAACCGGTCGATCACCTCGTCGCGGCTGCAGTCGCGAACCCCCGGCGTGTCATCCGGGGCCTCCACATCAATGAGCGTCAGCGAAGCCACTGCCGCACCCGCGGCCTTCAGCTGCTGAGCCATCTCGAAGACGACCCAGCCGCCGAACGAATGGCCCAGCAGGTGGACGGGGGCGCCCGGGGGCACGTGGGGCCGCATCGCGTCGAGGTACGCGGTCGCGGCCCGCTCGACAGAGCCATAGGCCAGCCGGTGGCCGCCCACACCGCGAGGCTGCATGCCGATGAGCGTTTGATCTGCGCCCAAGGCGATGCCGAGCTCCACAAAGCTGGTAATGCTGGCGCCGGCACCGGGCACGCAGACGATCGGTACGCCGGTGGTGCGACTGGATTGCAGGGCCAGAGCTGGCGCATGCCTTGCGCTGGACACGCCGTGCGCGACACCCAGCGCCTGCGACACCGCGCGGCCGAGCTCTCCGATGTGCGCCAGCCCCACCATCGAGCTGTGCGTGCCGGGGACCGGAATGACGTTGATGCGATCCAACGGCAGCAGCCGGTCCCATGCGAGCGGTTGCGGCGGCTTTGCTTCCTCCGTCGCGTAGAACAGGTGCAGCTTCAAAGGTGCGGGCAGAGGCTGCGCGAGGTAGGTGGGCCACAGCGTTTCGTAAGCGGCCATGCGCATGCATGACACGGCGAACTGCCCAATGCTCGTTTGCTCACGCTCAGCGAGCGCTTGCAGCGCTGGGCAGGTTTCGCACCATGCCACCACTTCGGCCCATGTGGAGCTCTCCAGGTTCTCTTCGAGCTGCCGAACGGCTTCTTGCAGATCTTGCCGCTCGCGGTGCTTGTCCTGCTGCACCAGCTGCGCGAGTTCACCGGCCAGCCTGTGCTTGACGCATGCTTCCTGCGCCTCCTGGATAGGCGGCATCGCGGGGTTGCCGCAGTCAAGCAGGCCGACAAAGTGCACCCGCTCATCGAGCTCGGCCAGATGCTGAGCGACCGCGTAGGCGAGCAAGCCGCCAGAGGAGTAGCCCAGCAGCCGATACGGCCCGTGAGGCAGCACCGAACGCATGAGCTCCACCATGTGAGCGGCCAGTGCATCCATAGACGCCGGCATCACTTCGGGCCACGGCAGGGCGTAGACGGGGACATCGGGGTCCAGGTGCGCCGACAACTCGAAGACGTAGGCGATATCGCCTGTGCCGGTGGGCAAGGCAAAGAGCGCAGGTGCGTTCCCAGTGCGGCGTGCCGCGAGCGCGTGCGCACCGCGGGATGCATCGATACCCGCCAGCCGCTCGGCTGGTGATCTCGGCGCCGGATGCCGAGAAAGGTGGCTGACATCGGGGGTGGGCAGCGCGCGGCGGTCGAGATTGCCGCTTGGTGTGAGGGGCACTATGGGCAGGTTCATGAGGGTGCTGGGCAACAGGTATTCGGGCAGGCATTGGGCGAGATAAGTCCGTAGCACGGGGGGGCTGCAGCGCTCCGGCTGTCTCCTCGCTCGATGTCGGCATGGATCTCGCCGGCCAGGGCCATAGGCACCGGCTCGCCATACGTGTCGATCGATCAGGGGATCAGCGCAGCGCACGCGTCTTGGGCGCCGTCAGCGCCTGGCTCATGAACTCGACAAGGCGCTGCGCGCCCACGATGCCAGCCGCGCGATCCCCTCGTGAACTTCCTGCGGCGTCACATAGCTGAACGACAGGCGGATCTGCCGGGAAGCGGTGCTGCCGAGCAGGAAACAGGCCATCGGTGTCCAGGTGACACCATGTTCGCGGGCGCAGCGAAGCAGATCGTCGTTGCCCACCGGGCAGGGCAATGTCAACGCTAGGAAAAAGCCTCCGGCCGGCCGGTTCCACGACACGCCGGCACACCAGCTTGCGTCCTTCGGAAAGAACTCTTCGAGTGCCGAGAGCATGGCGTCGCGGTTGGCCTTGAGCGCCTGGACCCGCGGTTGAACGAAGCGGCGCAACGAACAATCCTGCGAAAGCAGCAGGCCGCCTGCCGCGGCCTCCAACACGGCGGAGGTGTTGACTGTCAGCAGGCTCTTGGCCTTGGAGATCTCGTCGGCCAGGCGCGTGCTGTGGCCGTAGCCGTGGTCGACCTGCTGGTCCGCGACGATGAAGCCCAGCCTAAGCCCGGGAGACAAGGTCTTGGCAAAGCTGCCGAGGTAGATCACCCTCTCACCGCCCACCATGCTCTTGAGCGAGGGCAGTGGCTGGCCGTCGTAGCAGAAGTAGCCGTAGGCGCTGTCCTCCAGGAGCAAAAGGTCCAACTCGCGTGCCAGATCAAGCAACTGCAGCCGAGCGGCAAGCGAAAGGCTCAGGCCGGTGGGGTTGGCGTAGCTGCTGCTCAGGTAGAGCACCCTGGCCGACTTGCCCTGCTGCGCGAGCCGGGCGACCGTGCTTTTCAGCTCCGACATGTCGATCCCGTCTTCGCCGCACGGCACGCCCACCACTTCCACGCCGAGCACGTGAGCCGCGCCCGACAGGCCGATGTAGGCGGGGTCCACGGTAAGCGCCACGTCGCCCGGGTTGCCGCACAGGGCCCTCAGGCACAGGCACATGGCCTCCTGCGCTCCGACGGTGACCACAATGTCTTCGGCCTCGACGTGAACGTCTTCGTCGTTGGCCAGCAGCTTGGCAATGAGCGAGCCGATGATGCCGTTCGTGCGGCCGTACTGACCCAGCGCATCCAGGCCGTGCGTCTGTGGCTTGCTCAGCGGGCTCAGGTCGCCCTCGGCCAGGAACCGCTCGATGAGCGGCAGCATGCGCGCCAGCCCGAAGAAGCGTTCCGGCAGGCGGCCGGGTGCGAAAGAAATGGCCTGCGGAAAGCGCATCGCCACCTCGTTGAGGAAGTTCATGACTTCCAGTTGAGGATCGCGCAAGGCTGCGCCGACCCGGCGCTCTGGGAGCAGGAAGGGCGATCTCATTGGGGTGCAGTGCAGGAGTGCTTCATGTCGCATCGGGCACGAACCGATCCAGGTTGCGCAGCCGGGCGTTCATCAATGCAAGAAGGGAAGCCACAAGACAGGCGCTGCCGCATATCACGAACATCAGCGCCAGGCCGCGCCCCTTGCCGGTGCCGATCCAGGAGCCGAGGGTGGCGGCCATCGAACCCTGGGCAGACAACGCAGGCTCGAAAACCTTGTCGGCCAGGAACCCGCCCACACACGACACCGGGCAGGCCGATGTAGGCCATCAACGCGCCGGCGGCCATCGGGGCGCAAATCTCGCCTCGTGGGCTCCATCGCCGGCACCTTCCAAGCCCCCGCCTACCACGCCTTGGCGGCCTCGGTGCTGCCCAAGAACGGGAACGCGACCACCGCCGTGCTGAGCGCTGCCGTGTCACCGCCATGCCGGCGAAGTCGAGCACCTTGCCGGAGCCCTGGAAGATCCACACCCCGAACGCAAACCCGGAGATGGCTGAACCCACCATGGAGACGGTCTGGCCCGCCCACATCAACAGGAAGGGCCGGCCGAGGGCGCGAAGAGAAGCGATAACGTTCATTTTTTCGAACCGGGCGCTCCCTTAGGGTGGACACCAGGGCCCGCATGACGGCGGGCGGGGAGTGCTAGTTTGTGTGGGGCAGTGGCTGGGGCCACCATACGCAATTGGCTCAGTGGTCGGCATGCGTTGGTCACTAGCTGTCAAGTCCCGGGTGATCATATGGTCTCCGAGAGAATAGTTCGGGTCGC
>CBFHAS010000174.1:0-6971 GCA_965653625.1 uncultured Burkholderiaceae bacterium | reverse complement strand
GCGCCCTCTGCGGCTCGGTTCGATAGTCTATCCATATTTACGGATAAGCTCTTAAACGCCGCCCGCCATGGTTGGCAGCGACGGCGCCTTCGCCCGCTACCGCCTCGTCATCGAACCCTGGCTCGCCTGGGGCGCACACGTCACTGCTTCACCCCCGAACATGGGATTTCATCGATGCCTGGATGCGCGTATCCCTGCACCATCGCAGACTCCGCGCGAGCCTTAGGCCGTGCCCGCCACCGTGGGCCGGCCGGTGGCGCACGGTGCAGCCCGCCACCCGGGCTGTCGAAAAGCCTTTCTTGATCAGGCCGCTGTCGGTGCATCGTGGACAACCATGCACCGTGATCCCGTTCCGGCGAACAGGGCAGCGGTGCAGTGGGGAGTACAAGGATGGACGAGCGAAGTGTTCTTTGGGTGACGCTCGGAGGAGCCGCACAGCCGCCCGTGGCGCAGCTTCAGGCCTGCGGATGGCGGGTGCATGCCGTGGCGGACCTGCGTGCCGCAGCGCGCCAGGCGAAGTCGGGGCGCTTTCTGGTGGGCGTGCTGGCGGACGGCGGTTCGCACGACGAACGGTGCATGGACATCGAGCAGTTCGTCACCACCCACGGCGACCTGGAATGGGTGGGCGCGTTCGATGCAGGCCAGCTGGCGTCCGAGCGCTGCCGGGATCTCATCGTGCAGCATCTCTTCGATCACCATACGCTGCCCGTGGATGCGCCTCGGCTGGCTCACACGCTGGGCCATGCCTATGGCCACACACTGTTGCGGCGTCGCGACCGCGCACCGGAAGTCGCGGCACCACACACACCGATCGTCGGGTGCAGCGACGCCGTGCGGGAGATGCTGCGCCACGCGCAGCGCATTGCCAAGGTGGACGCGCCTGTGCTGATCCGGGGGGAAAGCGGCAGCGGCAAGGAGCTCGCGGCGCAGGAGATCCACCGTCGCTCGCGTCGGGCCCAGGGACCATTCGTGCCGGTGAACTGCGGCGCGATCCAGGGCACGCTCATCCAGTCGGAGCTGTTCGGCCATGTCAAGGGCGCCTTCACCGGAGCCGACCGCGACAAGCGTGGGCTGATCGAAGCCGCCTCTGACGGAACACTTTTTCTCGACGAGATCGGCGACCTGTCACTCGCGCTGCAGATCAACCTGCTTCGCTTCCTTCAGGAGAAGAAGATTTCCCGCGTGGGTTCCGCGCAGAGCGTCTCCGTGGATGTGCGCGTGCTCGCCGCAACCCACGTGAACCTGGAGGAAGCAGTTGCGGCCGGTCAGTTCCGCGAGGACCTGTACTACCGCCTCAACGTGCTGGCGCTTCATGTGCCGCCCCTGCGGGACCGCAAGAGCGACATTTCTTTGCTGGCCGATCATTTTTTCCGGCGCTTCAGCGACGAGCGCGCGCCGCAGCTGCGCGGATTCAGCCACTCGGCGATCGCAGCCCTGCAGGAGCACCATTGGCCGGGCAACGTGCGCGAGCTGATCAATCGCGTGCGCCGCGCCATGGTGATGGCCGAGGGCCGGCTCGTGACGGCGCAGGAACTGGCGTTCGACACGGCCCGAACGGCACATCGCGAGCCACTGAACGATGTGCGCGAGCAGGCCGAACGTCTGGCCGTGTTCGAAAGCCTCCAGGCAGCCGGACGCAACGTCACGCAGGCCGCCAAGCGGCTCGGGGTGTCTCGCATGACGCTGTACCGGCTGATGAGCAAGCACGGCATCGTCAATTGAGCGTTCGCCGCTACGCCGCGGCCCGGCAAGTTGTCTCGCCGCGAAGACGCTCGCCCACGGCCGCTAGCCGGACTGTCTCAGACATTGGACGCCCGCCGCAGGCGGTGATTTCAACTCTGCAAGTTCTTGATCTGCCTCGGTGATGCCGTCGAAATACGCATCCAACGCCTCATTCGCGCAACCGCGCCGGCGCCCGCTAGCCGTCACATACGCGTGACGCTTTCGGCGCGGTTGCGTGGTGCGAGCCATGGGAGTGCAAGCGCCGGTGTTGGAATCCCGCTGTGGAATCAAACACTTGCATCCAACCGCAACAGCTGGTTTCGATCTTGCGGTGCCGCATGGAGGTCCGGCGTTCACGCCCGGTCCTGTCCCATCACATGAGGAGCAGCGTAATGAAGAGAACCGTTTTGTGGTCCGCTCTCGCACTTGCATTCAGTGCGCCCGCCTGGGCCAATCCAGTCAACATCAACGACGCAGACTCGAACGACGCGGTCAACCAGACGGCGACGGCGACCTCGACGCAATCCGGCAACAGCGGGCCGGCGGCCAACGAGTTTTCGACTGCCACCCAGGACACAAGTAGCGGCACCAACCGCAACAACACCGGGCGTGCGCGCGCCAGTGGTCATGGCACCGCGGCTGCGAACAATGGCTCGACCGCCACCGCCACGTTCAGCAACTCGTTCAACGTGAGCAAGGCCATTGCCGTGAGCAGGCTCGAAGGCACGGTCACGAACATCCGGGTGCGAAACCTGGGCAACGACGCCTACAACACCGGCAATGCCAACGGCGGGCGCGGCGGGCGCGGCGGCGATGGCGTGGGCGGCACGGGCAACGGCGGCGCGGGCACCGGTGGCGCCGCGGCTGGCGGCTCGGGCGGCAACGGTGGGAACGGCGGGAACGGTGGCAGTGGCGGCGACGGTGGCAATGCCAACAACAACGGCACCGTGACCGCGGGCAATGCCAGCATCGGCAACGCCACCAACGGCAGCGCCAACGGCGGCGACGGCGGCCGCGGCGGCGATGCGCGCAGTCGTGGCGGCGATGGTGGCGCTTCCGCGGCGACCGGGGGCGACGCCAATGCGCGTGGCGGCGGTGCGATAGCCGCCAACCTGCAACGCACCGGCAATGCAGACGCCCGTGCGAATGGGCGAGGTGGCTCGTCAGCTGCGGCCAACACCAGCACCGGCGGGGCGGGCGACGCGACCAATACGTCGCGTGGTGGCTTGGCAGCGTCCTTCCAGGCGTCGAGCACGGATGCTGACGGCGCGGGGGCTGGCGTCGGCGGCGGCAGCATCGCTGCCAGCGTCGGGCTAGGTGGCCGCAGTGGCGCAGCCAATGGAGGCGCCGGCGGTGGTGGCTTGGACGGGGGCGGCGCGGGCGGAGCCGGCGGCACATCGGCCGGCGGCGCAGGATCGGGCGGTACGGCCACCTCGGCGGGCGGCGCCGGGACGGGCACCGGCACCGGCACTAGTGGTGCATCGACGAACACGTCCACCAACACCGGCGGCGCCGCGACCGGCACGGCGACCGGCACCGGCGGGGCAGCCACCGGCACGGCCACCAGCACCGGTGGCGCGGGCACAGGCGGCACGGCCACTGGCACCAGCGGCTCGAACACCGGCACGGCCACGGCCAGCGCGGGCGCGGCCACCGGCACGGGCGGCGCGGCCACCAGCACGGGCGGCGCGGGCGCCTCGTCGACCAGCAATGGCGGCGGCGGCGGCGGCGGCGGCACGGCGACCAACGGCAGCGCAACGAACGGTGGAGCCACGACCACCGCCAGCAACGGCGACGCGACCGCGGGCAATGGCGCGGGCGGCGGAGCGGGTGCGGCCGGAGGGGCCGGTGGCGACGGTGCGAGCGCCACGGGCGGTGCGGGCAGCGGCGGCGCGGGCACTGGCGGAGCCGGCAACGGCGCGGCCGGTGGAGCGGGCGGCGCGGGCGGCACGAACAGCGTGACCGCGGGCACGTTCAGCATGTCCAACACCATGGCGGGCACGGCGCAGTCGGCAGCGGGTGTGCTGGTGATCAGCCAGAACACCGGCATTGCTGCGCTCACGCAGCAAAGCGTCAACGTGCAGGCCAACCTGACGGTAGGTCGCTGAGTCGGAACGCCGGGGGGCGCCAAGCCTCCCGGCTTTTGAAGTCAACGAGTCAGGAGGAGCCATGGCTCAGCGTAGATGGATGATCCGCGCGGGTGTGACAGCGTTCGCGTGCTTGTCGGCGGCTGCCTCCGTGTGGGCGCAATCGGAGGCGCCAGCGGCGGCCCCGGCTTCCACAGTGGAGACGGCCGATCTTGTCGATTCGGCGGTGCTTGCCGTCGTGCTGTTCGAGCCGCCGCTCTCGCTGGCGGCTTTCGGCGGGCTGCCACGCGCGGCAGGCGCAGTCCCGGGCAGCCCTTTCGGCGCGCCCATGGCGCTCTCGGCGCTGGCGGCGACGCGGGGTGGCACCGAGGTGTTCAGCGACATGAAGCTCAAGGGGGTGGTGGCCGACAACCAGGCCATCAACCTGGCCACCGGCAGCAACGTCATTGCGGACGGCGCATTCAGCGGCGCTTCCGGCTTGCCGATGGTCATCCAGAACTCGGGCAACAACGTGCTTATACAGAGCGCGACCATCGTCAATGTGCAACTGCAGTGAGCGAAGGCCCACGATGTACGCCGCTGCTGCGTTGCTGCTGGGAGCATGGGCGGCGATGGGGCTGGCGCGAGCCGGCACTGTCGAGGTGCCGGTGCAGGTGGGCGGCGCCTATTCAGTGCCGGCCATCAGCCTCAAGGAGGCGCGGTTTCGCGCCACGGTTCGCCAGCAGTACGACTTCAGCTGCGGCTCGGCTGCCTTGTCGACGCTGCTGACGCATCACTACGGGCTTGCGGTCAGCGAGCAGGAGGTCTTCGAGGAGATGTTCCGCCGCGGCGACCAGGAAAAGATCCGGCACGAAGGCTTCTCGCTGCTCGACATGAAGCGCTATCTCGAAGGCCGCGGATTCCAGGCCGACGGCTTCGAGGCACCGCTGGAAAAGCTGGTGGAAGCCGGCATCCCGGCCATCGTTCTCGTGAACGAGAACGGCTACAACCACTTCGTGGTGGTCAAGGGTGTGCGCGAAGGCCGCGTCCTGGTGGGCGATCCGGCGGGTGGCACGCGCGCCATGGGGCGTGCCGCGTTCGAGGCGATGTGGATGCACCAGATCGTTTTCGTCATCGCCACCTCGCCAAAGCCGCCGCGTTTCAATGACACGGGTGACTGGAGCGTGGCGCAGCGTGCGCCGCTGGATGCCGGAATCCTGCGCGACGGCCTGCAGGGCGTCGTGCTGCCTCGGCACGGCCCCACCGACTTCTGAAGAGCAACGACACATGCCTCACAAGCCCACCCGCCTGGCCCTGTTGATCTCGGTGATTGGCCTGGGCATGCCCACGGCCGAGCGTGCACTTGCCGAGGAGGGCGACGGCGTGGCCCATCCGCTGGTGCTTTCGCAAGCCGATACGCCGCCGGCCCCACGTGAGGCGGATGAAGCGGCGCCTGCGGGCCCGCAGCAAGCGGTGGAGGAACCGGGGCCGCTGGCGCCGATGGGCGAGGCAACGGCATCGGCGATCCAGGAGCTGCGCATCGATGAGCCGCCTGAGGCGATGGATGAGTTGCCGCCGGTGGTGGATGAGTCGTTGGCAGAGATCGACGAGTTGGCCACTGTGCTGGATGAGTTTGCGACGGTCGCCGATAAGTTGGCAGCGCATACCGACCCGGGCGTCGACTCATTGCCGGCGCCACCGGTGTCCCTGGCCATGCCTCTGGAGGAGCCGGTGCAGGAGCCCTCAAGTCCCGACCCTGCGCCTTCGGACATCGCGCCGGCGCCGGCACGGGCCGAGCGCGAGCCGCTGGATGAAGAGGTGGCCACCGGGAAGCCACCGCGCGCCGCCGATCCGCCGCAGCCCCGGCCGGTCGAGGCGATGACCGAGGCATTGACGGTGCCGCAGGCGCCAAGCCGGCAGGCCGATGAGCCGTCTGCCCCCTGGCATGCGCAGGAACACGTCGACAAGCCCGTGACCGTGGCTCGGCCGCGCGGCTTCCTGGCCGCCTTGGGGCATGCGCTGCGGTCTCTTTTTCTGGGCCCTGCAGCGGCGGCCGGGCACGAGGCCGTGGAACCGCCCAAGCCATCGGCCCTCATTCACATGGCCCCAGGTTTCACGGCCACGCTGTCGCACGAGCCCGTCGGCAAGGAAGCCATCGTGGTGGCCTCGCACGCCGAAAAGGTTCTCATGAGCCTGGCTGCCGTACGCGACCCTGAGAACCGCGATGGCAGCGCGCAGACGCAAGAGATCGTCGTCGCCACGGAAGCCGACAAGGTCATGGCCCAACTGGCCCTCGTCGTGCAGGAGAGTCGCGCACGGGACTTGCTGTCCAAGCGGGCGCTGCTTCTCGGTGACGATGAGGCGGAACAGCAGGCGTCGCCACTGCCCGGCGTGGCGGTGGCCATGAGCGAGGACCGCCTTGACCACGTGCGCGGCGGTTTCACCGCGCCCAATGGCCTGCAGGTGGCCTTTGGCATCGAACGCGCGGTCTACGTCAATGGCGAACTGGTGACGACCACGCGCCTGAACTTCGCCACTCAAGACCAGCTGTCGGCCGCAGCTGCGGGCAGCGCCAACCAACTCGCACTCATTCAGGAAGGTGCAGCCGGTACGGTGGTGCGCGCTGCGATACCGACGGTGATCCAGAACGCGTTGGACGGCCAGAAGATCCAGAGCCTGACGACGATCAACGCCACGGTGAACAGCCTGCAGGTTCTCAGGGGCTTGCAGCTTCAATCTGACGTCACCCGTGCCATAGTCGATTCGCTGAGGCGGTAGCGAAAGGAGTCCGGGGCCATGTTCACCTTCAACAGGGAGATGCTTGATGCAGGCCAGGACGCAGGAGTGGGTTCTCGTGGGTGTGTCGGTCAGTGCGCTGTGCGCGGTCTTCGGGCCGGCGCACGCTGCCGATGCAGGTGACGATTCGGCCTCACGCCTGTCGACGCTTCAGCAGCAACTCGCCGTCCAGACCGAGCGGCTGGACGCGCTCAAGCGGGCCTTGGCGAGAGAGGAATCCAGCCTCGCGGACATTCGCCGGGCGCTGGCTGCCGAAGTGCTGGACAGGCAGCGGGGGGGGGCGGCCGCCCCCGCGGCCGCCGCCGGTCCCCTGGCGGGCGACCATGGGGCCCAAGCGCCCACAGCGGTGGGGCCGGCGCCCGAGCGCGAGCGTGCGGCCGAGGGAGC
>CBFHAS010000173.1:0-6996 GCA_965653625.1 uncultured Burkholderiaceae bacterium | reverse complement strand
CACAACGAACCGCCACAACCTCTCGAGACCGCCTACCGCGAGAGCGGTTTAGTCCCGAGACTGCAAGCGGTCAGCCAACGCTGCCCTAGTGAACGTCCGTTGCCTCCCAAATCGCCGACCGTCTCGATAGCTGGACGTCGCCTGGCTACGCCCATTGCGCGGATGCGGCGAACTCGGTGGAACCCTGATCTCTCTCCTCAGCGCGGGCGGTTAAGCTCTGCAAACCGCTAGCGTTTTTCACACAGGAGTTCCGCCGTGGCTGTCACAAAGACCGAGGTGGTCAGCGCCCGAGTGCCCCCCGATGTCAAGGCCGCGCTGTCCGCCGCCGCGGAGGTCGAGAGGCGCAGTGTTGCGTCCATGCTGGAGGTCATGGTCCTCAGTTACTGCCGTGATCACGGCATCGCCCCCGCGCCGGCAAAGCCGACCGGCCGACGCCATGCCGCAGCACCTCGCAAGTAGCACCAACCTCCGCCCCCAGACCGCCAATGCTCGGCGACACGCCATCGAACTTCGGACACCTCAAGGCGCACGACCAGCAGCTCGTGCGCCTCGGGATGCTCGCCGAGCGCTACTTTTCCGATGATCCGAACACTTGCCTTCTAAAGCTTCGCCAGCTGGCAGAGCTGCTCGCGCAGCTCGCAGCGTCGAACGTGGGCGTGTTTGCTTCGCCTGACGAAAAGCAAGTCGATCTCGTCCGGCGACTGCAGGACCAGGGCATCGTTCCACGCGAAGTTGGGACCTTGTTCACCGAGGTGCGAAAAGCAGGCAACGACGCGAACCATCGCTTGGGCGGCGATCATCGCACTGCGCTGCTGGGCCTGCGGCTCACCTGGCAACTCGGCGTGTGGTTCCATCGGACCTTCAAGGATCCGGCCTTCAAGTCAGGCCCGTTCCAACCGCCAGCCCCTCCGGCCAACGAAAGTGCGGAACTCAAGTCCGAGCTTGATGCACTTCGCGCCGAGCTGGCCCAGTATCGCGCCGCGCATCAAGATGCCGCGCAAGTGCTCGATCAGGTTCATGCACAGATCAGGCGAGCCGAGGACGACCGGGCCTTCTGGCAAACCATGGCTGCCGAGGCCGAATCTGCAAAGGCGGAACTGCTGAAACGGCTGGAGGTGCTTCAGGCCCAGGCCGCTGCCGAGCCACCCCAGGTCATTGCCAAGTACGTGGCAGCCGCGAATTCGGCGGCCGCTGTCATCCAGATCAGCGAAAGCGACACCCGCAGGCTCATCGACGAACAGCTTGCCGCCGCGGGCTGGACCGTGGATTCGGCGCAACTCACGTTCGCCAAGGGAGCCCGGCCACAACGCGGTCAGAACCTCGCCATTGCCGAATGGCCCACCGAGACCGGGCTTGCCGACTACGCGTTGTTCATCGGCCTCACACCGGTGGCCATCGTGGAGGCCAAGCGCAAGAACATCGACGTATCGGCCGCATTGCAGCAGGCCAAGCGATACAGCCGCGGCTTCCGCGCATCATTCGAGGTCGAGTTGTCCGCGGGCAATTTCGGCTGCAACGCAGAGTTTCGAATCCCCTTCGTCTTCTCGTCCAACGGTCGGCCGTACCTGAGGCAGCTGGCCGAGAAAAGCGGGGTGTGGTTTTGTGACCTGCGACGCCCCGAAAACCTAGGCCACGCGCTCGAAGGCTGGCACACGCCGGAAGGGCTGGGCGCCCTGCTGCAGCGTGACGACGACCGCGCGCACGCCGAACTCGCCAATGCGCCATTCGATTACGGCTTTCCATTGCGGCCCTACCAGCAGAAAGCCATCCTTGCCACCGAGGCCAGCATCCAAGAGGGTCAGCGCGCTGTTCTGCTCGCCATGGCCACCGGCACTGGCAAGACCAAGACCTGCATTGCCCTCATCTACCGTCTGCTCAAGGCCAAGCGCTTCCGCCGCATTCTGTTCTTGGTCGATCGTTCGGCCCTGGGGGAGCAGGCCGCGAACGCCTTCAAGGACACGCGGATGGAGCGTCTGCAGACCTTCGCCGACATCTTTGGCATCAAGGAGCTGGACGACCAGCTGCCCGACGCGGACACTGCCGTCCACATAGCCACGGTTCAGGGCATGGTGCAACGGGTGCTGTACCCGAGCGAAGGCGAGGCGCCCCCGCCCATCGACCAGTACGACTGCATCGTCGTCGACGAATGCCACCGCGGCTACCTGCTGGACCGCGAGTTGTCGGACACCGAACTCAGCTTTCGCGCCGGTTTTGACAACTTTGGCGACTACGTCTCCAAGTACCGGCGTGTGCTGGACTACTTCGACGCGGTGAAGGTGGGGCTCACCGCCACGCCGGCGTTGCACACCACCCAGATCTTCGGCGCTCCCGTGTTCACCTACGGGTACCGCGAGGCCGTCGTCGATGGCTACCTGGTGGACTACGAGCCGCCCATCCAGGTGCACACACAGTTGTCCAACCAGGGCATCGCCTGGAAGGCCGGCGAAGAAGTCAAGGTCTACAACACCGGCCGCCAGCAGATCGACCTGTTCAAAGCGCCTGACGAGATCAAGCTCAAGGTCGACGAGTTCAACCGCAAGGTCATTACGCGGGCCTTCAACGAAGTAGTCTGCAACTACCTGGCCCAGGAGCTGGATCCGGCATCGCGCCGCAAGACCCTGGTCTTCTGCGTCAGCGACAGCCATGCCGACATGGTGGTCGACCTGCTCAAGCAGGCCTTCGCCGCCCAGTATGGTGCCGTGGAAGACGACGCCGTTATCAAGATCACCGGCGCGGCCGACAAGCCGCTGCAGCTCATCCGCCGCTTCAAGAACGAACGGTTGCCCAACGTCGCCGTGACGGTGGACCTTCTGACCACGGGCGTGGACGTACCCGAAATCTGCAACCTGGTTTTCCTGCGCCAGGTGAACAGCCGGATCCTGTTCGACCAGATGCTGGGCCGCGCCACACGCCTGTGCGACTTCGGCGGCACCGACGTGAAGGATTCGTTCCGCGTGTTCGACGCTGTACGCATCTTCGAGGCTATCGGCGACATGACGGCCATGAAGCCGGTGGTCGTGAACCCGAAGATCAGCTTCACTCAGTTGGCCCAGGAGCTGGCCACGCTGCAGGACGAATCGGCCACCGAGCTGGCGCGCGACCAGTTCCTGGCCAAGCTTCAGCGCAAGAAGCGCCACCTCTCTGACCAGCACCGGCAAGACTTCGAAGCCAAGGCCGGCATGCCGGTGCAGGCCTTCGTGCAGAAACTGAAGGCCATGCCCTTGGCCGAAGTGGCCGCCTGGTTCGTGCAGAACCCGGAACTCGGCGAACTGCTGGACCGCCGCGGCGACGGCCCCGAGCGCGAGATGTACGTGTCGGAGCATGCCGACCACTTCGAACGCGCCGAACGCGGCTACGGCAAGGCCCAGAAGCCGGACGACTACCTCCGCGCGTTCAGCGAATTCATCAAGACCCAGGGCAACCAGATCCCGGCCCTGGTGACGGTGCTCACGCGCCCGCGCGAGCTGACCCGCACCCAGCTGCGTGAACTTGTGCTGGCCCTCGACCGCGCCGGCTTCACCGAAACCAACCTGTCCTCGGCCTGGCGCGAGCTGACCAACCAGGACATCGCCGCGCGCATCGTCGGCTACATCCGCCAGGCCGCCATCGGCGACGCGCTGGTGCCCTACGCCGAGCGGGTGGACCGCGCGCTGCAACACCTTCTGGCGCACCCGCCCGGCGGCAAGCCCTGGAGCACACCGCAACGCGACTGGCTCAAGCGCATCGCGGCGCAGACCAAGGCCAACGTGCTGGTGGACCGAGCCGCTCTTGACGATCCTGACCTCATCTTCAAGCGCGAAGGCGGCGGCTTCAGCCGCCTCGATAAGGTTTTCAACGGCCAGCTCCAGCCCGTGCTGGAAGCCTTCAACGACGCGCTGTGGGCGCCGCCGCCCGAATCCGCCAAGCGCTGACTTCTCCTGACTCTCCACCCCATGAACCACACTGCCGCGCTCGACATCGGCGCCAAGCTCTGGTCGCTGTGCCACGTGCTACGCGACGACGGCGTCACCTACCACCAGTACCTGAGCGAGCTGACCTACCTGCTGTTCCTGAAAATGATGAAGGAGACGGGCCAGGAAGACCGGCTCAAGATTTGGAAAGCCAAAGACAAGAAGAAGGGTTCGCCCAAGGAAGAGCAAGCCGGGACCCGCTGGGACGACCTGCTCAACGCCTCGGCGCCTGAGCGGCTGGACCGCTACAAGGAGATGCTGCTCGACTACGGCCTGCACGGCCGTGGCGCCGTGCTGGAGATCTACGACAACGCCAACACCTTCATCACCAAGCCAGCCACGCTGAGCAAGCTGGTGACAGAAATCGACGGACTGGACTGGTACAGCGTCGATCGCGATGACCTGGGCGACCTGTACGAGGAACTGCTGGAGCGCAACGCCGGCGAGAAGAAGAGCGGTGCCGGCCAGTACTTCACGCCACGGCACCTGATCGACAGCATCGTGTCAGTGATGAAGCCGCAGCTCGGCGACGTGATCCAGGACCCGGCGGCCGGCACGTGCGGCTTCCTGATCGCCGCCAACAACTACCTGCGCCAGCACAACGACATCTACAGCCTCAAGGACGAGGCCCAGCGTCGATACCGCAACAGCACCTTCCACGGCATGGAGCTGGTGCAGGACACGCACCGCCTGGCGCTGATGAACATGCTGCTGCACGGCATCGAAGGGGGCGTTACCTACGGCGACACGCTAAGCGATGACCACAAGCAGCTGCCGCACGCCACGCTGATCCTCTCGAACCCGCCCTTCGGCACCAAGAAAGGTGGCGGCGTGCCGACGCGGAACGATCTGGTCTACGTCACCAGCAACAAGCAGTTCGCCTTCCTGCAGCACATCTACCGCGCGCTGAAGCCGGGCGGCCGGGCCGCCGTGGTGTTGCCAGACAACGTGCTGTTCGAGAGCAACATCGGCACCGACATCCGCCGCGACCTGATGGACAAGTGCAACCTGCACACCATCCTGCGCCTGCCCACCGGCATCTTCTACGCCCAGGGCGTGAAGACCAACGTGCTGTTCTTCACCCGCGGGAAGACCGACAAAGGCAACACCAAGGAAGTATGGGTGTACGACATGCGCGCCAACATGCCGCAGTTTGGCAAGCGCACGCCCTTCACGCGCGACTACTTCCGCACGCCGCCTGACGCACCGGCCAGCCAGCCGCGCGACAAGTTCGAAGACGTGTTCGGCGACGACCCATGCGGCGGACCTGCCGCAATGGCCGCGCGCCAGGACACTGGCGCCACGGGCCGCTGGCGCCGCTTCACACGCGAGCAGATCGCGCAACGCGGAGACAACCTCGACATCAGCTGGCTCAAGGATGACACCGCGGAAACTGCCGACGCTCAGCGCGACGACCCGGCCATGGTGGCCCGGCTGCTGCAGCGTGAGCTGGGCGACGCCATGGCCGAGTTGCGGGCCTTGCTGGAGGAACTCGGCGAAGACCCCGATGCGGCGCTCGACGACTTACCGTTGGACGAGCCGCAGGCCGACGAGGCCCGGGCATGAACGAGTTGACGACATCCGGGACGGGCACCCCGCCGGAGAGCCTGCACGCCGAGCTGCGCGCGCTGATCGCTGCCAGCCGCCAGCGCCTGGCCGGAGCGGTGAACGCCGAGCTGACCCGGCTGTACTGGACCGTCGGCCACCGCCTGGCCTCCGAAGTGCTGGGTGGTGAGCGCGCCGGCTACGGCGCCCGCTTGCTCGACCAATTGGGCCAGCAACTGTCGCAAGAATTCGGCCGAGGCTTCGAATCGCGCAACCTGCGCCGCATGGTGAAGTTTGCGCAGGCCTTCCCCGACGCGGCGATTGTGTCGACGCTGTCGACACAATTGAGCTGGAGCCACCTGGTGGCCATCGTGGCGCTCAAGTCGCCGCAGGCGCGCGCCTTCTATGCCCAGCGTGCCGCGCAAGAAGGCTGGAGCGTGCGGGAACTGAGCCACCAGATCGAACGCAAGGCATTCGAGCGCACGGAGATTGCCGCCTCCCAAGCGCCCCCGCTGCCGGCAACGCCCGCGCAGGTCTTCAAGGACCCGTACTTCCTGGACTTCCTGGGCTTGCGCCAAGGCCATGACGAAGCCGACCTCGAAGCCGCCATCCTGCGCCAGCTGGAAGCCTTCATCCTGGAACTGGGGCGCGGCTTTGCCTTCGTCGAACGGCAAAAGCGCCTGGTGATCGACGGCGAGGACTTCTACCTCGACCTGCTGTTCTTTCACCGCCGACTGCGCCGCCTGGTGGCCATCGAACTCAAGCTCGGCCGCTTCAAGGCCGCGCACAAGGGGCAGATGGAGCTGTACCTCAAGTGGCTGGACAAACACGAACGCAGGCCGGCGAAGAAGCGCCCATCGGCCTGATCCTGTGCGCCGAGTCCAGCCGCGAGCAGGTGGAGCTGCTGCAGATGCACAAGGACGGCATCACCGTGGCCGAGTACTGGACGGAGTTGCCGCCGAAGGCGGAGTTGGAGCGGCAGCTTCATGTGGCGCTGGTGGAGGCGCGGGAGCGGTTGGCGCGACGGGGAGTGTTGTTGGGGGGGACGGGGGATGATTGAGTTGCCGCAAAGCTGGGCGGAGGTGCCAATTGGGTCTTTCTGCCGTGTTGTAGGTGGCGGGACTCCCCCATCAAAAGACCCCACGAACTTTTGCGTGCCCGGAAAAGGAATCCCGTGGTTAACGCCCGCTGACCTCAGCGGTTATCGCCGTCAGACTATCGAGCGGGGCAATAGAGACTTGACGGCAGCGGGGTTCGCTGCGTGCGGTGCAACGATGTTGCCCAAGGGAACGGTCCTCTTTTCGAGCCGCGCCCCCATCGGTTACGTTGCGATTGCCGCCAATGAAGTCTCAACCAACCAGGGATTCAAGAGTTTCGTTCTGCCGGGAGGCTTCGATTCACGGTTCTGCTACTACCAGTTGACGTATCTGAAGCCGCAAGCGGAGAGCTGATCAGCAAGATGATTCAGCCGCGCGAATGGCGGAAAGTGGACACGGCCTGG
>CBFHAS010000172.1:0-7011 GCA_965653625.1 uncultured Burkholderiaceae bacterium | reverse complement strand
GACTCCAGCGTCGCGCACGGGCAGGTATCCGACAACCCTTAACTCAAGCTGCCCGTCAGGACATTGCCGGGCCGATCTGGGGCTCGCCAAGCTGGCCAATGTGGCGCCTGCCACTGCTGAGCCAGATACGCCGGCTGCGGCAACTCCTCGCCCGACAGAACGACCAGTCGCCGCCCGGCCCGTGTCGTCGCCATGCACTGCTTGGCGCTTTCTCCTCTCAGCGTCTGCTCCTCCTCGCCAAGCCCCAAGAAGAGCGACGCAGCCTCTGCCCAGCGCGATATGGCGCCGCCTGCCGGCTACCGAGCAGTGCGCGGGCAGGCGGCCCGGTGCCCGCAACTCGCACAGACGGCCGGGTGCATGGGCCCGCTCGGAGACACCCTGCTTTCCCGTAGAGCCACCAGGCGGGCCGCGCGGCGTTGCACCTGCTGCGCGTACTCCAGATCTACCGGCATGGCGCTGTTGCGCGTGCCGTCCGGAAGAATGACCACGACGTATGCGCGTCGGCTGACGACGTGGCCGGCTTGCTGGAGTACGTAGCGCTGCGCCGACAGCTCCACCACATCGGGGAGTCGCACGCGACGCTGTGCGCGGCGCTTGAACTCGATCAGAACGAGTTCACCGTCTGGCGCCCTGTAGGCCCTGTCGATGCGCACGGCCATGCGGACCGGCCTGTGGCATCGAAACGCCTTCTCGGACCACTCTAGCTTGGCGTCACGCAGTTCGGTGGGAAGCCAGTCGAGATCGATGCGATGGCGACTTGGCGATCGCCATGCCCTGCACAACAGCCACACCGCGGCTCCTGCGACCATGGCAGCGATGAGGAGCCAGCCAGGCACGCCCTACTCCCGCCGCATGGCCATGCATCGCGCGACGATGGACAGCACGCGGTCAACGACCGCCCGCAACCGCGGCGCGTGAGCCATGACGCTGACCAGCCAAGGCGACAGCCGGTAGTACAGCCGCATCGCCACCGAGCCCCAGCGTCGCTTCAGCAGCCAGCGGTCCCGCCATTCGCGCAGCGCCTGCGTGCGCGGATCCGCCGGGCCCCACAAAGCGGTGGCGACGAAGCATCGGGCGTCGCCGGCTTGCGCGGGCAACTGGCGCAGTGCATCGCGATGCAGTTCCGCATGAGCTGCGGTGCCGGCCCGCATCAGGCGCCGGCTCGTCGCCGTGCGGCGCCTGCCCCGCAGTTCGTCGAGCACGACGCGCTGCTCGCACACGCAGCACTCGGCGAGGTCGGTCGCGGTGAGGCGACGCGAGCGCTTTACGGCCCGTCACCATCGAGCAATGCCGCCAGCTGCCCGGCATCCAAGCGGTTGCAGTAGGGTGACGCCGGGCTGCCCCCAACGACTGCGATGCTGGACGGCGAGACAAGGTTACGCGCTGGTTCACCCACACTGACATCCATACCGGCCACTGCGCGCTCCCAGCACAACCCCAGCGTCGCAAGGTGCGCGAGCCGGTTCGTGCGGCGTGGTCCCTTCGGCAAGCGGGCGATCTCCTCCGTAAGAAGCGGGAAATCGCGCCGCGACATCTTCACATTCATCCGAACGTCCGGCCCCGTGCCCGCTGGCTCGGAGTTGCTCACGCGACGGCCTCGTTGCGCGACCCGGCGGCCGGGCTGCGCGAGGCGGCTGCCATGATCTCCATCCCGGCGATCTGGAAGCCGCGCACGTTGGCGAACAGCGGCTCGTCCACCTGCAGGATGCGGTGCTTGGGAAACGCCTTCTGAAGCTCGCCGCGGTAGAAAAATGCCGCGCCGCCAGCGAGCACGAAGTTGTCGATGTCGCTGCCGTCCTGCACAACGCGGCGCATCTCGGTGATGGCCTCGTGAACGACGCGCTTGCCGGCATCGAGGAAAGGTTCCAGGTCGAACGGCTGCCCGAAGAACTTGGCGGGCGTCTTTGTCCGAAGTGCAGCGTCAATGCGGTCGTGGTCAAACATCGACAGGCGGCTGCCCGGTTCGGCGCCGATCGCATCGGCGATCGCATGCACCACGGCGAACATCCCCTTGTTGACCGCGTCGCTGCGCTTATCCAGCACCTTGAGCGACTGGGTGACGACCCAGTCGAAGGTGCGCCAGCCCGGATCCACGATGACATTGCGTTCGCGCAGCATCGCATCGCGCTGGGCGTGGGGCACGGCGTAACCGAGGAAGGCGCCCATCGGCTGCGCCATCGCCTTCACGCGCCCAACGTGCACGGTATGGCCGTCGCCAATGTCGTGCTCGCCCAGCAGCCGCTTCTCGAGTTCTGCACGGCGCTTCTTGAACAGCGACACCGGCAGGCCCACCATCAGCAGGTCGACACGCGGCACGCGCATCAGGCGCAGCGCGCCGCGCACGATCGCCAGGTACGGATCGGTCAGCGCGTACAGGTCGTCGAGGTTGCGCGTCTCGTCGGTGGCTTGCGCCAGCGCCGCTTCGGCGCCGACCTCGTAGCGGACCTTGCCGACCGGCACGATCAGCGTGTTGCGGCGAGTGGCGCGGTCGACGCCGAGGTCGCGATCCGACGCCAACGGCGCGATCGACGGGAACGTCTGGCAAACGATGCGATCGCCGTCGCCGCGCTCCACGAACTTGCAGTTGCGGTAGCCCACATCGACGGCCCGAACGATCCACGGGTCTTCCTGCATGACGTGCGTCCTTATTCCAGGCCGTCACGGTATGGACTCCCTGCGCACGTGGCGAGCCGGAACCGGCGCCCGAACAAGACCGCTTCCGGTGTCCGCGCGTTCGGCCGGACGCATCGGCCTTCATGCACCGCCCGGCGTTGAGACCTGCACCCGTCCCGCCGAACACACGACCTGCCGGCACCTCGCAGCCATTACCGGAGTTCCGAGCGCCCCAACCGCCGCGACGGCACCCGCGATGGCTGCCTAGAAATGAGGCACTGCCAGAAAGGTACAAGAGAGAGGAAGTCGAATGCGAGTCAAGCCGTGGCCTGTAGCCGCGTTTGCAATAGAACGAGCGCCAGAAATCGAAGCTTTGCAATGCCGAAAATCTTGCACCGCCGCGCTTTCGCCCCCACGCAGCATTCGCGCACCCTACCGTTGACAGGGCGACGCCGCACCACCAAGAATGCGCGCACTGTTCGGAGGGTGGTTGAGCCACCCAGGGGCATGCAGAGCTGACTGCCCCCGCGTTGCGCGACGCAACGCTTCAGCGATTCAACGAGACGGGGAAAGCCCGTTTCCCGAGCCGCAGCGTTCGCCCCGAGCGAACCATGGCCCTGAAGTAGCCGATCGCCTGGAGCGACGGCGCCGCCCTCGAGGCGGCCTCAAGTCCCGAGCGCAGGAGCTTGCCTCCTGCCCAACGCCACTGCTTCGCTATACCGCCGCTTCGCGCACGTTGCTCGCAACGTGTGGCGGTTGACCCGCACGACGCCCCACGGGCGCCGGCATCAATGACACAGGCGGTTAGAACGGCTCAGTCGCCCTGGTGGCAGGGGCGAAGGAAACGGCCGCATAGCGATTCTGAGCAATTGCACTGGGCTCCGTGTGTCCATGAGAGGCATGCGCAGCGCCAGACGGCGGCCACGTGGGACTCACTGCAATGCAAGTGACCCAGCGTGACCTGGGCGACGCCTAACGGCGCCCGGGAACGGTGATTCCGCCTGGAAACAGGCCGCACCGTGCACGGATCACTTTAACGACGACCGCCCTGCTGCAGCGACGCTGCTGGTCAGCCTCTCGCAGACAGCAAGACTCTTTCCGAACCCAGGGCAAGCGCCCGCGCACGCTGGCCGGGCTGTTGATTTCATGCGCGGGCAGTGCAGGCTCCAGGCGGACCCGGGGCGGCGCTGAAGGTCGATGCGGTCCTGCCTGTCTTTGCGATCCGAACACGCGAAGGCCGGACGTTCGCACCCAGGCTCACGAAAGGAACTCGACATGGAAGGAAGCTGGCGATCCCTCCTGGCAGTCGTGCTGCGCGACCACAACCACCTGCACGGGCGTGCAGACAAGAGAGTCTCCAACCTGACGATCCAGCAACGCGGCGACCGCCTGTACCACTGCTTCGAGCTGCTGCACCAGCTCGGGTACCGGCTCGAAGACCCGCGCCACATCGCCGAGCGGCACGTGCAGGCACTCGTCGACCACTGGGTCATGCAGAAGCACTCGGCCGCCACCATCCAGACCAAGCTGTCGCACCTGCGCCTGTTCGCGCAGTGGATCGGCAAGCCGGGGCTGGTTCAGCGCACCACCGAGTACGTGCCCGACCCCACGCTCGTCAAGCGGCTGTACGCCGCGCAAACCGATGCCAGCTGGACCTCGAAGCACATCGACCCCGAAGCAGTGATCGAGCACCTGCACTCGTTCGATCCGTACGTCTCCAACCAGCAGCTGGCCCAGTTGCGCTTCGGCCTGCGCGTCAAGGAATCCGTCATGCTGCGGCCGTGGCGTGCCGATGCGGGCGTCGCGCTGCTGGTGGACGATGGCACCAAGGGCGGCCGCCCGCGGGTCGTGCCGCTGCACAGCCAGGAGCAGCGCGACGCGCTGAACTACTTGAAAGCCCAGGTCCGCACCCGCGACGGCTCGCTGGCCGATCCGTCGTTGACCCTCAAGCAGGCGATGACCCGCTACTACGTCGTCATGCGCGCGGCCGGCATCACGCGCCGAAGTCTGGGCATCACCAGCCACGGCCTGCGCAAGGAATTCGCCAACCAGACGTACTTCAAGCTGACAGGCGTGAAGTCACCCGTGCAAGGCGGGCCGCCAATCGACCGTGTCGTGGACCGCGACGCGCGGCTGCGCCTTGTGGAGCATCTGGGCCACTCCCGCGAATCCATCGGCACCGCGTACTTGGGAGCGATTCTTCATCGTGAGCGGCGTGCGCCGCAGCCGCAGCGCGATGCATCGGATGTGCAAGTCAGCGCACCGCAGGAATGAAGCGTGAAGCCATCCCTGGCTCAGGGATCGAGCGCCTCGGGCGCAAGGCCCCATTCGAGCAGCTCCGCCAGCCGCCGCGTGACCCAGAGGGCTTCGGCAGGACCGACACTGGACGCCGGCTCGCGCAACACGCCATGAATGCGGTTGAGCACATCGTGCTCGGTGACGCCGAGCTCCCACAAGACCGTGCGAGCCTTGTCCATCAGAGCGGTGGCCAGGTCCTCGCACAACTCATAGCGCTCGGCGATCTCCTGCCGCGATGCAGTGGGCTTCACCCGCCCGGCGGGAACGAACAGGTCGATGAACGACGCCGGGATCTGAACTTGCGATTCGTCGGACATGGGGCCAGTATCTCAAGGCAGGCATCGTTTCCCGAGCCCGCCTTGTTGGATGGGGCGCTTGGCGCGCCCAGGGCGTTCAGCGCTTCTTGCCCTTCGCCGCAGTCGCCTTCCTGGCCGGCTTGGCGGCTTTGGCAGCCGCCTTGCGGGCCGCAGCCTTCGGGTCGACGGCCGCCTTGAAGGCGGAGCCCGCGGTGAACTTCGGCAGCTTCACCGCGGCGATCTTGATCGCGTCGCCGGTCGCCGGATTCCGGCCCTTGCGCGCCGCGCGTGCGGTCTGCTTGAAGCTGCCGAAGCCAGGCAGCGTCACGGTGCCGCCCTTCTTGACGGTCGTGACGACGGCATCCAGCACGGTGGCCAGCACGCGACCCGCTTCGGCCTTGCTCATGTCATGCGCATCGGCGATGTGTTCGATCAGTTCTACTCGGTTCATGCTTTTGTGGACAGCGCCCGGGATTCGGGCGGCGCGCATTTTCACTTGAGACGACGGCGGTCTCATTCGCCAAGCGACAACAGCGTGCTCGCCATCACGAACGAAAGCCCACTGCGGTATGCCAAGGAAGCGCAAGACAGCAACCTCGTGTGAGACAGTCGCCACCATGCCTGCTGCTGTGGTCCTCGCCTGCCTGGTCATCGGCATCGCCGATGGAGACACCCTCACCGCCCGCTGCGACGCCAATAGGGGCGCCACCAACGTCGTCGTGCGCCTGGCGGGGATCGACGCCCCGGAGAATCGACAGGCCTTCGGACACCGCAGTCGCCAGAACCTGGCAGCGCTGTGCTTCAAGACGCGCGCTCACGTGCATCCCGTGACCACGGACCGGTATGGCCGCACCGTCGCGCGCGTCACGTGTGAACGCAACGACGCGAGCGCCGAGCAGGTGCGTGCCGGGATGGCCTGGGCGTACACCCGCTACGCCACTGACAAGACCCTTCCGATGCTGGAGCGAAAAGCGCGCGCGCAGCGACTTGGACTGTGGGCGGACCGGGCGGCCGTCGCCCCTTGGGAGTGGCGGCGCTCGGCTTCGGCACAGTGTGACGGTGGTCCGCCGTGGCCGAAGGCGTGCTTCGTCGCGTGACCGTCCGTCGGGACTCTGCGCGCTTGCGGCTCTTCATCAATGCCGGCGATCGCCGGCGTTGACGAGCGCGCAGCGGTCCGCGGTGAAGGCACGCAGCGGCGCTTCAAAGCGCGCAGCGCAGCGGTGCAGGTAGCTGGCCACCAGCGGCGCACGCTGCGGCTCGCTCGCCTTCACCTGCGCGTGCAGCCGGGCGAGCATGGCCTCGACCTCGATGTCCACGGCCTCGGTGACCGGATCGTCGCGTCCCTCGTACCCGCGGGCTTCGGACTTCGGCGCCATGGCGTGAGCCGCCACGTCGAGGAAGAAGCTGCGGTTCGGGTGGATGACGTGATAGAGCAGCTCGGTCGAGACGTAGACACACGCATCCTGCTCGGGGCCGATGATGACGACAGTGTCCTGTTCGAGCCGCAGATGGGCGTCGTCGCTCTTCAGGCCGAGCGCCTCGCCCGACCAGACCTGCCCGAACAGCACCACGTCGCACTCCCGCTCGCGCGGGCGGCGTCTGTTGATGCGATGCCGGGCATCGACTGCCGGCTCGTCCACATCGAGCAGGTCGTGCGTCAGCGCACGTTGCAGTGCCCAGCTCAGGCTGCGGATCGGGTCACGGTTGAACATGTCGAATCTCCTGCGCGTTCAGGTACCCACTGTGGAGCGGCACGCACGGGAATCAACACGGAGCCGAGCGCCGTTGCAGCTCGGTGCCGCAC